>QHRA01000259.1 GCA_003221295.1 Verrucomicrobiota bacterium | reverse complement strand
GGTCCGGTCGAGTTAGTCAAGTGCGGAGCGACGATCGCATCGACACCCGAGTTGATTACACTATCAATGCCAGAGCGCGCGGCAGTGCGGGCATGCGTTCGCGCGGCGATGTAGGCGGGATCGTTCGGATAACCTGGGAACTGCTCCGCCAATAAGAATACGTCCTGGTCGTAGTAGGGCATCTCTTGCACACAATGCGCGTTGTTGAACGCAATCAGGTCGGCCAACGTGTGCATATCGGTGTGCGTGAGCGTCGCGAGGTAGTCCGCGATTTGCGCTCTAAATTCATACAGCAACGCAGTGAACTCGTCGCCGCTATAAGCGAATACGTCCCCCGTATCAACGTCAACGACAGTCGCCCCGAGGCTTTCCATCACGCTCAGCGCATTTTCCGCAAACGCGACGGTCAGCTCATCACCCGGAATGCCGCTGCCGTAGTAGCTGTAATCGAAAAAGCGCACATCGCGTCCGATCACTGCGCCATCGAGTGCGTTCGGATCGAGAAATTGCGTGTAATCGCTGGGCAACTGATGTCCAAGCACTTCACCAAACGGCGACTGCAACACTCCAAGCAGGATCGCGACATCAGTGACGCTGCGCGCCATCGGTCCAGCCGTGTCCTGCTCGTGAGCGATCGGAATGATTCCGTCTTGCGATACAAGACCGAGTGTCGGCTTCAGACCGACGATGTTTTCAACGGCCGACGGTCCTGTGATTGATCCATCGGTCTCCGTGCCAATCGCCGCCGCGCAGAGATTCGCCGCAGCACCATTAGCGGATCCAGAGCTTGACCCCCACGATGTGTAACTCAAGTCGTAGGCATTGTTCGTACTCCCACCGCGCGCGCTCCAACCGACTGCTAGAGGATAGGTCTCAGCCTCATCGTCCCGGAAATTTGCCCATTCGCCCAGGTTCGATTTGCCAAGAATGATGGCGCCGGCTGCGCGCAATTGCTGAATAATCACAGCATCGCCAGGCACGTGGTTGCCGTAAATCGCGAGGGATCCAGCTGTGGTCTGCATTTGGTCATCAGTTGCGATGTTGTCCTTGACGAGAAGCGGAATGCCATGGAGCGGACCACGAACTTGTCCTTGGCGGCGTTCGTTATCGAGACCGGCGGCGATCGCAATGGCATTTGGATTTACTTCGATGACTGAGTGCAGCAGCGGATTAAGCGATTGCATGCGTCTGATGTAACCCTGCGTCAGTTGCCGGCTTGTCAGTTGGCCGGAAGCCATCAAGGCTTGAAGCTGAGGAATCGTGGCTTCAATAAATGGTTCGTCGCTTAGTGGCGCTTTTTTTGCCAGCAGCGAAGGCAGTGAGGCCAGTCCTCCCGTCAGCAGCGCCGCGCTGCTGAGAGCAGTCGTGCCGAGAAATTTCCGACGCGTTATGCCGGGATCGAGGTCAAGACCATTCGGGCTTTGCTCATTCATAGTTATTCTCTGGTTGCGCTGTTTTCGCGAGTGAACAGACGTGGGCTTATAATTTGGTGACCTGTATCGGAAGCAATCCGATTCGGTCGGTTTTGACTGTAGGGTGGTTGTGTTCGCGAGATCAACTCCATAGCCCTGCGGCAGCTAATCGATTCTGAACTCAAAAGCGGTCTTGAATTTTTTCATTTTTCGCGCTTTGTTTGACCGTTCCGCCTTCCTCCGCAAATTAGCGCTTCCCGGGCGCCCGTAGCTCAACTGGATAGAGCATCTGACTACGGATCAGAAGGTTTGAGGTTCGAATCCCCACGGGCGCGCATTTCTAAACCATCGAATCGTTCTTATTGAAGAAACCGCAAGACCAGACGATGTCTCCAATGACGAGGCGCCAACTATTCGGCGCGGGCGGGGAACACGGTAGTCCCCCGCCGCTTGGCGAAAATGTCACCTCTAATGCGCGAATATTTCGAACTGACGATCTAAAAGTCAGTGTCGGTGCCCGGATGATGCCCTGGTGGTTTGCCGAGCTACTCTGGCGGATTGCTGGAAGCAGGCAACGTCGTATTGGCTCACTGACTTCGGATTTTTCGAGTTTACCGATTTTTCACCGGCATAATTCATTCCTGCGATCCCGCTCGGGTTGAAGGCCGAGCCACGAGCCGTGGAAGATTTTCCCGGCGTCGTCATGGTTTGTGGGTTCTCACAGGACTGATTTGGTTGTCCCTTAACACCCGACGTATGCGGATCTCCGGCCAGCGTTACGCCCGTGAGCGCAACTGAGACCCCTAATGCGATCATTGATTTTGGTATCATTATATAGTTAACCTCCTATAAATATTCGTATTTATCCCAATTTTCGGATGGCTCAATACCGCCAAAACCAAGCTTCAAATTAGAGGCGCCAGCCCTCCCTATTCCACGCTCCGAGCTTTTTGGCTCTTTAGCTCTATCTTTTAAGGATGCGATTCGTCCTCGCCTTGATCGGCACCATGTTCGCTCTCGACATCTTCTGGTGGGCGATCTCGGCGCGAATCGCTAAACCGACCTTTGCGCGCATTGGGGTTACCATTTTTGCTCTGGCGCAAGTAGCGGGACTGATCTGGCTGCTGACCCAGCGCTTTGCTCACGCAGAATCAATGGCCCTGTTTTCAAAGTTCGCGATGGCAACGGTTTTCATCTGGCACATGATTTTCCTGCCACTCCTCTTGCTGCTGGCAATTGCACTTTCGCCGATTCTCGCAATGGCGGCTCTTATCCGAACCGCTCGGCGCCTGCGTAATTCCAACCCGGCGTCCGTGGATGCAAACGTTGCATTGAGCCGGCGCCAGTTTCTCGGAGTCGCCCTCGCCGCCGCGCCGCCTCTCTTCAACCTCAGTTTCGCCACCATTGCGATGCGACAGCTCGATCAATTTCGCGTTCGCCGCTTCGTTCTACCGATCGTTGGTTTGCCAAGCGATCTTCACGGGCTAACCATCACCCAAATCAGCGATATGCATGTCGGCCGGTTCACCTCCGGCCGCGTCTTGCGCGAGGTGGTCCGGGTTGTTAACGAATTACGCACCGATCTCGTTCTTCTTACCGGCGACTTGATTAATGACGCTATCGCGGATCTTGACCACGGTCTCGATCTCGTTAGATCCATGCAGGCCAGCCACGGCGTTTACCTGATCGAAGGTAATCACGATTTGATCGAGAATGGTCCCGAGTTCGAACGCCGGATGAAAGATTCGGGCATTCCATTTCTTCTCGATGAATCGGTCGTGATCACTGTCCGCGGCACGGCGCTACAACTGCTTGGCTTAAGTTGGACGAGGGCCCGCGAGAACAGGGATGTGGCTATCGCCGCCGCGGTGCGCCAGCTCCTCAACCAGCGCCAGCCGGAAAGTTTTCCGATCCTTCTGGCGCATCATCCGCATGCCTTCGATGCGGCGGCGGCAGCATCGGTTCCTCTCACCCTCGCCGGCCATACCCATGGTGGACAGCTTATGTTAAACGAGCAATGTGGGTTCGGGCCGGCGCTGTTTCGCTACTGGTCCGGCCTTTATACCAAGGGAGCGAGCAAGTTGATCGTCTCAAATGGAGTAGGCAATTGGTTTCCCTTGCGAGTACGCGCGCCCGCGGAACTTCTGCATCTCACGCTTCTGCGCGCTTAATCCTCTCTCTTTAAGTTTTAAGCTTTAGGTTTTAAGGGTTCAGGATTCAGTTCTTCTAACTCCTCCCTCTTCTCTTCACGATTCACGGTTCACGATTCACCCTCTTCCCTCCATGCTTCCTACTAACTGAGAACTGATAACCGATAACCTGACGAAGTCGTACACCAAACGCGCCGCGTGAGACTTAGTCTTTTACGCGGCGCGAAGTTTTAATCTAACTCGCCGATTTAACGGCTTAACGATTTACCTAAGTTTGAGTCTTATCTTTGTCGCTTTTCTTGCACTCGGCCTCGAAATTCGCGTACTGCTCCTTGGTCAGGATTGTTTTTGCCTCCCGCATGTATTTAGCCTCGCTCGCTTCGGTGCAGCCCTCTTTCTCATGCTGAGCCATCACCGTATCCATCTTTGTCTTCTGCTCGGGTGTCAGGTTGAGACTGGCCAATGAAACCTCACAAGCCATCTTCCCCTTGTATCCGGCTTGCTTGGTGCAATCGCCATGTTCGCCAGCGAACATCGTGCCCGCCACAAAGAGTCCTGCCGCTACTAGCGCAATGAGTTTAGTCATAGTGGGAACCTAGACGGCTCTGCCGTCGTTGTCGTTCAAAATTTGCTACGCGCCCTCCGCTGGCGGCTCATTGGGTCGTGGCAGAAGAACCAGTCGCATAAACTGCAACATTGCGGCGATGAGATGGACGACGATCCCGGCGAAGAACGGCCAAAACCAATTCCAGACCGCAATGTTGTAGAGCTGCAGCAAAATCGTAGCGATTCCGACGGCAAAGAGCGGAAAGAACAACAACTTGTTTACGCCTTTGAATTCAACTGCGCTAAACTTGCGCACGGTGGTGAAATTAAAAATCGCAAACGGGAGCTGACAAAGCGTGGCCACCGCGCTGCACCACCGCCAGATCGATGCCGGCGGCGGCCTCATCGCGAGCAGAAAAATCCCGATGACAGCGTAGGCCAGAGGCAGGATTGAATTATTGAGCAACAGCCGGAGACGAAACCTGTCTACGTTGGACCATTGATGCACTGAGTGTGGGCGAAAAACCACTACCACACCCGCAAACCCGGCCAGCGTTACCGCCACCTGAGCCGCCAAGCCGAGGGCCTCGCCCGGTTCCATCGACGTCCAATGCCTAATCCTATCGCTAGCCACCGCGGCATAACGCATCTATTTTTCCCGCCGCAATCCCGCACCTTCCTTGAATGAAACCGAACATCGATAACAAAGGCCGTGTCGCCCGCGGTGGAATCGCTGTCATTTTCCTCCTTGCCGGTGCCTGTCTGATCTCGGAAGCATCTGTGCTCGCGGCGATTTTTGTTCTGATAGGGCTATTCTGTGCCTTTGAGGCTTGGATTGGTTGGTGCGCCGTCCGGGCCTGCGGCGTTAAAACGCCATTATAAACTTCGTCCCGATCCAGACAAAACCGGTCCTCAGCGGCGTCTGATTAATGAGATTAGCATAAATTTTATCGGAAATCTTGAATCCGACTGGCTGGGTTGCTGCATCTCATAGACAAAAGGAGACACAATTATGAAAACAATCTCTACTAATCCGGAAGCATTCGAATCTACCTATGCGCTTCTCGTGCGCTCGGAGGAAAAACAACGCGTTGAAACCCTGATCTACACGCTCCTCATCGTCAGTACCATCTTTGCGGTCCTGCAGTTTGGTCGTCAGGCCGCGATGATGCCATCGAAGATCGCGCACGTTTCGACGACCGTGTCTGCCGCCGCGCAACAAGGCGTGTAATAAATCTAATAAAAGGAGTCTCGAGCTTCAGCGTCTCACTGCTATGCTGAATGAGACAATGACGGTAAGCGCGACTTGCAGGCTGCGCTCTTCGCGATCAATCCTTTAGCTTTACTGATTTTCGGCCACCAGTCGTGCCCCACTTCTTCTCCAACAAAGACCCTTTTAATTCGATGGTAAATTTCCAGTTGACGGCCTCAACGCGTCGAGTTTCTAAAGGCAGAGGGTAAGGAAACCGGAAAAACTGGCATGTGGGGATCAGTTTTGGTGAATCGGGCTAATCTCTGACATCTGATCGCCGACCTCGATTCAGCGTCGCCATCTTACTAATGATTCAATCTTTCGATCAGGGCCTGAGCCACGGTGAAGAGCGAATCACACGAAATAGGGCCAGGCCCCGACTGAGTAGCCGTGTTGGCCGCCCCAATCGCTAAGTCAAGCACGTGAAACCTCTCCCTAATCCGAATACCATAGATGTATGACTATTGTTGATCACCCCGCGATGGCTTCCTCCGGGAAGGGAAGGGCAACCAGACGGATGAGGCCGATTCTTTCGGTTCTTCTCCTCTGTATTGCGTGCGGAGCAGGAGGATGTGCCGATTACTATGGCGCATACCCGGCCTACGGATCCGGCTACGGCTACGGCGCGGGTTACTCGGGATATGGTCCCGGCTACGGGTACGGCTACCCCGGCTATGGCTACCCAGGCTCCGTCTCAGTGGAGATTGGCGATCGGCCATATTATACGCGTGGCGCCGGTTATTACGTCGGCCGTGCCTATTATGTTTGGAGGCCGGGACATTGGATATGGCGGCATGGTCGTAAGGTTTGGATTCACGGTCAGTACGTGCTGAGGCGATAATAGAAGCTGGCATATTCAGTGCGAGGCCTGCATTGCCAGCCATGAGGGTATGTAGGTGAGGCGTTGTAGCGCTCTTGAGCCGTGGTGATTAGTCCTGTTATAAACGGCTACGATCTCGGCGAACTGAGCGATACCCACTAGGGAACACGGCATTCTTTTCGAATAACAACGCTGTTACACGGTGACTCGCCATAACGAGGCGAATACCTGTTAACTCTCCGAGCCGCACACTTCGCGTGCACAACGAATGGGGTGGCACCATTTACCCCTGCGTGCCCAATCACGAAACTGTAGGACGCGTTGTGAAAGTCGGGCGCGAAGTGCGCAAGTTCAAGGAAGGCGATTTGGCGGCGGTCGGGTGTCTCGTTGACTCCGATCACGTTTGCGAAAATTGCCACGCAGGCCTCGGGCTCCCGCTCGTCTTCTCGCCAGCACCGCGGATTATGTCGATCTTGACGGACCGCTATTGCTGGCTCGCGATCGAGATGACGGACTCAGTCATGACAATGGAAAGTCCGGATGGTTGGCCTCGGCGGCGGCGCCGAGCCCGAGCACAAGAAACGCTGCTATGAGCACATTCTTCCCTACTACCAGGTTTAGTTATTCGCACGGGTTCGACATGGGAGCAGCGGAATCAAGCTTCTCTGAATAACCCATGACGCGAGCGAACTTCCAAGAGCCGTCTGTCTGTCGCTTCATAACTCTCAACACTTTTCCTCGCATCGGCTTTGGATTGGACGAGTCCTTGTAGGAGAAATAGCCCCATTCGAATGCCCAATCACCGACAATCTGCACGTCTTTTATTTCTGATTTGTAGCAAAGCGTCTTTGGTCTATCCGCTTTGGATTCCCACCGCTTATCGTTCGCGTAAATCTCTGGTTTGCCGACCTCCGCTGCCCGGCCGGGTTGAATGCGAACCGCTTCGCTATCCCACAACTTGGCTAACTCATCAGCTTTGTCGGATAAAGTTGCTTCGACATCCAACTGGTGCAGCTGTCCGATCCCGATCCGGGCTTGCTCCGCCGAATTATTTTGGTAGGCGAATGCTGCAATTGCAGCACTGGCGGCTAGTGAACCAACTATAGCCATAATCTTTCCAGGTATCTGTTTCATTCAAGTGACTCCTCTCAATTCAATTGAACTTTAATGCCGCTTATTTCTGTGACAGTGATTGCTTACTTTGGTCGTAGACCTCGCGGATCGCGTTGATCACGGTCTGCGGCTCGTCGAGCTGGATATATTCCGAGCTATTGCGGGCGAAGATCTGTTTAGCGTTCGAAGACAGACCGAGCCAGCGCGCCTGGGCCAGCGTGGTCTCCTGCTCATATTTGAGGTGCTTCGGCGTGTCCGGGGGCTTTTCCTCCAAGTGGCCGACACCGTGATTGCCGCTGGTGAGTACGCGAATGGGCCGCGAGCCGAATGAGCGGCGGTGTTCTTGCAGATAGGTTTCGTCCGCCGCTGTTTGTTCCATTTCAGAAGAATAAGCGTCATACATGGCAACTTTGGTTTGCGCGATTTCCAATACTTTGGCGTTCAATTCTGGAGACCACTCAGCTTCCGGCAAACCCCGGAAAAAAAACTGCTGAGCGCAGGTCTGTGGTGGCCGGCCAGAACCTGACGGTTGAGCCGGCAACGGTTTGTGTTCGGCAATCAAGTTTCGACAATCGCGCAAACCGGAGGGAACCCCAGCATGTGCTCGATGTGCCTCTTCTCGCATCGCCCTCGGTTCGAGGTCGTCGGGATCAGCGTCAACCATTACCAGCCCCGCAACCTCGCCCATGTACAGGTCGGCAAAAGTGCGTACGTTGTCGCCGCCAAAAGCGGATCCCACCAAAATGTAGGGCCCGGCGATGCCGGCACGATGCAGCGCCGTATGTAGTTCCTTCGCAATGCGCACGCTGGTGCGCGGCATGGGACCCGGATCGCTAAATCCCGTGCCGGCACGGTCATAGCTGCAGGCGCGCGTCCACTTGGCGATCTGTGGCTGCACCTTCGACCACGCTGGCGCCCAGTGTCCCCATCCTGAATCGAAGACGACGGTGGGCGAGCCGCTCCCCATGCAGTAGAGATTCAATCGAGCGCCGTCGGCCGCGGAAACTAACTGTCCGGGACGTGCATAGACTGCGTCTCCAGCAGTGGGGCCCGCGTCCGCGGCGCTTCTTGTGTCCTGTCCGAATCCGGTCACGGCAAAGATGAGGACTGCTGACAAAAGTAAGATTCCTATTTGTTTCATTTGAGTGATTCGTGGCTTTGTTTGAGAGCGGTGCGCGAAATGATGTTTACCTAACGAGACATGCGTGATGAACTGATCGAGACCGCCGCGTCTCTGCCGAACCGCCACACGCTGAAAGAAATCGGGAGCCCGACGGTGATCATGTGTACACCAATGCCGAGAAGCAGGTCGTGAAGTTTGTAAGGACCACGCGCATGCACAGCCGAGAGCGGCAAAACGATTAGCGTCATTACTTGATCGACAGCGGCGCCGTAGAACAAACCGCAGATAAACCAATGCTCGGTTAAAAATTTCAGCCAGCGGCTCGCCACGTAGTAAACAGTTGCCGCTGAAGTCGCGATGAAAAAATGCAGGAAAATACCGAGCGCATAAACGGCAGCACCTCCTCCATGGGCTGCTTGCCGGCCGATTAACCCGGCGGCGATGCCGAAAGGGACTCTTGTTCCAAATAAAACCAAAGCCTGCGCGAGATCGATCAAGCCTGCGCTCAAACCGCCAATTGCGATCGCAAGAAAAGCATTTCGTTTCATGTTTAGCGGGGGCCGAGCTCGTTTCTGACGGCTGGTCCGTCTTTCATTACGAACCGAACCCGTTCCAGCTCGCTAATGTCGGCGAGCGGATCTCCGGAGACGGCGACGAGATCGGCAAATTTCCCCGGCTCAACCGCGCCGATGCGATCCTGCCAGCCCAACATTTCCGCGGCGTTGGTCGTAATGGCACGAATCACGTCGAGGGAGGGCATCCCGGCTTTATGCAAAGTTGGAAATCTTGATATCGACGCCTCGCCGCGTGTTTTTCCGGGGTAGAACCAGCCCATGTCGGATCCCGCCGCAAACTTCACGCCCGACTTCATCACCCGCTGAACCAAGCTGTCGTACACCCGATCCCTGCTCTCATCGGACGCGTCTGGGAATTCCGCTCCCTTCAAAAGCTGCTGCGCCAGATCGTTGTACCGCTGCCGGGTGCGCTCATCGGAACCTCGACGCTCAGGTCGCAGCTTTAGAGACATCGCAATAGTTCCATCGAAAATTTTTGTAAAAAAGTCGCCATAGGAAGTGGGTGTGAAGTCGAAAAAGATGCCTTTGTCGTGCATCTGCTTGAGTTGCGCGTCGGTTGCCTCGTTGCCATGCTCGATGGAATCTGCGCCGGCATCGATCGAGGTCTGTATGCTGGTCTTGTCGACGGCATGGACGGCGACCTTGAGGTGCTTGCGGTGCGCTTCTTCAATAACCGCCCCAAGTTCAGGAACCGTGAGATTTTCATCAGCCGCAACCTTGATCACGTCGACGTTTTGGAACTCGTTCTGCCGGACTGCCTGACGCGCGCGGTCTGTTCCGTCAATTAGTAAGAACTCCTGCTCAAGGATCGCGTCGGCCAGAGCGGGATTGAGGTTCTGAACGTAGTCACTTCGCGTGATGAGCTTGCGTCCAGAAGCCAGGATCCTTGGGCCAACGACGCGGCCGGCGTTGATCGCATCACGCAATTCAGTATCACCATCAATGCCAGAGTGACCAAGATTTCGAACGGTCGTAATGCCACTCTCCAGATCCTCCCGAGCCGCCTGCGCGCCCATCAACACTCGTTTGCTTGGCGATTCGACAATCGCCAGCAAGAGCCCCGGCAGAAAGGCGCCGTTATAGTGACGCGCCCACTCGACTTCCGCTGGGCCGATCGGGTCAACCAGCAAGTGCGTGTGACTGTCGATCAGCCCGGGCAGCAGGGTTGCGTTGCCCAGGTCGATCGTCTTAGCGCCTGCCGGCGGCTGTATCCGCTCAGGCGGGCCCACCTCTTTGATTTTGCCGCTTTCAATCAACACCGCTGCCGGTGAAAGCGCCTTCCCGGTGCGGGGATCAATCAAGTGGCCGGCTTTTACCAAAGTTAGAGTGGGCGCCTGGCCAGCCAGTCGTCCACTTGCAAGCAAACCCGTAAATAGTGCTGCCAGAATAATGCAAACTTTGCGGGTCCGACTGGATGGGTGGCGATTCACAGCATCTCCTAAGTAACTTAGGGATATTACAACTCTCCTAAGCTGTCAAGGAGAGAACGAACAAGGGGGCCGGCGCGCGAGCGAAAGCGCAACACGCTGGTTCGGTTATTTGTTAATGGGAGGGATTCGCTGCTAGAGGATGCGATAGACGCGGTAAGCGATTTTGCCTAAATCGGGGCGATAAACACCGACCGCGACGACGTTGTTCAACCAGGCATTTTTTGCCGAAGCCGTTTCGAACATCGGCACAATGCGCGCCCACAGCGCGCCACCCGGCGGGGTATAGGCGATTCCGCGCCATGACGTGTAAATCTTTTGCCCGTCGTCGGTCTGTAATAAAATACGCACGTCTAGAAGACGAGATCCGTCGGGACGCTGCACCACCCAATCACCACTGGGAAGAACGATCGTGCCCTTGAGGCGAGGTCCGGTAAATGTGCCATCGGAAATCGGCACGATCAGACGGCCGCCCGTTGGCCGTGGCCAGGTTGGTTGGCATCTGAGCTTCCAGCACGAGATCAAAGAGGAATTCCGATTGAAGTTTGTCCTCCGCAGCTGCGGGGGTTGGCGACGATGGTGGACTGGCCGCGAAACCAGTGCCGGCGAGAGTAGTGGCAGCTGCGAGTTTTGGACCGAGGATTGCGATTTTCATAATTGTGGACGGACGAAAAATTCTTAGGAGCCGCCAGAACTGGCTGGATTAGCCCCGATAAAAGATGGGCATATCAAAGGTTTGCGGTTCTGCCGGAGGGCACTCGTCACTGAATTTCACGATCCACCCCGTGAAAAAGAAAGTTTGCTATGATTATATGTCCGAAAAAATAAGGGGACTCATCGCGTCCCCTTCAAAATCCCCTTCTAGGGGAACTGTTTCTAACGAGAAAGAGATAAGCCACGGGCGGAGTCGGTGGCAAGAGCCTTGAAGTTGGCTTGTCAAGGAAAGTGGTCCACGATGCGTCGGACGGCAGCCCATGCCCGATGGCGCGAAGCCGACACCTGGCGGTTGGAATGGTATTCAATTGCAGGTCTCCGATATCAAAGCAGCAGCGGCACATCTTCGCGCCGAGGGCGTAAAATTCCGCCGCGACGACATCGTAAGCGAGCCGGGCGGGTCT
>QHRA01000193.1 GCA_003221295.1 Verrucomicrobiota bacterium | reverse complement strand
GCGCGGCGACCTTGTCGCACTCGGCCAGCGTGGGGTAGTTGAAGACGGCGTCGAGCGGGCTCTACCAAGCGATCGTGGCGAGCCCGGCTTAGTTCTGTCCCTTAGACCTCGTCGTTTTTGTGTCACCCTTTGTGTCACCCGGCTGCATGAAAATGGGCAGATTCCTGATGAAGTGAGATGACGAAGCTTCCCGTGCAAGCTACTAGCAACAGGTAGTTTGAGTAGTTGAGAAAACTGCTGATGAAGTCTGATGAAACGCGGGTTTTGTCTTAGGAAATCTCCGTTCTATCCGTTGAACTACGAGGACGTTTCCGAGATCAGATGTCAAAAGAGAAAGATCTTATATTAGGGAGCCAACATGAAAAAGCCAGAGATCAGCCAACACCCAAAAGGGATCTGCGGCTGAGGGAGGAATCCTCAAACTCGGCGATCCTTGGCTTCCGGTACAAAACTTTCTTCAGTGCCAAGGCCATGCAGTCTGCCCTGAGACAAATCTTGCTTCGGACTGTGCCTCAACTAGGGTTCCACCTTTGCGCGATATAGATGCACGACGGCGAAACAGTTGATAGTTTGGAGCGCACTTCCGCCGCTCACCTGCCCGTTGCCCACGGCGGCGATCTTGTCGACCTCTATGTCGGTCCTGAACGAAGGGCGGAGATCAAGGCGGAGTCGAAGGGACTGCCGTCCTGGGACTTAACGCCCCGACAGCTGTGTGATCTTGAGCTTCTCCTCAACGGAGGTTTTTCGCCTTTGCGCGGCTTTATGACCAAGGGCGATTACGAACGCGTTTGCGACGAGATGCGGCTGGCGACAGGTACTCTTTGGCCGATTCCGATCACCCTTGAAGTGAGCGAGGATTTTGCGAGATCGCTGACTCCGGGACGCAGCAAAATTGCTCTCCGGGATCCCGAAGGCGTAATGCTGGCGCTGTTGCACGTGGAAGAAGTGTGGAAACCTGATCGTCGCCAGGAAGCGCAAACGGTATTCAATAGCACCAGCCCGGCTCACCCGGGGGTCGACCATGTGCTTAACAAATCATATCCATTGTACGTCGGAGGCCGGCTTGAGGGCGTGCAAAAGCCCTCCAGTTATGATTTCAAAACGCTGCGTTTGGCGCCTTCGGAATTGCGGCAGCAATTCGCCCGGCAAGGCTGGCGCCGAATTGTCGCCTTCCAGACCCGCAATCCCATGCATCGCGCCCACGTCGAATTGACCTTCCGCGCATGCAAACAAGCCGAAGCCAGCTTGCTGATTCATCCGGCAGTGGGACTAACAAAGCCAGGTGACGTCGATTACTTTACTCGAGTCCGGTGTTACCAGGCAGTTCTGACGAAGTATCCGCGTGGAACGGCCAAGCTTTCCCTTCTACCGCTGGCTATGCGAATGGCGGGGCCACGAGAGGCGATTTGGCACGCTCTCATCCGAAAGAACTGCGGTTGTTCGCACATGATCGTCGGGCGCGATCACGCCGGGCCGGGCGCAGATGCCAATGGAAAAGCGTTCTACGACCCGTATGCGGCCCAGGAATTATTTAAGAAATACGAACCTGAGATCGGGGTAACGATGATCCCCTTCCACAACATGGTTTATGTAGAGGATAACGCTAAGTACCTGCCAGAGGATGAAGTTCCGCGCGATGCCCGGCTCCTTAAGCTTTCAGGCACGGAATTACGCCAGCGGCTCAATGAAGGGCGTCTGATCCCGGACTGGTTTACCTATTCTGAAGTCATACTAGAACTGAGGCGAAGCTTCCCGCCTCGCCACCAACAGGGGTTCACCGTTTTCTTCACTGGCTTGTCCGGCGCCGGCAAATCAACCATTGCCAATGTCCTGCTGATTAAGCTCCTCGAAATCGGGGGCAGGCCGGTCACGCTTTTTGACGGCGATCTCGTTCGTAAGCATTTGTCGTCCGAACTCGGTTTTTCCCGCGAACATCGCGACCTTAACATCCGACGCATTGGATACGTCGCTTCCGAGATCACCAAAAATCGAGGCATCGCCATCTGTGCGCCCATCGCTCCGTACGATGCCATGCGGAAAGAAGTCCGCGGCATGATTGCGCCGCTGGGCGGATTCATCATGGTGCATCTCTCCACTCCGGTTGAAGTTTGCGAAGAACGCGATCGCAAAGGTCTCTACGCCAAAGCCCGGGCGGGCATTATCAAGGAGTTTACCGGTATCTCGGATCCCTACGAAGAACCAACTGATGCGGACATCACCATCAATACGGCTGAACTCGCCCCCGACGAGGCAGCCCAGGAAATTATCCTTCATTTGGAAAGCGAAGGCTTCATCGGGAATCCGAGTAACCCGCGTGTCAGTTAAAGATTTCAAACCGGCGCGACTGCTTTCTGCCGGTCGTTCTCGCGACATAAACGAGGACCAGGCACCGCGTTGTAGGACAGGCATTTTTGCCTGTCGCACCATTCCATCCTGGCAGGCGGGAGCGCCTGCCCTGCAACGCCCGCGATCGAATGGGGGCTACACGTTTATTTAAAATGAGCTGGACCAAAAGTCGCTTGTTACCAAACGATCAAAGACTACTGAGACGGACCCGCTGTCTTTGTCGGAATTAGCGGCGGTCCGCTCATGCTCTTGAGAACACGACCGACATCGCTGTTGGTGGAAATGACGGCCGTAGTGTCGTGCTCGAAAGCGGACCGTGCCACGTCGAGACTGCGCAGAAAAAGGTAAAGGTCCTGGGCATCGGGTGCACTGTAGGCATTGGCGTAAATACGCGCTGCCTCCGCGTCGGCCTCGCCTTCAATCTTTAACGCGTCGCGGTTGGCGCTGGAGATGATCGATGCCACTTCGCTCTCTTTTTGTCCGCTGATGTTGGCAGCCTCGCCGTGACCTTCAGAACGAAACCGGGCCG
Organism: Verrucomicrobiota bacterium; assembly: GCA_003221295.1. Classification (GTDB taxonomy): domain Bacteria; phylum Verrucomicrobiota; class Verrucomicrobiia; order Chthoniobacterales; family UBA10450; genus AV69. The sequence goes on along the minus strand of QHRA01000193.1, from coordinate 21,568 downwards.
CGATCTGGTGGCGTTCGCTCGACATCCGCTCGATGATCTTCTCAGCTACTGCCGGGTTGTACTTGCTGCGTTTGAACCGCTCATCGAGTAGTTCGATTCCAAAGTCGGCGATCTTTTGCCGGGTGCGTTCCGTAATTTGTTTCTCGATCTCCCCTCGCCCAAGTTGAATATCTGGAAGTTTACTTGGCAGAATCGTGCCGCTCTTCTCCAGTTCCGGATCGCGCAATGGCTGCCGTCCCTTAGTTACTCGAATAATCTCGACCAGATCATGGGTAGCTACTGCCGTCCGCGTTTCGCTTCCGAGAATATCGTCCAGTCGGGAGAGTGCGCTGCGCTCGTCATTTAACCGGTTGTAGTAGAGAAGCGGGTCGCTAATGCGCCAGCGCGCGAAGCAATCGACGATGAGATAAAGCTTGTCCTTGGTCGGGCATTCCGTCGGCGGACCGTCCCAGGCCAGCACGCGTTTATCAAACCGGTTTACTTTATCGAAAAATGGCAACTTCAACTTTAATCCCGGAGTGGTTACGGTCCGAATGGCTTTGCCGAACCGAGTAACAATCGCGTCTTCGTATTGACGAACGATAAAGAGCATTGAACCCCACTTAAGTCCCGTTAGAATGAATATGAGACCCAGTATCGCCATGGTGCGGGACTGCAAAGTCCGGATCAGTGTTGGCGGCATACTCAGTAGTTCGCTAGCGTGTTGAGTGAGTCGATTCGGGAGTCGTTAGCGGAAGCGTTTGCAAGATGTTTCTCAGGCTGTCGTCCACAATTACTTTCTTTTGTAACGCCGGAAGAATCGCCTGCATTTGCTCCAGATAAATACGGCGCCGGGTAACCTCGGGGGCCTTACGATACTCGCTTAGTAGAAGGGTAAACTTCTCAGCGTCGCCTTTGGCTTGGTTTACCCGGCGAAATGCATAAGCCTCAGCCTGTTTCAGACGTTCCTTGGCCTGGCCGCTGGCGTTCGGAACCGCATCATTATACACCGCCCAGGCTTGGTTGATCGCGGTCTGCTTCTCTTGTTGCGCCTGGTTTACTTCGTTGAAGGCAGCCTGCACCACCGCCGGAGGTCGTACCGTGGCAAGTTGGACCTGTTGAATCTGAAGGCCAAGTTTGTAGTCGGAGCAAAGCTCAGCCAGGCGTTTGAGCGAGGCTGTTTCAATGTCGTGGCGCCCAATGGTAAGGACTTCGTCCACGGTGCGATCACCGATTACTTCGCGCATCACGCTTTCCGATAAGTCGCGCAAGGTTTGCTCCGGCTCGCGCACACCAAACAAATACATTTTCGGATCGGTAATTCGATATTGCACCACCCACGGCACGAGCGCGGTGTTGAGGTCGCCGGTGATCATGGTTTCGGTGTCTTCCGCGTATCGATCCTGTTGATAGGGGTTGCTCGCGCCGGACGTGCCAAACCCAAACTCGAGTTTCAGGAGCCGTTGTGTCGGCACGATGACCAGCTCGTCCACGTACGGAATGACATAGGTCAAACCGGGATCTTCGATTCCGGATAACGCGCCAAAGCGAAGCTTGACGCCGACGGAGTTTGTCGGAATGGAGCGAAACCCGAACAGGAGCGAGAAAAGGGTGAGCGCTATTCCGACGCAGGCGATGATGCCCAGGACAAACCGCACTGGTTTGATGCCAAAGCTGGGAGAGGCGGGCCCAGAGGAGCGAACGATTTGCATGCCGGGTTTCGACTATGGGGCGGTCAAGCAGGCGCGGCAAGTTATTCCCGGCCGTCGGGCCAGTTTAGAACGGGGAAAATAATCGTGGGTCCGAGCGCTTACGCGAACACCGTCTCGGACCGGCGGAGTCTCACCGTGGCGAATTTTTCCCTCGGCTGCACAATCGACAAAGCCTGTTTCCGCGGGACGCGGAAAGTCCGAGCCGGACTGGCATAACACGCGAGACGCGTGCGCTACCCAGCACCGAGCCTGGCACGTCCATGTTCTCGAGCGAGATCAAGGATTGGGCCAATGGGAACAATGCGACTCGGATTAATCTTCTCATGCGTCATGTAGTAATGCCGCTTGATGTGATCGAAGTCCACCGTCTCGGCAATGCCATCATGTTGGTATAAGTCGATTAGGTAGCCTTGGAGGTTCTGGTAGTCGAGGATACGCCGCAGACTACACTTGAAATGGATGTAGTAGACGACATCGAAACGAATGAGGGTGCAAAATAACCGCCAATCCGTCTCGACTATTCTCGTTCCGAATAAATAGCGGCTCCCGGCCAATCGCTCTTCCAGCTGATCAAGAGCATCGAATAGTTGGTGGCAAGCCCGTTCGTAAACGTGTTGCCTGGTGGTGAAACCAGCTTTGTAGACGCCGTTGTTGATCGTGTCGTAAATAAAGTCACTCAGTGTCTCCTGTTCTGCGGCAATGTCCCTTGGAAAAAGATCGATCTCCTTATTCTGTGCCAGCGCGCGAAAGGCGTCGTTAAACATCCGGCAAATATCGTTCTCGCAATTATTAACAATGCGTCGCCTTTGCTTGTCCCAGAGCACCGGGACGGTGACGCGGCCATCGAATTTCGGGTCGGTCAGCTCGTAGGCTTCGGCGAGAAAGTGAAAACCGCTGATGGGGTCCGTTGAGGCAAAGGGCTCGTGGGCGCTCGCCCCTCCGTTAGAACCGGAATTCGGACTTCGGAAAGCCCATCCACGGTCATCGCGCACTGGGTCCACAACCGTCAGACCGATTATCTGCTCCAATCCGAGCAGCTTACGAGCAATTAACGTCCGGCTCGCCCATGGACAAGCCAGTGAAACGTAAAGGTGGTAACGTTCAGCTACGGCCGGATAACCCGTGCTACCGTCGCTAGAAATCCAGTCGCGAAAGGCGTCCTCCTGCCGCTGAAACTCGCCGGACTCGGATTGCTCCTTTTCAAACTGAGCCTTCATTTTTCCAAACCGCTTTTATTAAGCACGGCGAGTAAAGGGTATCCGAACTCAGAGAGCGGGCCTCTGGTTTCGGCAGCAAGGGAGTGTGCCATTTGGCGGGGCTTTGGGCGAGTGCAAAGTTTGCTTCGCTGCTCCAGGGCCATCGCATGCACGTCTTAAATGACGAGGAATAACATAGCAACGATAAGCGCATTTCTTGGGGCGGACAATTTTTGCCCGCCTTATCGATATGATCCACAGCGGCAAATTGATACATTGCTGCTAAAGCAACGCGGCGAGGCGGCGGACGCCACTGACTTACGGTTCCGCTCGGGTGCCCCTACGTAGTTCCCGCAGCACAAACTACATAGTATTCGCGTCGGAAACGGCACGTCAGCAGCTCATTATGGAATATATGAAACTTACAAATCGCAGGCGCCGAACTGCTATGACCTTACCCGAGGTTCTTATCGCGCTTCTTTTGGATTATTGCATCGTCAGCTACGTAGAGGATACGCGCTAAACCGCACGCGTCCATTGAATTGCGATACGACAAAAGGAGAGCAACTTATGAACGTCCCCCAAGATCAAACGAACCGGCGCATCCTCGTCATTGACGACAATCGCTCTATTCACAATAGTTTCCGTGCAATTCTGCGCGCGGATTCAGGCAAAAGCGCGCTAGATGAAGCCGAAGCACGCCTTTTCGGCGAAGCGACTTCTGGCCCGCGGGCAGTGGGTTTCACGATGGAGTCTGCATATCAGGGCGAGGAAGGCGTCGAGTTGTTACGGAGTGCGCTCGATAAAGGCCAACCCTACGCCATGGCATTCGTCGATATGCGAATGCCGCCCGGGATGGATGGCCTCGAAACGATCACAAAACTCTGGGAGCTCGACGCCGATCTCCAGGTTGTGATCTGCACGGCGCACTCGGACTACAGCTGGCATGATCTCCTGGCGAAGCTCGGGAGCTCTGATCGGCTGCTCATTTTGAAGAAGCCCTTCGACGTCGTTGAAGTGCGACAAATGGCGGAAGCGCTCTGCGCCAAATGGGAATTGTTGCGGCGTGGCCGACGTCATCTTGAGGAGCTCGAGGCACGCGTTGCCGAGCGAACCCAGAACCTTTCCCAGGCTAACCAGGAATTACGCGATCAGATTGCCGAGCGGAAACAAGCGGAGGCCGCACTACGCGAAAGTGAATTGCGCTTCCGTCAACTGGCCGAAAACAGCAGCGAGGTTTTTTGGGTCTCCTCGCCCACCGGCGAAGAATTGTTCTACGTTAGTCCCGCCTATGAGCAGATTTGGGGATGGGCGCGTCAAAATATCTACGAAGATCCAAAACAGTGGTTCAAGAATATCCTGGAAGAGGATCGGCCGCCCGTGGCCAAGGCCTTATCAGAATTGTCCCAAGGCACCAATTACGACTTGGAATATCGCATCCGGCACCACAATGGGTCCATTCGGTGGATCCGTGACCGGCGTTTCGCGATACGCGGCGAAGACAAACAGGTTGTGCGGACGTGTGGCGTGGCGGAAGACATCACCCAACGCAAGAACTTGGAGGCCGAGATGGCTAAAGCGCGCGATGCGGCTTTGGAGGGAGCGCGCATGAAATCAGAATTTCTCGCTAACATGAGCCACGAAATTCGCACGCCGATGAATGGTGTGATCGGCATGACTGGATTGCTTCTTGATACCGAGCTCGATCCCAAGCAGCGCGACTACGCGGAGACGATATGCAGCAGCGCCCACTCGCTGCTCTCGATCTTGAACGACATTCTCGATTTTTCCAAAATCGAGGCCGGTAAACTGGAGTTTGAGAACTTGGAGTTCGATTTGGATGAAGTGATCAACGGTGCATTGAGTGTTCTCGTGCTGGAAGCACAGGCAAAAGGCTTGGAGCTCCGGAGCGAGGTTGATCCCAAGGTTTGCACCAGCCTTTGCGGTGACCCCGGACGGTTGCGCCAGGTGCTAACAAATCTTCTGAATAACGCGGTGAAATTTACCGAACAGGGCGAAGTAGTACTGCGAATTCTTCCGCAGGAAGAGCCACCATCAGCAGTTTCTCACATTGACGGGATCTCGGGCAGCCAGGCGACCCTCCGTTTCGAAATCAAAGATACGGGGATCGGTCTGAGTGAGGACGCGCGCGGACGAATCTTCGAAGCCTTCAATCAGGCTGATCAATCAACTACACGACGCTATGGCGGCACCGGACTTGGGCTGACGATTTCGCAGCAGCTGGTAAAAATGATGCACGGCGAGATCGGAGTCGAAAGCGAGCCAGGTAAAGGATCGCTATTTTGGTTTACGGCCCGGTTTGAAAAACACGCTGCCGGAAAAGCGGCGCTGGCGAAGCAGAAACCTCTTCCACCCGGGCGTGTGCTGCTGGTAGATGACAACGCCACTGACCGCGAAATTCTTCGAGCACAGCTGGCCGCCTTGGGAACGCGATGCACATCAGCGGCCAGCGGGGAAGAAGCCCTTCAATTCTTGTGCGGGGCGATTGCGGACGAAGATCCGTACGCGCTCGCCATGATCGACATGCAAATGTCGGGAATCAATGGAATGGACCTGGCTCGGGCCATTAAAAACGACCATGTCACGAAGGATACGCGCGTCATCATGCTTAGCTCCGTCGGGCACCCCATCGATGCGAATACTCGTGAAAATGCAGACATCGACGCCTTTCTGGTTAAACCAGCAACGCAACTGCACCTCCAGCAGTGTTTGGCCGGTATTCTGGGGTCCGCACCGTCAAAAAGAACTAAGGCGAAAAACCATACCTCGAGCGAAGCACCCCCGCGTGCAATTCATGATACCCGCATCTTGGTTGCAGAAGATAATGAAGTGAATAGACACGTCATGCTCTTGCTGTTGGAGGACCTCGGTTATACCGCCAACATGGTCGCAAACGGCAAAGAGGCCCTGGCGGCGCTCAGGCAGCATTCCTACGACATCATTTTGATGGATTGCCAAATGCCAGAGATGGACGGTTATGAGGCTTCGCGCACCATCCATCGCGAATTCGATCGGCCGCCACGCATTATCGCCATGACCGCGCACGCGCTGCGCGGCGACCGCGAGAAATGCCTGGCTGCGGGAATGGACGACTATCTTTCCAAGCCAATCATTGCAAAGGAACTGGAGACAGCGTTGAAAAGATTGGCGCCGACTCACAAGAGAAATGCGCCGGTCGATCTTCAGCGTCTCCGCGATGTTTGCGGCGACGCTCCCGGCACCATGCGAAGGCTCGCCGACCTCTATCTGGAACAGGGCGAGGAACTTTTGCCGGCCATGGAAACGGCCATTCGCAACAACGATGCGAAAGATTTGAGCGCGATCGCGCACCGCTTTCGGGGCGCGAGCCTAAGCTGCGGAAGTAATTCAATTGTTCCATTTCTAAACGAACTGGAGCAGCTGGGTAATAGCAGCGACCTTGCGGTGGCGTCTGTGGCATACGAAAAAGCGAGTTCGGAATTCGCACGAATCCGCTCGTTCTTCGAAAGCCATTTTCAAAATAATGAACACGCGCTAGAAGAAGAAATGCTCGCCCAGGCTTGTAAAGGCAAGATTCCGTTACATCGAGCGACACAGCAGCGGGCACTGCGCGACGGCATCGTGACCTAGAGGGGAATTCTCAACTTCAGATCGCCAATTTCGCCGGTCGCCTTCTCTAATTCTTTCACTCGCGCTGCCAAGGCGGCGTGTAACTCGAGAATGCGTAATCCGACCTGGATACGCGCCAAAAGCTCGTTCTTGTCGAACGGCTTGATCAGGTAATCGTCCGCGCCCGCATGTAATCCTTCCACGATATTTTCCTTGGCGCCAAGCGACGTAAGCATGATCACATAAACCATTTTTTCGCTTTCACGAACGCGTCGACAAACTTGCAAGCCGTCCATGCCTGGCATCATCCAATCGAGAATGGTAAGCGCCGGACCTTGCTCTGCTCGCAACGCCGCCATTGCTTGATGGCCGTCCTGTGTGATAACGGTCTTAAAACCCCATTTTTCCATCAAGCTGCTCATCAGCGTTCGCGAGACCAGGTCGTCCTCGGCAATCACAATGGGTATTTGGGCAAAACGAGCGACAGCTGGGCGTGCGTCGAGCTCGGTAAGCTTGGGCTGATCCGGTTTTCCCAAATCAGAGATCTGCCAGGGAGGCGAGAATGGGATATCCTTCGTGTCCGACATCCGGTGCGTTCCGCCTACGGCAAAACCTGAAACCTGTCAATCGGGCTCATAAAAAGCGCCCTCCTTGTCGGCGCCAAAGTAATTTGAATTTCACCTTTTTACTGCGGAGAAACGGTGTTGGTCTGAAAAGCTCGTGCAGTGGCCGCTCGTCGGTCTCCTCCGCTCTACCGCTGCTCACGACGGCGCGTCCTCTCCGCTAACAGCCGCCGCGGGTTGGGGTGAGCTCGCGAAGAATGCCGGCTAAGTGGAAGCCGATGGATCGCATGGGATGACGGGAACTGATCATCGACTGGAAATGGAGCCGAATACAGGTCCAACGCGAAAGAGCGCTTTCGATATTTTTCTTCATTGCTCCCATTGAAATAAGCGTTCCCCACGCCGGACGCGGCACGGAAGCACGGTATTTTTGGATAGGACTTCTACGTAGACCAGGACGGTTGGAGACGAACCAGCGACGCAGCCACCCTGAACGCCTGCCGCCGATTCCGGCAGAGCGTATTAGGCCTCAATGATCTTGTTACGAACGGCGTAGCGAATCAACTCGCTAAACGATTTCAGCCCCAGTTTCTTCATGATTGCGGCGCGATGGGTTTCCACCGTGCGCACACTAATCCCGAGGATCGTGGCAATTTCCTTGCTACTTTTACCCTCGGCCAGAAGCTGCACGATTTCCCGCTCCCGATCGGTGATCCGACTCTTTTCGGGAGCCCCTTCGACGGTCTTTTTTCCCTGAATATACCGCGCGAAAACGATCTCTGAGATCCGCGATGTAAAAAAATGTTTATGTTCTGAAAGTGCTTTGAGCGCGTCGATTAAGTGATCGGCCGCGTCTGTTTTCATGATGTAGCTACGCGCTCCGGAGTCGAAAACATCGTGAACCAATTCTTCCGTCTCCTGTCCCGTAAAAATCAGGACTTCTGTGTCGGGTAATTTCTTTTTGATCTGGCGTGTCGCATCCAGTCCGTTCAATTCGGGCATTCCGATATCCAGAATCACGATATCCGGTTTCAATTCGGACGTCAGTGAAACGGCATCTCGACCGTTATCGGCTTCGCCCACGATCTCCCATTCTGGGACCGTCGACAGAAGCGCACGCGTTCCTTGGCGTACCACCTTATGATCGTCTGCGAGAAGAATGCGGAGAGTCTTCACGACACAACAACTATCGCTCCTGAAAATCTTAAGCCCATTAGGTTGCTACGGGGGCGCAAGAGTGAGCCACGTTCTGATCCTGAGCGCCAGGAATCACTTTTTTTCGAAGCGGCGCCGGTTGCTTTGAAAGGGCGCTTTCTAGCACGGTGAGCAGCTTCCTGGTATCGTATGGTTTGCTTAGAAAATTCATCACCCCAAGCTCCTGAAGTTCGGCCAAACGAGGCTCATCCTCCTGTCCAGTAGATCCGATGAAGGTCATATCCGGTTTCATCTTTTTGAGCGCGCGAATTAGGGCAATCCCATCGATATACGGCATCCTCATGTCGGTAAGGACGACGCTGATCGAATCCATTTCTTGAGCAAAGATAGCCAATGCCTCAGGGCCATCATTCGCTTCCAGCACGTGGTAGTTGTGCTTCTCCAGAGTCATCTTCGTCACCCGGCGGATGTTCGTCTCATCATCGACCAGCAGGACTAATTCGCCATTTCCTTTGATTACGGGCGGGATCTCTTTCTGGGGTGGAGCGACATCGGCTTGGACAGCAGGAAGGAAAACCTTAAAAGTCGTACCCCTACCCTGTTCGCTGTAGACGGAAATAAAGCCTGCGTGACTTTTCACGATTCCTAACGAAGTCGACAACCCCAGGCCGGTGCCTTTGCCGGGATCCTTAGTGGTGAAGAATGGCTCGAAGATCTTCTCAAGCAGTGCACGCGGCATCCCGGCGCCGGTATCGCTCACACGTAGAGTCGCATACGACCCAGCCTTTGCGCCTGGCATCATTGCAGCATAATTGTCGTCCACCTCCAGATTTTCTGCTGCCAAAACCAGCGAGCCGCCATTGGCCATAGCATCCCGTGCATTCGTGGAAAGATTCAGCAAAACCTGATGCAGCTGAGTGGGATCGCCGCTGATCGACCAAGGATACTCTGGGTATTGGCCTGCGACTTCGATCGATTTGGGAAATGTCTTCCTCGCGATCTCGACCATTTCGTCAATGAGGTGCCGTGGGTTAATTAGCACCCGCTCACCTTCCACGCCGCGCGCGAAAGTAAGCACCTGCTTAACAATGCTTGAGCCACGTCGTGCGCTTTGCTCGATCAGCGAAATCATGGCAGCGGCATGTTCGCCGGTCGCATTGCTACGCAGTGATTCCGCACCCATCAAAATCGGCCCGAGGACATTATTCAGGTCATGGGCTACGCCACCCGCCAGTGTGCCAATGCTTTCAAGTCGCTGCGCGCGCAGCAGCTGCATTTCAAGTTTTTTTTGCTCGGTGACGTCCGTGTTGATGCTCAGGACAGAACGCGGAGTTCCGTCCGGATTGCGCACGATGGTCGATCGTCCATTGACAAGGACCTCTCGGCCATCCTTCGTGACTTGCCTGAGTTCGCCGCGAAATTCCCCGGTAGGGCTAAGGGTTCTAGATGCCTCTTCGTGCTCCTTTGGATCGGCGTAGATTAATTTGCCGATTGGCTCGCCCAGCGCTTCGTTGGCGCTCCATCCGTACAAGTTTTCCGCCCCTTTGTTCCAAAAGGTGATTTGATCATCTTCGAAGTTCCGGATGATGATCGCGTCCCGTGCATGATTGATGATGTCAGCTTGCTCGAGCAGGCGTTCCTCTGCGCTCTTTCGCTCGAGGATCTCGGCCGCCAGCTTATTGTTGAGTTGATCCAACTCCCGGTTGCGCTGGGTCAGCTCGACGTTCTTCTCTTCCAGTTTGGAGATAAGACGCTCGCTGTAATGTTTAAGCACATCACGTTCGTCGAATTCTGCCTTCGGAATAACGTGCTTCTTGGTCGTGGCATTATGAAGGGCGTCGAGAATCTGCACGACAGACGCGGGTTTACGAAGATATTTGTTCGCGCCTAACTTTAGCGAAAGCTTCTCGTCGCTCGGGGACGTATAGGTGGAGGTATATATGATAATGGGAAGGTCCCGGTGTTCCTTGCTCTTTCTAACCTCGTAACAAAAGCGGTAACCATCCATGTTCGGCATCAGAAGATCCGAAATTGCGGCATCGACCTTTTGCCGCTTCAACTCTGCTAGACCTTCTACGCCATCGCTCGCTTCTAACACCGTGACGCCTTCGGCCTCCAACTGCGCCCGGAGCAACTTCCGGTTCGTGGCAATGTCGTCGAGAATCAGAACCTTCACGGTCGCAATTAGAGTCCTTCCGGTTAAGAGGCGAAACCCGAGCCTCCCAGAATCTCCGCCACTTGCACTGGCAGTTGGTGGATGTCGATCGGCTTAGTGATATAACCGTCACATCCTGCGGCGAGAGCTTTTTGATCGTCGCCTTTCATGGCAAAAGCAGTCAGGGCGATGATGCGGATATGTTTTGTACGTTCGTTCGCTTTGATTTTGCGCGTCAGGGTTAGCCCGTCCATTCCGGGCAACGCGATATCCATTAGAATTAAGTCGGGCAAATTGCGGTCAATCATGCTTTGGGCTTCTTCGGCGTTCACCGCTTCAACGACCGCGTAACCGGCATCTTCCAGCACGTCGAAAGCGAGCTTCAGATTCCTCGGGTTGTCATCAACTACGAGAATGCGTTTTTTTGGCGTAGACATGAACGGCTAGACCTTTGTTGCCAACGGCAACCCACTGACGGCAAAAACATCGAATTTACTCGGCTTTGTTAACAATCCTGAAATGTCCATGTTTTCGATCCAATCCAAACACAAGCCAAGTCTTACGAAGAAGATACGGAGCGCTTCAATGCAGTCGATTGTATGGTGTCCCACTTGCTTCAAGATGGACCCTTCTGCTGGAAGACCCGCGGGGGTCACTGCGTTTGCTCCTCACAACTGAGGCAGTAGCATCGAATGTTCCATTTGCTACAAAATACCCGCCTCGCGTTGTTGTATCTTGCCTTGCCAGCGAGGCATACTACTGCAATTAGCTTTTTCTCGAGCTCCGCAAACTAATCGCGGTGAAATGCCCGATTCGCAACCACCCAATTCCCTCTACCTGAATTAGTTAGCTAATTCCGTCATTGATGGTAACGTAGCGGTAAATAGACTTCCCTTCCCCGGCTCGGCCTCGACCCTGATATGGCCACCCTGCAACTCGACGATCTTCTTCGTTAGTGCCAAGCCAAGCCCGGTGCCTTCGAAATGGCGCGCTGTTCCCGAATCAAGTTGTTCGAACTCAGTAAAAAGCCGGCCCAGATCTTCCGACCTAATCCCAATGCCGGTATCGCGCACTTGCACCTCGAAATGCCGCTCGTCCAGCCGTTTCGCGCATACTTCCACGTTCCCACCTTGATCGGTGAACTTTACCGCGTTCGACAGGAGATTATAGAGAACCTGCTTAAATTTTTGCTGATCAAGTGTGGCCATTTGCAGTCCCGCATCAACGGTCACGGTAAGACCGACCTGCTTGAGATCGGCCATAGTTTTTACGACCGCAGTCGCTTCTTCCAATGCCTCGCGAATCAGGAATTGTTCCGGATGTAATTCCATCTTTCCAGCCTCCACCTTGGCCAGATCGAGCACGTCATTGATCAGCGTTAGTAGATGACGCGCACTGCTCAGAACATCGTTTAAGTATTCCTCTTGCTTCGGTTGAAGCGGGCCGGGCTTCTCACCGATCAGGAACTCAGTGAACCCGATGATGCCATTGAGCGGCGTCCGCAGCTCATGCGACATGTTGGCAAGAAAACGGTCCTTGGCCAACAGCGCTCTTTCCAACTCCACATTTTTTTCCTGCAACGCTTGCTCGACCCGTTTCCGCTCGGTCACGTCCCGAATCGCGCTCGAGAAGAAAAGCCCCTCTTCTGTTTCGAGCCGACTGAGACTGATCTCGATCGGAAATTCGCTTCCATCTTTGCGCAATCCGTAAAGCTCCAAATCCACACCCGTGGCGCGAGGCTTCGGCGTCGTAAAAAACCCCGTACGATGCCCCTTGCGAAATCTTTCCGGCACCAGCATTTCGACCTTTTGGTCGAGCAACTCTTCGCGTTTCCACCCGAAGAGTGTGACCGCCAGCGAGTTAACCAGGACGATTTTTCCTTCGCCATTTACGAACACCATCGCGTCCGGCGCCGATTCCAAAAGACCGCGGAATTTTTCTTCGGCTTTCTTCCGACCCGTGATGTCGCGCACGGCACTCATCACCATGGTCCCTTCATCGGTATCGCCGTTCATGACAAACGCAATCTCCTGCCCTTCGGAACGCAAACGGAAATCAGCTGGCACATTTCAGTTTCGCCCGTTCAGCTTCAAGGCACTCGGGGCAAATACCATGGCTGAATTCCGATCCGGTCTGTTGCTTGATGTAGGTTTCGAAACGCTGCCAATAGTCTTTGGCAGTGTGTATTTTGTGACAGTAGGCACAGATTGGAATCAATTGCTTGAGCTGGTGAACTTCTCTCGTAAACCAAAGAATTCGATCCGCGACGCGCAGTCGCATCCCAATCGCGATGGTATCAAGCGGCTTCGCCAGGAAATCGTCAATGCCGGCTTCAGTGGCGAGGTCGTAGTTTTCCGGGCCAGTCTTCAAGGCGGTGAGAAGGATGAAATAGGTATACGGTGTGTTCGGGCGCGCCCGTACTCGGCGACAAAACTCTAGGCCGTCCATTCCTGGCATCATCCAATCGCTTACGACAACGCGCACGGGAGTGCGATCGAACGTTTTCCACGCTTCGGTTCCGGTGCGCGTGCCCACCACTTCGTGCCCCATCCGCTCTAGGGTCGATTGCAGAAGTTGTGAGGCCACAGCGTCGTCTTCGGCGATCAGGATTTTCATCTCGCTGGCGATCCGTGGTGCAGCTCCAGTGCGCCATGACCCGCGGCTAGCTGCGATTTGTGACCACCTGCTTCGGCCGGAAGGCTAATTTGCATACTGGCCGTTGGAAGTGGCTGAGGACTTTCCTTAAACAACCAGGTGAGCGCTTTCACCGCCAGCTCAACCAGCAGGAACGGTTTTGCGATGAAATCATTTCCTCCGCTTAAAGTCGATTGCGCGCGACTTCCGAAATCGGAATGCGAAGTGACAAAAACGATTGGAGTGGCGCAATTCGACTCCATCCCACGGATCTTAACGCACAGTTCGAGGCCGGTTTGCCCCGGCATCTCGATATCGAGAAAAATGAGGTCGAAAGGTTCCTGCTCCAAGAGGCGTTGCGCGGCCAACGGATCATCCAAGCTTTTGGCATGAAGGCCAGCTTTTCCCAGCGCGGAGCAGACGATTTCGCGCGAAATAACTTCGTCGTCCATCACTAAAATCTTCGGCGACGCTGCGACTTGGTCTTGAGAATTCGCGACGCGATCAACTAACAAAGCCATTGTCTCAATGGAGTGCGCGATCGTTCGTACAACCGACGGCGTGACCTTTACCGGCTCGGTGTACAATTCGATGAGCAACCCTTCCAAAGCTGTGCTCATCTGCGCGATCTGCTGGAAAGCAAGAGCGCTAGCGCCACCCGCCAGCAAACGAAGCTGACGGTGCATCTGGAGAAGCGCAACCCGACGCAAATCTTCCCGTTCCGTCCTGGTGAAATTCTGATAACTGGCGCGTAACTTCGCGAGTATCTCAGGCCTGTTAATCGAAAGCTTCGACGCTGCCTTTTCCTGATTCGCCTCCAGCCCTTCAATCGCGCCGCTAACGCCGACCCTGAAAGTCGCGTTCCCTCCGAGCTCACCCACAAGTTCAATTATTTGTTCCGGTGTGTTGTCGACTTTTGCGACGAATTTCGTTGCCCCCGCTTCCACAGCGGCACGCGTCAAGTTGATGAGATAAGGATTTGAAAAGGCGATGATTGGTAAGGACTGCGTGGCGGAGTCCGAACGGATATTCTTAATCAGCTCGACCACGTTTATTCCGGGCAGGCATAGGTCGAGCATCACAAGGCCGACAACTCCTTTCTTGAGGGCCTGCAATGTACTGTCAAAGTCGCGCGTGACCTCAACCTTGAATCCCTGCCCCTCGAGTTTTTCCCGGTAGATCTGAGTGGCGAACTGATCATCATCCACGATCAAGATCGATTTCTTTTTAGCCGGGGTGAAAATTTTCTTCATCAGTTATGAATTGGAGGTTGGCAGTGTTTGTACAAGTTGGGTGAAGGCGCTCTGGACGCGCGGAAATTTCTGGCGAACATCGGCAAGCAACGCGTGTGCCCCGGAGAGGTCACCTTCGTGGGCGAGTCGTTCTAATTCGCGCAAAGGTCGGGTGAACCCTTCCACTCCACGACATACGCTACAGCCAACTAATTCGTGAGCGATGCGCGCGACTTCGCCGCTTGAATTGGTCTGAACCGCTTGACCGATACGCTCAGCTTCCCCGCGCTTCTGCTCAGTGATGTCCAATGTTGTGTTGCGTGCTTGATCGATTGCGGTCATAAGGGTTGTTGCGTTTCCTGCAAAAGCCGACTGGGAAAGCTACAAATCACGATCTGTTAACCTCATAATTGATTCTCGCTTTAGGCGAGCATTTAAGGGGCCACCGGAACAACTAGCCGCGGCACTGGCATGCCTGCCATATCAAGAGGGCGGCCTGCCGCCGACCTGATAACTATAATTGGTCGTAAATCTTGGGAAGAGCAGATCCCTAGGTTCGACCGAGGGTGAAAGCTCAGCCAAACTTAAAAGCCAAATTACAGCGTCATCAGGAAGCGCAAAAGCCGTATGCGATACTTCCTCGGGGACACTTCGTTACGCGGGAGCCCGTCTCCTCCCAAGGAGGTTTTCGACAGCGGTGAGCCAGGCGAAAGTTACCAGAACGGTACGCTTTGTGCGCATCGGAGCCGGTTTCCAAGAGCCCAAAATGGATATTCTCGTCGCCGATGACGACCCTAGTGGCAGATTTCTACTTAACTCTACCCTGGTCGAGTTGGGACACAGCGTCACCGAAGCCGCGAATGGGTGTGATGCTTGGGAAGCATGGAAACGCGGGCGCCAGCAGCTGGTTATCTCCGATTGGATGATGCCGGGTATCGATGGGTTAGAGCTTTGCCGACGAATTCGCGCCGAGGAAGCATCGGACTTCGCTTATATCATCCTGATTACGGCGCGCGCGGGAAAAGCCAACTACCTGGACGCAATGGATTCCGGCGTTGACGATTTCCTCGAAAAACCATTCGACCGAGACCGCTTCATCGCGCGCGTGCGTGTGGCAATGCGCATTCTTGATCTGCATCAAAGCCTGCGCCTCGCCAATACCGACCTCGAGCGTCGGGTTGAAGAGCGAACTGCTGAACTGGAAAAAGCGCTTCAGGCGAAAAGTGAATTTCTTTCCCGCGCCAGTCACGAGCTACGCACCCCAATGAATCACATCCTGGGGTTTGCCCAGCTGCTCTCGTTGAGAAAGGGGCTAACAGAGAAACAAGAAGCCAGTGTCCGACAAATTCTGGAAAGTGGCCGGAGGCTCTTGACGCTGATCGATCATATCCTCGGGATTTCGAAGTCCCGTGCAAATGAGCTAAGTTTTGAGGCGAGTGGCGCCCCAAGAGCGGGCAACACCCAAATCTTTTAAGGCCCCCACTAGCTGGTCGTGGCTGGAGCGGGATGACCAGGTTCAGGCTTGTGCGTGAACTCGTGTTCGTGAAAGTGAGCGCTGCGTAGGAATGGAACGCGATCAAGGACATGCTCCTGAAACCACTCGAGCCAGAGATAGATTACTGGTGTGATGAAGAGCGTAACCATTTGTGAGAGGATAAGACCGCCCACGATAACAAGGCCGAGAGGACGGCGTGAAGAAGCGTCGCTGCCGAAACCAACGGCGAGGGGAAGGGCGCCCATGAAAGCGGAAAGGGTCGTCATCATGATCGGGCGAAACCGCTCGATGCTGGCCTCGTGAATGGCAGAGCGCAGGTCCCAGCCTTCGTCGATTCGTTGCAGGGCAAAGTCCACCACCATAATGCCGTTCTTTTTCACGATACCGAGGAGGAGGAACAAGCCGATGACGCTGTACAGCGATAAAGTCGATCCGAAAAGCCAGAGCGTGAACAGACCACCCACTACCGCCGGTACAATGGCGGGGAAAAGCACCGTAATCGGATGGACATAACTTTCGTAAAGGATCCCGAGGATTACATACATGACGAAGATGGCGGAGATGAGAAGCAGCGGCAGGGCTTTGAATAACTGACGGAACACGAGCGCTTCGCCCTGAAAGGTAGCCTGAACACTGGGATACTGCTGATGGATCTGCGCGAATGCGTTCTCGATGTACTTGGTGGCATCTCCAATCGCGACATTGGGCAACAGATTAAAATTGATGGTGACGCTGGTAAACTGGTTGAAATGGTTAACGGCTTGTGGGCCGACGATGAGCTTGGTTGAAGTCACGGCCCGCAGGGGGACAAGATTGGAAGCCGTCCCGGTAGTGACACTCGAAGCTGAGCTCGACTGGGTTCCAGCGCTTGGAGTAGTTCCCGAAGGAGTGGTCGTGCCAGCCTGACTATTTGCTAGGTTAGTTCCCCGTACATAAAGGTTATCCAAATCACCCGGATTAGCTCGCTCGGTGTCTTTTACTTCAAGTATGACCTGGTATTGATCTTCCGGTTGCTTGATCAGGTAAACATAGTTCTGGGAGTAGGCCGTTCGCAGCAAACTCTGGACAGCGGAGGTAGAAACGCCGTAAGTGGCGGCCCGTTCACGATCGATATCCACCGTCATGTTCGGGGTGCTGTTGTAGAAGTCGGAGCGGACAGTGGCGAACCCCTTAAACTCGCGTAGTTTTGTCATTAGCTGATCGCTTGCGCTATAAACATCGTCGGGCACGATGCCGCTGACGGTGTAGGCATATTGTCCCTGAGTCTGATTGGTCACACCGACGTTGATTTGCAAGACTGGGTTCGGCTGCATCACCGCGGTCACGCCCGGGATAGTGCCGATCGATTTTTGCAATTGCAGAATGCATTGATCGATCGGTGGTCGCTCATTTTTCGGTTTGAGGAACAGAAACATTAGCGCTTGGGAGCCGGCGGTGCGGCTGGAGAAACCAGCAAGGGTGAAGAATTGGGCGACGTTCGGATCGTCTTTCAGTTTTTGATTAACCTGCTGCTGGTAGGCACGCATTTGCGCCGGTGACGAGCCTTCCTGGGCAATGAAAACGCCGCGGACGAATCCGCTGTCTCCCGGCGGGAGCAAGGTAAAGGGAAGATGGGTGAAGAAAAACCAAAGTCCGAGGACGCAGACGAGAACGATCGGGATGGTGAGCCAGGCGCGATCGAGAAACTTGTCCAAGGCTCGGCCGTAGGCTGCGATCACGCGTTTGATGAAATCGCCGGTCCATTTTTCCATTCGCGCGCGTTTGTGTCCGGCTTTGCGTTCGCCCAGAATCCGTGCGCACATCAGCGGCGTTAGGGTGAGGGAGACCAGGCCCGAAGCAAGAATGGCGACGATGATGGTGACGGAAAATTCCCGGAAGATGCGGCCGAGCAAACCGGGCAGAAAAACTAACGGGATGAAGACGGCAGCGAGCGACAACGTCATCGACAAAATGGTGAAGGAAATTTCACCGGCGCTGTTGTAAGTCGCCTTTAGAATCGATTCACCGTGCTCGGCGCGACGGACAACGTTTTCCAGAAAAACAATGGCGTCGTCGACCAGAAATCCAATGGCGAGCGTCAAGCGGGAGCGCGACCGCGGGAATTAAAGTGTCGGTGGCACGGCCCAGAAAGACGTAAATAACGAGCACGACGAGGACGAAGGCGATGACGAGGGTCCATTGCACATCCGCGACCGAGCTAACGATACTTTGGGAGCGATCGAATACCGGAACGAGGGTGATCGAGCCGGGCAAACTTGCACGCAACTCCGGAAATAATGCCTTGACCGATTTTGCGACTTCCACGGCGTTGGCACCTGCCTGCCGCGAAACCGCCAGCACCACCACCGAGCCAGGCGGATTGAATCCGCGGATCCAAAACGTCCGCGACATCCGCTCATCCTGAACACCTTCATAAACTTCGGCAACGTCGTGCAGAAAAACCGGCGAGCCGTCCTTGTTCCGGGCCACAATCAAATTGCGATAACCTTCCGCCTGATCGATCTGCCCATTCGGAAGAAGAACAAAGGTGCGATGCGCCCCATCGAATTGGCCGGCGCCGGAATAAACCGTGCCCGACTTAATGGCGGTGGCCAAATCGTCCATCGTCAATCCGCGTGAGGCGAGAGCAGCGGGATCGGCCTTGATCCGGACGGCCGCCTGAACACCGTAAACGTTGACTTGGGAAACACCCGGCAGAATGGCGATTCGCTGCTGCACCGCGGTGGAGGCGTACTTATATAAATCTTGGTTTTGGTAAACGTTGGCGGGCTGGGCAAATCGATCGGCAATTTGCCGGTGGCGCGCTGGATCGCAGCCTGCACGTCGGTCGCTGCGTCGACAATACTTTTGCTGAGAGTGAACTGGAGGGTGAAACTGGTGTTTCCCTGCGTGCTTGCGCTGGTGACGATGTCCAGACCGGGAATTTGGAGGAATTGTTTTTCCAGCGGGGTGGCGATGTTGTTCGCCATCGTGGTCGGGTTCGCACCAGGATAGGAACAAGTGACGTTGATGACGGGATAATCGACGGCCGGCAAATCATTGACCGCGAGTTTTCCGTAAGTGGCCAGACCGGCCACGATGGCAGAGAGCGTGAGCAACACCGTCATTACTGGCCGGCGAATGAACGGACCGGAGAGACCGGAACCGCTGACCTGGACTAATTTCGCCTCGGCCGCTGCGCCAGATCGAGGGGCGGGACGCGGTTCATCGGAGCCGCGGTCGTGCTGGCCATCGGGCGCGCTGTCGCTATCGAGATCGTCCGCCATTTATTTTGCCGTTGCGCTTTGAGCTTGAGCTCCCGAATTCTGCTCTATTGGTTGCGGCACGACTTTCGCTCCTGGCGCCAGCGCAAGTTGTCCGGTGACGACCACTGTTTCGCCAGGGCGAACACCGTCTTCGATTACCATCATTTCGCCGTCCTGACGCTGCCCTGGTTTGACCGGTCGCTGATCCACCGTGTTATCGGGCTTGACTACGAAGATGAATGGACCGCGCTGGCTTAATTGCACAGCCTGCGCCGGTACAAGCTTGGCATCCTTGAGTTGATCGAGGATAAATCGAATGCGAACGAATTCTCCGGGCCAAAGCGAGCGATCGGGATTTGGCGTGATGCCGCGCGCTTTCACCGTGCCCGAGCCAGTTTGAACAACGTTGTCGATGAAATACAAATCGCCCAGACGCGGTGGCTGATCATCATTCGCGGAATCGGTTTGCACTTTCATGTTGGGATTCCCCAGATAGCGCCGAACCAGCGAGACATCATTTTCCGCGACGGTGAAGTCGGTGTAGATCTGATCAAATCGATCGATCGAGAGGAGAATGGTGCCGCCGGCATTTCCGCCCGTCACCACATTGCCAACATCGACTGTGCGCAAACCGGCCCGGCCGTCGATCGGTGAGCGAATAGTGCAGTAGTCCAGGTTCACCTGCGCGGCAGCCACGGCCGCTTCCGCGCTTTTTATTTTTCCGAGATCGTTATTGACCGTTCCCTGCGCGGTATCCAGATCCTGTGGCGAGTTAACATTGCGGGAGCGAAGTTCCTGCTGGCGTTTTAATGTGATCTGATCGAGCACAAGCTGCGATTGGGCCTGCGCCAATTGGCCTTTGGCTTGATCGAGCGCCGCCTGATAAGGGCGAGGGTCGATCGTGAACAGGAGATCACCTTTTTTCACCTCGCCGCCGTCTTGAAATTCTCGCGCGGTAATTTGCCCGCTGACCTGCGCCTGCGCCTTCACGCTTTCGACCGAAGTGCAGGTGCCGATTTCATCTAAATAGAGCGGCACATCTCGCGTGATCACTTTGGCGACCACGACCGTGCGCGGTGGCGGCGATGGCGCCGGTTTTTTTCGGCCAGCCCAGAACCGCACGAAAAAGATAATCAGAAGCAAGGCAATTACTCCGGTCGCGAGGTAAAGGCGGCGACGTCCGAAGCGGTGTTCCAGGTGGGCGACTCGTTGGCGCATTGCCGTATTAACCTCCGTTAAGGGCGTCATCTCCCTGCTCCCTTTCCGCTTGCGTTTCCACCATTCACCCGCGCGCGTTCGGCGCGAGCGCGCACTTCATCCAGCACTCGCATACAAGTTTGCAGTTCGCGTGGTGAAATCTCCCGGATCAACTCGTGACGCAGCTTTAGCGCGGTCGCATTAATTCGATTGATCACGCGTTGCGTCCGAGGCTGCAAATGCACGGTTTTGCACCGGCGATCGCGTGCGGAATTCTTGCGCACGACCCACCCTTCTTTTTCCAGGCGGTGAAGTAAGCTCACCAGTGTTGGCTCTTCAATGCCGGTGCGTTCCGCGATCTGCGACTGCGTGAGCGGTTCGGGCGCACGAGAAAGATGGAGTAAAGTGCGCCACTTTGCCTGGCTCAAGCCCATCGGCTTGAGCCGCTGATCGAGCTTCATCCGCCAGGCTCTGGCGGTACCGCCGAGAAGTGGCCCAAAGGTCTCGGGATCGAATTTTCTCATGCGATGCGGAAGATCGTTAGCAGGCTAACGATTTCACCTTTAACCAAGGCCTTTGCCGGGGCTTGTCAACCCAGGATCAGCGCGGGGCGGGAACGGAAAAAAGAACCGCCTCCTGCTCGCGATAATCGACGATGCGCAAGACCAGCTGTGCCCGGCTCGGCGACCACCGCCTGGTCGTCTGTGCTTCCGTTGAATTCTCACCCTGCACCAGGAAGAATTTCGTATCGGCCGGCAGTTGCTCGATCGTGCTGACATAGCGAATAGGCGCGTGGACATAGAACAAGTACGGCTGGTACTTGGGATTGACGGCGTAGAGCGGAACGGTCGGCGGAATGATGGCGTCGATTTGCCGCGCGTGTTGGCGAACCTTTTCGTGTTTGCGAAAATGCGGGACGGCAATCAGGCCGTAAGCCAAAACCGCGATGCAACCGATTCCGACGATGATGACAGCGATTTTGTTACGCAAGCGTGGAGTAAACGTTTTACCAGAGAGCCAATGCGGCCAACGCAGGTTTTCCTGCGCCAACAATTCGCCCAACCACCATGCGGCCGGACCGAGCGCAGGCATGGCATAACGTGGCAAGGCGCCCGGAATCACGTTTACCAGGACAAAGGGAACAGCGATGCCGAGCAGAAGTGCAAAATGGCGGCGCCGCAATTCCGCTGGCTCATCGAATTGAAGGAGCGCGAGCGGCAACCAGGGCAGGAAATAAACGAGACCGCGTGGAATATTCATGATCCAGGAAGAAAATTGGAATCCGCTGCCGGAAACGCGGCCGGTGTATTGCCGCGACCAAACGCGCGCGACATGCGCCCAATCCGAGAGCAAAAACGCCGGCAGCGCCCAGGCGGCAAACATTCCAAACATGATG
>QHRA01000258.1 GCA_003221295.1 Verrucomicrobiota bacterium | reverse complement strand
CGACGTGGTTGGGACAGCCGATTGGACCAATTACGTCAAGAAAGGCGGCGCCCTCTATAACACGGGTGCGACTCTCTTCGGCACTCCTTACGGTGCTCAGACGGTTGACATAATTCCGCAGGTGCCAAACGCTGACTACCTCTTGTTGTCGGACGTCGCCGGCACGGGCTTCTGGTCGCCTTACGGGCCTTAGCAGGTTATCGGAGTTCTGAAAACTTTCGGGCGTCCTCTCGTGCAACTCGGGAGGACGCTCGTTTGTTTAAAGATGCAGCTTCTCTCTCGCAACCCTGCTCATGAATCAGGTTCCGATTAAGGTGACGCTCGGCTCTAGTTTTCGGGCGCGCCTTATCGCCTTTTGCGGCAAGCAATGGCCGCGTTATTTTTTTCTTGGAGCCATCGGCTTCATCATCCGATTGCCCGCCATCCAGGGAGGGCTCATCTGGGACGACATTATCCTCACCCGAGATAATCCATTCATAAAAAGCCCGCTTCTCGCTCTCGAAACGTTCCGGCACTATCTCTTTCTCGATTCGCTCTCGGGTCACTACCGGCCGGTCCAGAATCTCTCTTACATGTTCGATTACTTTTTTTGGAACGCGGACCCAGCCGGTTTTCATCTGAGCAATATTCTTTTGCACGTGGGCGCCGGCCTGCTGCTTTATCGATTACTCAGGCACCTGTTTGGAAAGGGGGCCGGCCTTTGGAATAGTGACGACCCGGGCATGGCGCGCGCGGGGGCCCTTGCCGCTTTCATTATTTCCGGCATCTGGATGGTCCACCCGGTGCATTCCGCCGCGATCGATTACATTTCCGGACGGGCCGACAGTCTGGCCTTTGTTTTCTCAGCGGGCGCATGGTTGCTGATATTGCGCGCCCGAATCGCCAAAGCGCGCTGGCTAAAAGGTATTCTTTATCCTCTGGCAGCGCTGGCCGGAGTGCTGGCACTTTGTTCCCGTGAAATCGCTTGTATCTGGATGCTAATTTTTCTGGTCCACACCCTTGCCTTCGCCAGGGACATTGACAAAAAAGTGAAGATCACGACGATCGTTTGCTGCGCGCTGGTGTTTGGCGCATATGCTGAATTACGCCAGCTTCCAGTTGCGCGAGCGGAAAAGGGGTTCACCGAGAACTGGTCGGCCGCGGTTCGAGGCACCCTTATGCTGCGTGCGCTGGGTGACTACGGACGGCTGATGGTTTTTCCGGGGAACCTGCACATGGAGCGCAATATTTTCGATCCGGACAATTACCTCAGCCGCGAGAGCTGGCGTAAAACGGTCGCATCTGAATATCTCTCGATTCTCGGTCTGGTTGTGCTCGCAGCGTTCATCTACGGCTGCGCGAGAAGCGGAATAGGTCAGCGAGCGCGCATCATGGGCACAGTCTGGTTCTTTGCCGCCTATCTTCCGATCTCGAATATCGTGCAACTTAACGCGACCGTGGCGGAGCATTGGCTTTACCTGCCAAGCGTCGGCTTCTTGCTTTTCCTCGGCGGTTGCGCGTTGGACTTGCCACGGAAGTTCGGGGCCGGTCTCACTGCCATTGCAGCGATCGCAATCCTTGCCTTGAGCGTTCGCAGCACGATCCGCAGCAGTGACTGGAGCAACGAAGAGAAATTCTATAAGTCCACGCTGGCGGCGGGTGGTACAAGCTCCCGCGTCGGCGTAAACTTGGGGCAGATTTACGCGAGCCGTGGCGAATATGCGATTGCGGAAAAAATGTTCCGTCACATTCTCGAAACCAACCCTGACTACCCGATCGCGCGCAATAATCTCGCTAATGTTCTCGTGCATGAGGGAAAAGTTGCCGAAGGCGAAGCCTTATTTGCGCGGGATGCCCAACACGCCAAGGAAGCGAGAGTTCAGTATCCTCGCACCTGGATCGCTGTCTTAAATCTCGCGAACATGCGCTCGCGCGCGAAAGACGATGCTGGGGCCATCGCGCTCCTCGAGCGCGCACGCGCCGATTATCCCGAGGTATGGGAACTGATCAGTCTTGAATCGGAATTGGTGCGCCGAACACAAGGTCCGCTCCCGGCGTTGCGTCTAATCGAAAATTACACGCGTCAAAACTGGTGGCATCACGCCGCCTGGCTGGCAGAAGGCCGGCTATATGCGGAGAACAATGACGTTGCTCAATCCAGCCGTGCCCTTCGCTACGCTGCTTTACTCGATGTGCACGACGTCCAGGCGTTGAATTTGCTCGCCGCAATTTCGGTTCGCCAAAATCAGCTCGAGCAAGCATGCGCGACCCAACGCCGCGCCATCGCACGCGAACCAAATCAGCCCCGGCAATACCTCATGCTCGCCGAGATCCTGGACAAAATGGGACGCACCGCGGAGGCACAGAACGCGCGCGACGACGCCACGCGACTGAAGGCGCTCGCAACGTCGCCACGGATAGCAGCCAATTAAATTGAATTTGGCGCGAGCGGCCGCATCAGCCACTCTTCTCCGGCGATGCCGGTGCGAATTTATCGCGACAAACAGATCAGACTCGACATTCTGCGCGGCAAAATTTGCGGCGTGATCGGGTTTGGCTCGCAGGGTCATGCCCACGCCCTAAATCTCCGCGACAACGGATTCGAAGTCGTGGTTGGATTGCACCGCGGCAGCAAATCACGTCGGGCGGCGCGGGCTCACAAACTTACCGTGCTGGAGACATCGGAAGCCGTTCGGCAAAGCGACATCGTTTTTCTCGCATTGCCGGACACAAAAATGCCGAAGATTTTTGCGAAACAAGTCGCGCCGTATTTGCGGCGTGGACAGACGCTTCTCTTTGCTCACGGGTTCACCGTCGTTTACCGGACTGTCGTCCCTCCGCGCAATGTGGACGTCGTGATGGTAGCGCCGAAAGGATTAGGGCAAATGGTGCGGCGTGAGTTTAACGCGGGCCGCGGCGTGCCCGCCTTGCTCGCAGTGGAAAACGATTTTAGCGGTCAGGCGCGCGCCATTGCATTCGCATGGTCCAAAGCGATCGGGTGCGCCCGGGCAGGCGTGATCGAAACAACTTTTCGGGAAGAAACGGAGACCGATCTTTTCGGAGAGCAGGCCGTATTGTGCGGCGGAACAACCGCGCTTATTCGCAACGCATTCGAGACTTTGGTTCGCGCCGGTTATGCGCCGGAGCTAGCCTACTTCGAGTGCCTGCACGAACTGAAATTCATTGTCGACATGATCCACGAAGCAGGAATCGCAGGTATGCGCGACCTGATCTCCGACACTGCGAAGTGGGGCGATCTCACCGTTGGACCAAAAATTGTGGATAAGCACGTCCGCCAAAAGATGGCGATGGCACTGGGACAAATCCGCACCGGAAAATTTGCGCGCGAGTTTATTCGCGAGATGAAAACCGGAGGGAAACGCTATCGTGCGTTGTTGCAAGAAGGGCGACGTCACCCGCTGGAAAAAACCGGTCGCCGATTGCGTGCCTTGATGGATTGGCGAAAAAATAAACTTTCCCCACGCGCTTTATCCGAGCGCGTTCCGCGGCAAAAAAAATCTATTGCCGCCTAATCAACGTGATTCCCGATCACAAACATCGGGATCGCCGTGGTCGCAATTGGGCCTGCCACGCGGTCGTATGGTTGGGGAATCGCCGAGCCCGAGATAATCATATAGATTTGCTTTTTGACGGCAGCACGCTGGGCTGCTGTCTGCATTTTGCTCGCCTGCTCTCGAGGCGTTGCAACTACATTTTTACTCGGATCAGCAAGGGCCGATGCGCAAAACGTCAGCGCGACTAACGCGACGCCGCATCGCCCCGTCCAACCGGCCAGGCGGGGCAGCCTAAACGGTGTATTCATACCCGAATTATCGAGCAGTTTTCGGCATAATACAACGACAATCGGAACGATTTTTCGCCCCAGCTATTGCCAAAGAAAATGCTCCAGCCGCAATTGCCCCAGGCGCGCGCTCGCTTCCTCACCGCGAGGTCCGTTGGCCGCCACCAATTTTTCGTAAACCGCCGCCGCCGCTTCCCATTTTTGCTGCTCCTCCAGTAACCGCGCCGCATTAAATCCGGCTTTGTAAAACCAAAAAAATTCCGGCGGCCGGTCGGGTGAAGGATTAAATTCAAGAATGCGATAGAGAGTCGCCAGCGCGCCGTCGCGATCTGATTCTTTCTCCAGGCAAACACCTTTCTTGAACAGAGCCTGATTGCGCCAATGCGGCTGGTTCGCTGCTTCGTTGGCAAGCTGATCGTAAATCCCGACTGCGCGATCGAGGTTGCCGGCGTTGGCATTGGCTTGCTCGAAAAAAATGTCGGCTTTCCCGCACAAAGCTTCGCGCTTTTCCGCTCCACGTGCGTCTTCTTTGAGCACTTCATCATATAGCGCTTGTGCGTCTTGTGACTTTCCCAACCGGCGTTCGATTGCCGCCTGTTCATTGCGCGCCGCCCATCGAAATTCGCCGTTGATTGCTACAACCTGCGTCAGCAATTCTAAGGCGTGGTCGAGTGACTGACTGGCCATGCTCGCCATCGCAGATTGCGCGGCCAGAAAGAGTGCTTGCTCCGTCAGCGCCGATTTCGGGTTCTCCTGTGCCAGGGTTTCGAACTCTGTTTGTGCGCTGGCGAAATCCTGCCGGCGAAAATGCGATTCGGCGAGTTTCAAACGAACTTCCGCCACCAGTGGCGAGCTGGGATGTGCCCGCAGAAAATCACGGGCCGATGCGATAACACGATCGCTGTCCGCGCCGCGGGCATCCGCCAGCCAGATCGCGAGATAATCGGCATGCTCGATTGCAAGTTCCGTTGGATGCGCCGCGCGTGCTGCCGCCAGATTTTTTTCTGCCTCATCGAGCTTGGGCGGAGCGGCGTGATACGCCATCTCAGCCAATGCTATCTGTGCTTCAGAAACGCGCGGATGGCCGGGAAAACGGCGAACAAAATCCTGCAACAGTGCCCCGGCATTCTTTTCACCTCGCCCGGCCGCGACGATCGCCTGCTCCAGCGCAACTTCTGCCGCTTCATCGAGCTGCCCGCGCCTGACCAACTCTGCCTTCTCGCGCTCAGTTTTTGTTTTATCGTCCGCCCGAAGCGACGCGAGCGAAGCATTAAAAAGCGCTACCGGCGCGACGGCGGAGCGATTATTTCCCAGAGTCTCGAAACGGTCGGCTGCATCCTGAAATTTCAGCGCTGCGTACATTGCGCGTCCCGATTCGAAATCGATTTGCTCGCGCACATGTGGCGCCGGATTCGTCTTCCCCGCTTCGCTGAGGACAGCGAGAGCCTCGTTAACTTTCCCCGCCTCGATTTGCAGCCGCGCGTAATGCAAGAGCGCGGGTGCAAGCACCGCCGGCACCGGTGTTCTCCCTCGAATTTGCTCGAAGTGCCGGATCGCTTCTTCGCGGCGACCGGCGCGCAGTTCGCTTTGCGCGAGATACCATCGCGCAAATCCGCGTCTCGGTTGCGCGGGATCGCGCGCCCACTTTTCCAGTTCGTTACGTGGTGGCTTGCGCTCGGCGCGGTAAACCTGATCCAGCTTGGCGAAAACCTGCGGCAGCGCGGGATCAATCGGGTGTCGATCGATAAAGCCCTCCAAATAATCATCCCCCGCTTCCGGCGTATTCATCTGCAAATGCGCGTCAGCCATGGCAAACAGCGCTGCGATTACCGTCTCCCGCGATTCGCCTTCCGGTTTCTTCACCAGCGAATCAAGCAATTCGACCGCTTTCTCCGGCCTTTGATTGAGCAACTCAATCCGTGCATGCAATAAGCGCCTTTGCCGTTTATCGGTCGTGATTTTGGTCTGCGTGCCGTCGAGAACGCGCTTCGCCATGACGCTGTCTTGTTTCGCGATAAACAATTCCGCCTCGCGCAGACGTGCCGAAACGCCGAAGCGCGGATCGTTTTCGAGCGCGTGATAAGCCCGAATGGCTTCGTCGGCTTGATCGAGCGCCCGCAGCATTTCGGCAGCACCAAATGCGGCAACAGCCTGTTGCGGCACGCTGTTGTCATTCGCAATCTCGCGATACAACTGGAAGGCTTCACCATACCGATTCAATCCCGCCAACGCCTGAGCCCGGAGAAATTTCCCGCTTGTCGAGTCGCGCAACGCCGGCTCTTCCAGCAAATGGAGCGCCTCGGTCGAGCGCCGCGCCGCAATCAGGGCCTCTGCCAGTTTTTCCTTCGCCTCGATCGCATCTATTCCGCTGAGTCTGCCAACCAATTTTTGTAACTGGTAAACCGCGACTTCCGGCACCCCTTCATCAAGCGGTCGCGCAGCTTCCGCGATTTCCGTCTTGATCTGTCCGCTAGTCGGGCCCGCAAATGCAATTGCACCGATACAAATGGCGGCGAGGTGTCCTGAAAGGTTCATCGCAACAGTGGACGCAAAAATTGTCCGGTGTAACTGCCGGCCGTTTCCGCGATCCTCTCCGGCGGACCAGCACCGATGATTTTGCCGCCCCGCTCGCCGCCCTCCGGTCCGAGATCGATCAACCAGTCGGCGCATTTAATCACTTCAAGATTGTGCTCGATCACCACCAGCGTATTGCCGGCGTCGCGCAACTTCATCAGGACGCGCAATAAATTTTCGATATCGGCAAAATGCAAACCGCTGGTCGGTTCATCGAGGATATAAAAAGTGCGTCCGGTCGCCTTCTTTGCCAGTTCGGTTGCGAGTTTTACCCGTTGCGCTTCGCCGCCGGAAAGGGTGGTGGCGGCTTGGCCCAGCCGAAGATAACCGAGCCCCACATCCAGCATCGCATTTAATTTATCCGACACGCTCGGAACATTTCGGAAAAAACGTGCCGCCTCGTCCACGGTCAGATCGAGCACGTCGGCAATGTTCTTTCCTTTATAAGTGATTTCGAGCGTCTCGCGATTGTAGCGTCGGCCATGACACACTTCGCACTCGACATAAACGTCCGGCAAAAAGTGCATTTCGATTTTGATCAGCCCGCCGCCCTCGCAGTTTTCGCAGCGACCACCTTTGACATTGAAGCTGAAACGCCCCGCGTCATACCCACGGACGCGCGCGGCTGGAAGCTGTGCGAACAATTCGCGAATCGGTGTGAACGCACCACTGTAAGTGATTGGATTCGATCGCGGCGTACGCCCAATCGCACTTTGATCAATCACAATAGCCTTGTCGATTTGATCGACCCCGCGCAAACCACGAAACGCCCCCGGCTTTTCCTTCGCATTGTAGAAATGACGGAACAATGCTCGGCGCAAAATATCGTCCACCAGAGTCGATTTGCCGCTGCCGGACACACCGGTCACACAAATGAAACAACCGAGCGGAAACGATGTATTGACGTTCTTGAGATTATTTTCGCTCGCCCCAACAATCGTTAGCCAGCCTTCCGGATCGGGGTTGATGAAGCGGGGCGGAATGCGATGTCGCGGGATGGCGATCCTGGCGCGACCGGAAAGATAGTCGGCCGTGATGGAATTTCGCGCGCCCAAAATTTCATCGAGCTTTCCTTGCGCCACAATCTCACCGCCACGTGGACCCGCCCCCGGCCCGAGATCAATGATGTGATCGGCCGCGCGGATGGTTTCCTCGTCGTGCTCGACCACAATGACGGAATTTCCCAGATCGCGTAACCGATTGAGCGTTCCCAGCAGGCGAATGTTGTCGCGTTGATGCAACCCGATGCTTGGCTCATCAAGGACATAAAGGACTCCGGCCAAGCCGGAACCGATCTGGGTGGCGAGCCGTATCCGCTGCGCTTCGCCGCCACTGAGCGTTCCGCTCTCGCGATCGAGCGTAAGATAGCCTAGCCCGACTTCGAGCAAGAACTGCAAACGCGATTCGATTTCGCGCACCACTTCCGAGGCGATCTGTCTCTGCTGAGCCGAGAGCGCGATCTGGGAAATAAACTGCGCGGCCTCCTCCACCGTCAACTCGGTAAACTGATGGATGTTGAGCTCGCATTTCTCGTCTTCCCCTAGCCGTTCCCCTATGCGCGATACCGCGCTTCGCCCAGCGAAGCGGCTACAGATTGTGACGGCCAAAATTTCCGGTCGCAAACGCGCGCCGCGGCAAACTTTGCATGGCTCGCGGGTCATGAAGGAGCGAATCCGATTACGGGTGAATTCGCTTTCCGTTTCGTCGTAGAGCCGCTGCATTTGTGGCACCAAACCCTCAAAGGGCCTGGCAATCTTTTCACCGTTACTGCCGAACTTCATTTCAATCGGCGTTTCGCCCGTGCCAAAATAAAGCGCGCTCTTAAAATTTTCCGGCAGCTCGGCAAAGGGCGCTTCTTCGTCGATGCGGAAGTGTTTCACCAGCGCGCCCTGCAACTTTTTGTAATAGACCTGCATCCGCTTCGGTCCACGACGCCAGGGCGTAATCACTCCCTCGGCGATCGATTTTTCCGGCTCGGAAATCATCAACTCTGGATCAACCACCAGTTGCGTCCCCAGACCGTGACATGCCGGACAGGCACCGAGGTGACTGTTAAAGGAAAAATGCTTCGGCGTTAGCTCGCCGAGGGTGAAGCCGCTGTCGGCGTTACCGTAGTCGGTAGAGTAGCGCT
>QHRA01000192.1 GCA_003221295.1 Verrucomicrobiota bacterium | reverse complement strand
ATCGCGCAATTGCAAATTCGGAATCAGCGCCATCTTTAAAGTTCCGCCGCTCGCTTGATAGTTGAAGTCGCGGCCATGCGGTGTGATTACGAGGCGCGTGTCGAAGAATCCGCCTTTTTCGCCCCGAAAACGCCACGTCACATCGGCCGGATTCGCTTCAACTTGCTTAAGATAAACGCGCTGCGGGAGGAAAACATGGAACCAAGGCTTGGCCGGGCTCGGCTCCGGTTTAGGCGTGTAGGTTTGGATTTCGACTTCGCCTGAATCGATACGGACGTCGTCGAGCTGCCAGCGCCTGATGAATACTCCCCATAGGTTAAACGTGGCCGTGATGCCATGCGCATCGATCGCGCGGAGCGCCTTGCGGCCGTTATCAGCTTGAAAGCGGTCCGCCGCTGCGGCGAGAAAACCTTTGCGATGGATCGACGCGTAATGTCCCGCTGGGAAATGCAGACCCTTTGCCGTTTCTTTTTCCAATTCCGCGCGAAAGCGATCGCTCTCGATGTAGTGAGTTAACTGAGGATTGAGCCAGGCGATTCCAATCGCGCCAAGGATCAGCAGAATTCCAATCGCTGCGACCGCCCAATCTTTGCACCGCATGCTAGTGCTACGAGACGGTTGAAAAGCCCTCATCCTAACCTTCTCCCCCAGGGAGAAGGAACTGCTCCGTCGAAGCGATTACAAAGACACGCGACGTGCGAGCCTCCTCCCTCCCTTCCATTTTCTGCCGCTGGGAGAGACGCCCGCGCAAGCGGCAGTGAGGGCAGTTGTTCAACAGTTTGCTAAGGCGCCGGCGCGGTCAGAAGATTATTCGCGGAGTAAAGGACACCATTTTTGATCACACTCTCAATATCGGAGGCGTGCGCGATATCATCGGCCGGATTCGAGTTCAGAACAACGAGATCGGCGAAATATCCCTTTTCGATTTTGCCGATGTGCGCGCCGGTTTCGCCGCCGAACAATTGCGCGGCATTCGCAGTAGCACATTGCAAAATCTGCATCGGCGTCAGCCCGGCTTCCTTCATCAATTGAAACTCGCGGAACAAAGCCGGCCCATGAATCGTGCCGATGTTTCCCGCGTCGGTGCCGGCTGCGATTGGAACTCCAGCGTCCTCCAGTGTTTTTAGATTCTTGAGCGCGACATCGTAGGTTTTCTTGATGCGGCCGAGCGCCTCGTCCGGCTTGGCCAGCGCCGTCTTGATTCGCTCGGGCAGTTTGTCCGGCGGAATCTTCGTCACGTCGAGCGACGCGATGACTTCCGGATTGCCCCAAGCTCTTTCTTCGGGCGTAAGGTTGAGTTTATTGGCGAAGGTACGGCCATAGCGCTCGAAGACGACGAGCGTCGGACACAAAATCGTATGCCGATCCTTCAGCAACTTCACGAACGCGTCATCGACGGGTTTGTCGATCACACTGTGCACAAGGACATCGGCCCCTTCCTCAACGGCGGCGCGCGCTGTTTCCAATTCAGTCGCATGAACGGCGACGCGAATCTTATGCGCGTGGCTTTCTTCAACCGTGGCGCGGACGATCGGCCGGAACGAATCAACCGGATGATCCTGGTCGACGATGTACCAGATTTTAACCAAGTCTGGGTTTTGCGCGGCGAGGTTGCGCACGAACTCGCGCGCTTGATCGGGGGTATCGATCTTCACAATCGGCGGATCGCCAAGATCGAGTTTCTCGCGCGAGACGCTGGAAATTAACGGCCCGGCCACCGCCACGCGCGGCGCTTTGGCGGTCGAATCCGCAGTTTTCCGCACTTCGAAATTCCACATTGGCCCTCCGACATCGACAACGCTGGTAATGCCGCAGCGCAAATAGCGCGCGAAAGTGTCGGCTAAATGCGATTTGATCCAGCCCACTTCGTCTTTGTACGGCCGAACACTATTGAGATCTGCGCCGTCCGGCCGGGTGAAAAGATCACCCGACTGGAAGAAATGCACGTGGGTATCGATATAACCAGGAAGGATGAATTTTCCGTCACACTCGACCCAGCGGGAACCCACCGGGACACCGCTTTCTTTGCGGCTGGCGATGCTCTCGATTTTGTCGCCATTAATTACGAGAACGGCGTTCTGAACAATCTTGCCGTCCGCCGGGTTAATCACGGTACCGCCGACCAGGGAAATTTTCTGAGCGAGCGCACTGGTCGCGAGCGCCGAGCCGATAAGGAAAGCAGCAATTCGATTCATAAGCCAAGACTATCGTGAGCTGATTCGCTGCGGACAATTCGATCGGCCTCGCGTTCGAGCGGCGTGTAATCGACCTCTCGCGGACGGAGATAAAATTCTTCGATGACAATTTTGGTCAGCGCAGCCGCGGGCAAAGCCAGAATGGCGCCGGCCAACCCAAAGAGCCAGCCCATCGCGACGGTGAAAAACAAAATAAGTACCGGGTTTAACCGCATTTCTTTTCCAAGGATGTAAGGCACGAGGAAGTTCACCTCGATTTGTTGCACGAACAGGATTGCCGCCAGGGCGAGCCAGAATTTCGTCACGCTGATGCTTAAGGCGACGAATAGTACCGGGAAGGCAACCAGCACCGGCCCAATGTTTGGCAAAAATTCGCCGAAAAACGCGAGCACGCCGAAGACGAATGCCGGCTGCACTCCCACTGCCCACAATAAGATGCCGGTGGACGCGCCGGTGATTACGCCATTAATGGCCACGCCTCGCGCCCACGCCGTCATTTGTTCCATCATCCGGGTGAGAGTGCGCCGCGCTTTTTCGCGATGGCGATCTGGCATTACCGCCAGATAACCAACGATCAGCGGCCGCGGATTTGAAAGCACAAAGATCAGAAGCAGAACGGCAAAAACAAAAACAAAAACCCCGCCGACCACACCGATGGTTGAACGCAGAAGCACATTCGCCATTGTGCCGGCCTGGTTGCCGACCGTAGTGGCAATTTGGTCGGCCTGCGGCAAGGCGTTTTGCAATGCGGGGTAGCGTTCGGTGAAATCGGCGATATGAGCACGAATCGACTGCCAGGCATCAGGGGCGCGCTGAATCAACAATTGTAGTTCGTCCGTAAAAGTCGGCACTGCTACCGCCACGACCAGGACCACGATTGCAGCCAGCGTGATCAGAACAAGAGCTACCCCAGCCGGCCGAGGAACGCGTCGCCGCTCCAGATAAACGACGATTGGATTCAGCACCATCGCCAACAAGATCACGATCCCAAAAAGCAACAGCACTGGGACGAGGGAGCGAAGAAGAAGCCAACCAGCAATCAGGAGCACGATCAGGATGAGAAGCCGACGCCCGTCCCGGTAAGTGAAGGGACCGAGTTCGTCGTGTTTCTCCTGCGGCTTTGAATTTGTCATGAATGGAATCCTATGCGGCGCTTCGGCGTTTCGGGTGGCGTCATTAATTCGCGGATGGGATCGAAAACGATCTTGAATTGGGCATCATCTCCCTCCTAGGTTAGCCAGTTGCGAAGGTGGTATCACATTTTGTGATATATGAGCGAGTCGCTAATTTAAACAGCGGCCGATGCCCGAGCGGGCCCGGCGCTACTTGCGAATCGGCATTCTTCAACTACAATAGGCGCTTCGTTTATGGCTGAGAATGCGGAAGCGGTGGATCTTAAGGAGTTCCAATTGCATGAGAAGGACACGGGTAGCGCTGACGTCCAAGTGGCGTTGCTGACGAAACGGATCACGCAATTAACCGAACACCTCAAGAGCAACGCGAAGGACCATTCTTCGCGGCGCGGCCTTTTGAAAATGGTCGCGCAACGCCGCAGCCTGCTCGATTATCTCAACCGCTCGAAAAGCGAGCGCTATAAAAAGGTGATCGAGAAGCTGAATCTGCGGAAGTAACCGCAGTTTCCGCGTCGAAAGCCGGACGAAAATAAAAACTGCAAGGCCAGGCCGATAAGGCACCTTGGGTTTTAGGTTTCAGGGCCGAACGAGTTTCGGAATTGACACCTACAATCAGGGTGACCGGCCTGGATTCTCGCACATCCAGGAAAGTAAAAATGCAACACAAGGTCACGGCGCAAATAGGCGCCAATTCTATCTCTATTGAAACAGGCAAGATCGCGAAACTGGCCGACGGCTCGGTCGTAGTTTCATGCGGCGAAACCATGGTGATGGCGAGCGCGGTCTCGGCCACCACCATTAAGGAAGGTCAGGACTTTTTCCCTCTGACGGTTGATTACCGCGAGAAAGCGGCCGCCGCGGGAAAATTCCCTGGCGGTTATTTTAAACGCGAAGGGCGTCCGACGGAAAAGGAAACGCTCACTTCGCGGATGACCGACCGGCCACTGCGCCCGCTCTTCCCGCAAGGTTATTTCTACGACACCCAGGTCATTTCCATTCTGCTCAGTGCGGATGGGGAAAATGATCCCGATATTTTGTCGATGAACGGAGCGTCGGCCGCGCTCTGCGTTTCTGACATTCCATTCAAGGGGCCGATCGGCGCGGTCCGCGTTGGGCGAGTGAACGGCGAGTTCGTCGCGAATCCGACCCATGCCGAGCGAGTTCAGAGCGATCTCGATTTGGTTTATGTCGGCACGGAAAACGATGTCATCATGATCGAAGGCGCCGCCAATGAATTGCCGGAAGCGGAGTTCGTGAAAGCACTAGAGTTCGCCCACGGGCATGCACGCGAGATGATTCGAGCGCAAAAGGAGCTGGCGGCGCAAGTCGGCAAACCAAAACGCGAGATGCCGCTGCTGAACGTCAAACCGGAGCTGCTCGAGATTGCCTATCAAGTCGCTGGCGATCGCATTGAAGGCGCGCTCTATACCGAGGGCAAAGTTGCGCGCTCAAAGGCAGTGGAAGCGTTGCGCGAAGAAGTAAAAACAACGGTGCTGCAAAAATATCCCGAAGCCGACGATTTCGCCATTTCCCAAGCCTTCGATTATGTCCAGAAGAAGGCCTTTCGCGTCAGTGTGCTGGAAAGACAGAAGCGGATGGATGGACGCGGCTATCAGGATCTGCGTCAAATCAGCTGCGAAGTTGGGGTGCTGCCACGCGCGCATGGCTCAGCCATTTTTCAGCGCGGCGAAACCCAGGCCCTCGCACTCGCCACTCTCGCCCCGATTGAGGAAGCGCAAATGATCGATGCCTACGGCGGCGGCGAACAATCGAAACGGTTTTTGCTGCATTACAATTTCCCGCCGTTCTCAGTTGGCGAAACTGGAAGGTTTGGCGGCGCCAGCCGGCGCGAGATCGGCCACGGCGCCTTGGCGGAACGTTCGCTCGAGCCGGTGGTGCCGAGTGAAAATGATTTTCGGTACGCCATCCGCATATCCAGCGAAGTAATGGAATCGAATGGCTCGACTTCGATGGCGAGCGTGTGCGGCGGAATGCTCGCTCTCATGGACGCGGGGGTACCGGTGAAAGATGTGGTCGCTGGAATTTCCGTCGGTCTAGTGACTGAATACGACAACAATCAATTGAAACGTTACGAGCTTCTAACCGATATCATCGGCTCCGAGGATCATTTCGGTGACATGGATTTCAAACTTTGCGGAACGGCCAAGGGCGTGACCGGTTATCAGCTCGATCTGAAATTGCCTGGGATCAGCTTGAAAATTCTCAGCGAAGCGATCCAACGCGCGAAGGAAGCGCGCAGCAAAATTCTCGAGATCATGCGGGGCGCAATCGACAAGCCGCGTGCCGAACTTTCGAAATACGCGCCCCGGATCGAGACGATCAAAATTAATCCCGAGAAAATCGGCGCGCTTATCGGGCCGGGCGGCAAAACGATCAAAGGCATCGTGGCGGAGACCGGCGCCGAAATTAACATCGAGGACGATGGCTCGGTGCACATTTATGCGACCAGCGGCGAATCGATGGCTCGGGCGAAGGAAATCATTGGCGGGATGACGCGTGAAATTGAAATCGGCGCCACTTATCAAGGTCGCGTTGTTTCGACCAAGGAATTTGGAGCATTCGTCGAAGTTTTCCCGGGCAGAGATGGGTTGGTGCACATTTCCGAGCTGGCTGATTTTCGGGTAAAACGGACGGAAGACGTAGCCAAGGTGGGCGACATCATTTGGGTAAAATGTATCGGCATCGATGACAAAGGACGGGTCAAGCTATCGCGCAAAGCCGCGTTGAAAGAACGCGCTGAGGCCGAAACCGGCCAGGTCCCTGAACCCGCGCACGACGGCGCGGGCCACTGATTGCGTTGTAGCCGCGGTCGCCGGCCGCGGCTCTTGGCCGAATTTAGTTAATCGAGCAAAGCCAGCGACTCGCGGGCGGCATTCGCGGCTGTTGCAGAGATTGTTAGAAACGAAGCGCCTCAATTTCTCCAGCGAATGGCCATTCGGCGGCGCTTTGCGCCAGGTTGGCCCGGACTGGATTATCGCGAACATAGTTCCATTTTTGGTCGTAGCTTTCTTCGGAACGCAAGAGATGATCGAAAAATTCCCGCTGCCAAATCGCGCCTGTAGCCGTGGACGTTGTCCGCGGCATTTTGGAAATTCGCCGACTGCTCCAACGTTTCCATGCTCCGACAAAATCCGATAATGACGCGGCGTTGGGATCCGGAGCGCAAAACAGGTGCACGTGATCGGGCATGATGACGTATCTTCCAACATGCCAGCCATGCCGCCGCGCATTTTGCCATTCGTCAATTAGGATTTCTGCTACTTGCTCCGAAGCCAAGACGGCCTTTCGATTTCGCATGCAAGCGGTGACAAAAAAAATCGCCGGATCGACCCAGACTCGATCCAGTCGACGAAGATGCAGGTGCATTTCGGAATATTTATGGGCCATTAATCCGTTCGGCGAGTCTTTAGCAAACGACCGCGGACAGCGTCCGCGGCTACAATGGCCATGAAAGCAGGCTTTCTCGAAAAACTGATCGGACGGCTCGGCAAGATCGGGCCCGAGGAGGTCCAGAATTATTTGCTGCGCCTGGCGCAGGAGAAAGGATTTCTTGAGACGGTTTTTAATGCCATCCAGGAGGGAATTATTGTCACCGATTCATCTGGGCGAATCACCTACCTCAATGACGCCGCCTGCGAGCTTTTCGGCCTCGATGGCGAAGGTTCCATTGGCAAACAGCTCGACGAACGAGTGCGCGGTCTCGATTGGAACGCGCTCGCCCACAGCGGTGGTCCTGTTACCCGGGACCTCGAGATTTTTTACCCGCGAAACCGGTTCATCAATTTTTACATCGTGCCACTGGTGATCGAATCACGGGTGGACCGAAATGAAAATGCCGCGGCTGACGATCGCGGCTACAGCGAGCAGGTCGGCTACGCCATTATCATGCGCGACTTTACCGAGAGCCGGCGCACGGCGGAGAAAACGATCGAGAGCGAGCGGTTAAACGCGCTCACTTTGCTGGCGGCGGGCGTCGCTCATGAGCTGGGCAACCCCCTGAATTCATTGAACATTCACTTGCAGTTGATGGAACGGCAGGCGCGCAAGTTGAAAGGCAAAGAGGGCGAGGAACTCCAGCAGTCCATCGAAATTTGTCGAGGCGAAATCAATCGGCTCGATTCCATCGTCACCCAGTTCCTTCGCGCGATCCGGCCCTCGCGCCCGCAGGTTCAGCCGGAAAATATCAACGCCATCGTGGAGGAAGCGGTGCGCTTTTTCTCGGGCGAGATCGAAGCGCGCGACATCGTGGTGGAAACGGAATTGCGTTCCGATTTGCCGCTCCTCCAGCTCGATCGCAACCAGATGAAGCAGGCGTTTTACAACGTCATCAAAAACAGTTTCGAAGCGATGAGGCGTCGCGGCATTTTGCGGATTCAGACGGATATGGATGAATCGCATGTGCGGGTCAGTTTCATCGACACCGGTGGAGGAATGTCGGCGGAAACGTTAAGCCATGTCTTCGAGCCTTATTATACGACCAAGGGGAGCGGCACCGGCCTCGGATTGCTGATCGTGCGACGGATTGTGCGCGAACACGGCGGCGAGCTCGCGATCGAAAGCACCGAGGGCAAGGGATTGGCGTTGACCATTCGCCTGCCGTTAAAGGAGCAACGCGTCCGCATGTTGGAAGCAGGCGATCGGAATACGAACAATGACTGACTCTGCGCTTGGAGGGCGGAGCTCTGCGACGCCGCGCTCACATACTCAAGAGACGCAGAGCTCGCTCCTCCCAAGATTGAAGGCGCGACGACCCGAAAGGAAAATACCTGCGCATTTCCCTCCACTTGATTCCGGATTTCGATCCGTGATTATTTATCTAACGGTTTGTGTGCAGCAAAAAAAACCGTTACTCGCGAATCGTACCGCGGCGCGGCTAATTGTCGAAGCATGGGGAGCGGCTACTTTTTGGTGCGTCGGTCGTTATGTCATCATGCCAGATCACATCCATTTGTTTTGCGGACCGAATACTTTTCCAGCTCAACCGCTGAAGAAATGGATCGCGTGTTGGAAAAATCATGTGACACGCGAATGGACGAACCGCTCGCAGGTTCCAATTTGGCAGCGCGAATTTTGGGACTGCCAGTTGCGCCGCGCAGAATCGTACGAAGAGAAATGGCAATACGTGAAAAACAATCCGGTACGTCATGGCTATGTCTCTCGTGTCGAAGACTGGCCGTACCAAGGGGAACTCAATGTTCTTGAGTGGCACGACCGGTAGCGCGGAGGGCGGAGCTCTGCGACGCCGCGCTCACCAGTCCGGCTCGGACCGGGCTCGCAGAGCTCGCCCCTCCAAGACGCGCGTCGACCGCGAATTGTCGTCTTCGTGGAACTCGATCATCTTACCAGTAACGAATGCAGCCTACAATTCTGATCGTCGATGACGAGAAGCATACCCGCGACGGGTTGCGGCGTTTGCTCGAAGACGAATACGACGTTTATGTCGCCGAAGATATCGGCGGCGCGATCAGCGTGCTCGAACGCGAAACGGTCGATTTGCTCTTGACCGATCTGCGGCTGGCGGGGGAAGACGGAATGCAACTAATCGAGCGTGCACTGAAAATGCCGCACCCGCCCATCTGCATCATGATGACGGCTTACGGTTCGGTCGATACCGCGGTGGAGGCGATGAAACGCGGGGCCTACGATTTCGTGACTAAGCCTCTCAATCTCGACAAAGTCGAAATGCTGATCGCGCGGGCGCTGCAATCGCGGCGGACGGAGCAGGAGAATCGCATTCTGCGTCAGCAAATCGATGAACGCTTTGGGCTGGAAAATATTTTGGGCGAATCGCTGGCGCTACGGGAAGTGCTGGACACGATCCGGCAGGTCGCGCCTTCTTCCGCGAATGTTTTGCTCGAAGGCGAGAGCGGCACCGGCAAGGAGTTGGCCGCGCACGCGATTCATAATTTGAGCCGGCGCAATCAGGCGAAATTCGTGGTGGTGCATTGCGCGGCGCTGTCGCCGACTTTGCTCGAAAGCGAGCTTTTTGGGCACGAACGTGGCGCTTTCACGGGCGCGCATGAACGCCGGATCGGAAGGTTCGAGCAAGCGAACGGTGGCACCATCTTTCTCGATGAGATCGGCGAGATCGATTCCAGCACGCAGGTGAAATTATTGCGGGTAATGAGCGAACAGCGCGCGTTCGAACGCGTTGGGGGCACACAAACCCTGCGCGCGGACGTAAGGGTGATTGCGGCAACGAATAAGAACCTTGAGCAACTAGTACGGGAGGGAAAATTTCGCGATGATCTTTATTTTCGCCTCAACGTCGTGCGCATCACCATGCCGCCGCTGCGCGCGCGCAAGGAGGATATCCCACTTCTCGTTAGATCGTTCCTGCGGCATTTCTCGAAGGCGAATGAGAAACCCGTGCTCGATATCACAACGGACGCGATGAATACGCTCTTGGCCTACGATTGGCCGGGTAACGTGCGTGAGCTCCGCACCGCGATTGAGCACGGCGTCGTGATGGCGAGCGGTCCCAAAGTTACGGTGCGGGATTTGCCGCGCGCGATCCGGGAGGCCGCGGGAACCTCGGCCGGCGCAATTTCGATTTCGGAAACGGCGAAGCCGCTCGATTTGGCAGAAACAGAAAAACGGCTTATCACCCAGGCGCTCGCTTCAACGGGTGGAAACATTACTGCCGCCGCCACCCAGTTGGGAATCAGCCGCCGTACCTTACACCGCAAATTAAACGAGATGGATGCGCAAGGCCGGAATGTGCGCGAGCAAGCCCGCGCCGCAAAGAAACGCGCAAAATAGAGCATCGCCCAGCCCGGAGATTTCATCATCGCCACAGTTTCCGGTTTACGAATACCATATCGGGACGTTGAATTAGCCGGGTGAGCGACAACAGAAAGATTTTTGGAACGGATGGCGTTCGCGGCGTCGCCAACGTCGAGCCCGTCACGGCCGAGACTGCGCTCAAGCTCGGTCGCGCCGCCGCGCATGTTTTCCTGAAATTGAATCCGCGGGCGCATCCGGGCGGGACGCGACCGAAGATTGTGCTCGGCAAAGACACCCGGCTTTCCGGTTACATGCTCGAAAATGCGCTGGTCGCCGGTATCACGTCGCTTGGAGTGGATGTGCTTGTGATCGGCCCGCTGCCCACTCCCGGTGTCGCTTACATCACGCGCTCACTGCGCGCCGATGCCGGGATCGTTCTCTCCGCTTCGCATAATCCTTACGCCGACAACGGCATTAAATTTTTCCGCCATGACGGCTATAAGCTCGATGATCAGGTCGAGCAGCAAATTGAGCAGCTCGTTTTCAGCGGCGAAATCGATGCGATCCGCCCGACCGCTGGCAAAATCGGCCGCGCCACCCGAATTGACGACGCTCTTGGCCGTTATGTCGAATTTGCCAAGCAAAGTTTTCCGCGCGGAATGACTTTGGAAAAAATGCGGATCGCGGTCGATGTCGCGAACGGTGCCGCCTACAAATCCACGCCCTGCATTTTGCGCGAGTTGGGCGCGGATATCACCGTCGCGCACAATACGCCTAACGGAACCAACATCAACGCCGACTGCGGCAGCACTCATCCGGAGGAAATTCAGCGGGTGGTTAAGGAATCCGGCGCCCAGGTCGGTATCACCCACGATGGTGACGCAGACCGCGCTTTGTTGTGCGATGAAAACGGCGAACTGGTTGATGGCGATGAAATTCTGGCTATTGCCAGCATTGATTTATTGCGCGCGAAAAAATTACGCGACAACACTCTGGTTGCGACGGTGATGAGCAATTTCGGCCTCGATGAGACCCTCGGCGTGCATGGAGGCAAAGTGATTCGCACCAAAGTAG
Organism: Verrucomicrobiota bacterium; assembly: GCA_003221295.1. GTDB lineage: Bacteria > Verrucomicrobiota > Verrucomicrobiia > Chthoniobacterales > UBA10450 > AV69. The sequence goes on along the minus strand of QHRA01000192.1, from coordinate 9,837 downwards.
GCGACCGCTATGTGCTTGAAGAAATGATGGCGCGCAATCTCAATGTCGGCGGCGAGCAAAGCGGCCATATGATTTTTCGTGACTTCACCACGACCGGCGACGGCATTATCAGCGCGCTCCAGGTTTTGCGGATCATGAAGGAAAGCGGAAAACCATTGAGCGAGCTGAAGCGGTGCCTGAAAAAATATCCGCAGGCGCAACGAAATTTGCGGGTCAAACGCAAACCGCCGCTGCAGGAATTGCCGGCGGTGATGAAGTTAGTGGGTGAAACCGAACAGCAACTTTCCGGGAAAGGCCGTGTTCTTTTGCGCTACTCCGGAACGGAACCGAAAATTCGTTTACTGATTGAGGGACGCGAACCGGACGAGATCGATCGGCAGGCAAATCGGATTGCGGAAGCGATCGAGGAAGCGATTGGTGCGAAATGAACGCGCCGTCATCCCGAACGAAGCGCAGCGGAGCTGAGGGATCCCGTTGCGTTACCTTTAAGGTTGCACAACGGGATCCGTCGACTGCGCTCGGGATGGCAACTTAAGTTATGACCCTTTCTCAAGTAATCGAAGCGCTCCTTTTCAGCGCGCAAAAACCGCTGACCGCGCCCGAGCTGCGCGATGCGGTGACCAGCGCGGGCGAGAACGGCGAGCTGGTGCCGAATGAATTCGCGCTCGTCAAGGAAGCAGAAATTGCAGGCGCACTCGAGCAACTGAAAGTCGATTACACCCTATCGCCGCGCGGATTTCAGCTGGTGGAAAAAGCAGACGGCTGGCAGATGGTTAGCCATCCCGATTGTGCACGATGGGTGCGCCAGCTTTTTCCCGGCCCGAAACCGGCGAGACTGTCGCCGCCGGCGCTCGAGACACTCGCCATCATCGCCTATCGCCAACCCATTACCCGGGCCGATGTCGAAGCGGTCCGCGGCGTTACTGTCGAAGGTGTGCTGCAAAATTTGATGGAGCGCGGTCTGGTAAAAATCGGCGGGCGCGCGGAATTGCCGGGGCGTCCATTGCTTTACGAGACGACGCAATTTTTCATGGAGCATTTCGGTTTGCGGAATCTCGACGAATTGCCGAACGCCGAGGAATTGCGCACGCGCTATTTGCCAGTGGCGACGCGACCAACCCCTGTAGCCGGCGTCCCTGATGCCGGGCTGGAGTCAACGACCCCGGCTACCGTCACGTCTGAGGATTGACTTGGTCGCGCAATTTCGGAGACTTCGCGCAGACGCGTCGGCTAATTCCCGGCGGACAGGTTGCTATCTTCTATGAATAAAGGTCTTATCGGTTGTCTCGGCATTGGTGGCATCATTCTTTTCATTGTCCTGATCGGCGGGTGCGCCGTCGCCGGCAGCTATAACCGGCTGGTTGGTTTGCAGCAGAAAGTCGATCAGAGCTGGGCGCAGGTGCAGAATGTGTATCAGCGGCGCGCGGATCTAATCCCGAACCTGGTGAACACGGTGCAGGGGGCGGCAAATTTTGAGAAATCTACCCTCACCGAGGTAACGAACGCACGTGCCAGCGTCGGCCGGGTGCAAATCGATCCGAATCATGCGCCGGTCGATGCCACCAAGTTGCAGGAATTTCAGCAGGCCCAGGGGCAACTGAGTGCGGCGCTCTCGCGCTTGCTGGTTGTTAGCGAGCGCTATCCGGAATTGCGCGCGACACAGAACTTCCAGAATTTGCAGGCGCAGTTGGAAGGAACAGAAAATCGAATTTCGGTTGAGCGCGGGAACTTCAACACCGCGGTCCAGGATTACAATACCGCTGTGCGAACCTTCCCGACGAACCTATTCGCCAGCATGTTCGGATTTCAACCACGACCGTTTTTCGAAGCCCAAGCCGGCGCGGAGAAGCCGCCGACGGTGAATTTTAACTTTGGAAGCCCGGCAGCGCCGCCGGCCGCAACCGCGGCTCCCACACCATAATTTTTGCCCGTCATCCTGAGCGAAGCGGAGCGGAGTCGAAGGATCCAGTGGAAATAATCTTCAAGGTCGCGCGACGAGATCGCCGTTCGACTCAGCTTCGCCTCGCTCCGGGCAGGCTATCGACTTCGCTCGGGATGGCGGTGCAGTGCAAACGATTATTTTTTGCAGTCGTTCCCATCTTAGCCAGCGCGATCTGCGCGCACGCTGCCGAAACGATTCCGCCAAAACCGGACCGTTATTTCAACGATTACGCTGGCGCAGTTTCCCGGGGGGCAGCTCAGCGTTTCGACGAACAATTGGCGCAATTTGAACGCGAGACCTCCGATCAGATCGTAGTTGCGATCTGGCGAACGATGCCTTCGCAAAGTTCGATCGAAGATTTCACCCAGCGCACTTTTCAGACATGGCAGGTCGGCCAAAAGGGGCGAAACAATGGCGTCGTCTTCTTCGTCTTCGTGGATGATCACCGGATGCGGATCCAGCCGGGCTACGGGCTGGAAGGAGCGCTGCCAGACATCACGTGCAACGAAATTATACGCGATGCCGTTGCGCCGCGATTCCGAGCGAAAGATTTTGAAGGCGGCCTTGCTGCTGGAATCGATCTCATCTTTAAAGCAATTCGCGGAGAGTACAAGGGAAGCGGAAAAACGGTGCGCGAAAGCGGGAGCAGTCAGAGTAGTACGGCGGGGCTGCTGGTTTTCTTTTTCGTTCTTATCATATTTTTGCTGGCAGTGCGCGCCTCGCGTCGTTTGGGCGGTTACCGTTATACCGGCGGTGGTGGTCCGTTCATTTCTGGGAATTGGGGCAGCGGAGGTGGATGGTCGTCCGGCGGCGGCGGGTTCAGTGGATTCAGTGGTGGTGGCGGGTCCAGCGGAGGCGGCGGAGCAAGCGGCAGTTGGTAACAAGATGCGGACGCATCATTTTCTTCGCCGCCTCGATCACAATCGGGTAACCCAGGCGATTAAAAAGGCGGAGGGGAAAAGTTCCGGCCAGATCCGCGTTTTTATTCAGCGAGGAAAATTTGAGGATGATGCTTTGCCGCGGGCAGGAAGAAGATTTCTTCAGTTGGGCATGCAAAAAACGCGCGATCGCAACGCGGTCCTGATTTTTGTCGCGCCGCGCGCGCATAAATACGCGGTGGTGGGCGATGTGGGCGTGCACGAAAAATGCGGGGAGGAGTTTTGGAAAAAATTAGTGCACGATATGCGGGCGCATTTCAAAAATCAGGATTTCAATCGCGCCATTGTCCTCGCCATCAGTGAAGTAGGAAAATTATTGGCAGCGCATTTCCCCCGCACCGGCGACACGATTAACGAGCTGCCAGACGAGATCGCGCAGGGTTAGTCGTCAGTTTCTACAAACCCTCATCCCGAGCGGAGTTCCCGATGAAGCTACCTTAAAGGTTTCGCGGCGGGATCCCTCGACTGCGCTCGGGATAACGTTGTAGCGGCGTTTGTGTCAAACGCCGGATTAACGAACAGGTGCTCGCCGCGGCGAGCGCCTCTACAACTCGCGTCGAGGCTTCCGCACTTGCAAATTGCTCGGGATCGTGTTCATTCCAAGCCTCGCAGCGAGTTTTTAAATTAGTTGCGCTGTTGGTCCCTGGGTTTCCGTCGCTAGACGCGAAGCTTTACTCGCCAGGGGAAACCCAGCGAAAAAGGAATTAGTGGTTTAATGATTTATCGATCTGGCGATTTGCTTTTTGCATTCGCTAAATCACTGACTCATTAAGTCGTTAACTATCAAGCTTATGCCAGTTCGTTACGGTCGGTTTGAAATGCCAAAAACCCTCACCAAGGAGGAAAAGGGGGCGACGGAAACCTACGCGAAGTTTGTCGCGGAACCATTTGAGGCGGGCTACGGCCACACCGTCGGCAATTCGCTTCGGCGCGTGCTGTTGTCATCGCTGGAAGGCGCTGCCATCACCGCGGTAAAAATTACCGGCGCGCAGCATGAATTCGCCACTTTGCCGGGCGTGGTTGAAGACGTTACCGATATCGTGCTGAACTTGAAGCGGATAAAATTCAAGGCAACCGAGCACGAGCCGCGCAAACTTTCGCTTAGCGTGAACAAGGAAGGCGAAGTCACCGCCGGCGATATTCAACTCGCCCAGGGTTACGAGGTTTTGAACCCCGATCAGATCATCTGCACTCTCGACAAAAAACATAAGTTCGATGCCGAGCTGGAAGTCCGCGTGGGACGCGGTTTCGCCACTGGTGAAGAAAACAAGCGACCCGATCAGCCGATTGGCCTGATCCCGATCGATTCCATTTTCTCCCCGGTCACGCGAGTTAAATATGCCGTGGAACATACCCGCGTGGGTCAGCGCACCGATTACGACAAGCTCATTCTCGAAGTTTGGACCGATGGCCGTCTCACACCGGACGACGCTCTTCTCCAAGCCTCAGCCATCTTGCGGCATCACCTCGACGTCTTCGTCAATTTCAACGAGGACATTATTGAGTTTGATGAAACGCCCGCTGGCGTGAGCGAAGAAAACATGAAGCTGAAGAAGCTTCTCAACATGAGCGTGAACGAAATTGAGTTGAGCGTGCGCGCGGCCAATTGCCTGAATAACGCCAACATCACGACTGTGGGCCAGCTCGCCCAAAAAACCGAGGCAGAAATGTTGAAGTATCGAAACTTCGGCAAGAAATCGCTTAACGAGATTAAGGACAAACTCACGGCACTCGGACTGGGATTGGGAATGAAATTTGATCCCGGTCTGGTGGAAACGCCGGTCGCAGTCGATGTCGCCAGCTCCAATGGAGCGGGCACAGAGCAACCGTCAACATCGCGCGTCGGCTAATTTCGCGATGCGACACCAAAAGAAAACGATAAAGCTCGGTCGCACCGCTGAGCACCGAAAAGCGCTGCTGGCAAATCAGGTTTGCAGTTTGATCGAGCATCAACGCATTCGCACCACTCTGGCAAAAGCGAAAGCAGTCCGCCCGCTCGCAGAAAAAATGGTTACGCTTGGCAAAAAAGGATCGATTCATGCCCGTCGCACCGCTTTTGCGGTTCTACGGCAAAAAGATGCGGTGAAAAAATTGTTCGATGAAATCGCGCCGCGCACGGCCGATCGCAACGGCGGTTACACCCGGATCGTGAAACTCGGGCAACGCAAAAGCGACTCTGCGCCGGTTGCCTATCTGGAGTGGGTAGATGCCGCCATGCTGCTCGATCAAGAGATCGATGAGGCGGCGGAGAAGAAAGCGCGCAAATCGAAAAAAGAAGGCGAGCAAGCCAGCGGTGCGGAAAAGAAATCGAAGAAGGCCGCCGCTGCTGCCGGAACATAGGGCTCGGCCCTGTACGCCAAGCGGACATGTTGTCCGCTTTTCTTTCGCTGGGCGCACAGACTGGAAAGTCTGTGTTCCGGTTCCATTTCCGGGACGGTCATTTCCCAAGCGCGGAATGATTTTGGCGACGACAATTTCATCGATCTTACTTTAAGCGGCACGATCTTAACTGCTTACAACGCGCGAAAAATGGCTGGCACGCCGGATGCAATAAGGGCAAGGCGCCTATGAATACCCACAAAGCTAACACGTACGACCTGATCATGCAGTCTGAGGACAAGAATCGAGCCGTGCTCGAAACCGTAATTTACGCTCTCTTCATCTTGAGTGCGATCGTTTCGATCTGGCAGTTCGTGGTGCAGCCGATCGTTGTGCCTTCGCATACCGCCGGCTTCGCTTCTAATCAGACGACCCAGTGCATCCAGGGCGAAATCTAACAAGAATTAGACTGGCGAATTACCGGTCAAACAAATTTGCCGTTTTGGATTAGACCGCGGTCATGCTGCTGCAGGATTTGCGATATGCGCTGCGAATGCTGGCGAAACAGCCGGCGTTCACTCTCATCGTTATCCTTACCTTTGCTCTCGGGATTGGCGCCAATACCGCAGTCTTCAGCGTGGTCAATGCCGTAGTGTTGCGGCCGCTGCCGTTTCACCAGCCTGAGCAACTCGTCGCACTCTCGCTCTACGACACGCGCACGGGGCCGGAAGGAATTAGCGATCAATCGACCGTTTCTTATCCGGATTTTGTCGATTGGCGCGCGCAAAACCACGTTTTTGACGGTCTCGCAGTCTACACCAATCAAAGCCTGACGTTGACGGATGGGAAGGAAGCGACCCATCTCCAGGCCGAAGTCGTTTCAGCCAACTTGTTCGCAGTGGTCGGCATCCAACCAATTCTGGGCCGCACTTTTTCGCCTAACGAAGACGAACCGGGAAATCGCGTTGTCATTTTAAGTCATGGTTTGTGGCAACGCCGCTTCGGCGGCGATCCCGCGATCGTCGGAAAATCAGTCAGGTTGAACGGTGAACAATTTCAAGTAATTGGCGTCATGCCGGCAGGATTTGTTTTCCCGATCAGTGCGTTCCCGCCTGAAGTCTGGACGAGCATGTCGATCTTGCGCGAAGCAAACGGCGGAGCGCACCCGATGACCGAGCAACGCGGCAACGATTTTCTGAAATGCGTCGCGCGGCTGAAGTCGAACATTTCGATCGCACAAGCGCAGGTGAATATGGAGACGATCAGCGCGGCGTTGCGCCAGCAATATCCCGATTCGAACACCAACATCGGCGTGAAAATCTGGCCTCTGCTGAAGGCGATGGTGGCCGACGCGCACTCCGCTTTGCTCATGTTGTGCGCCATGGCCGGCTGCGTCCTTCTCGTCGCGTGTGTGAACGTTGCCAATCTGCTTCTCGCGCGCTCGCTCTCGCGTCAGAAAGAAATCAGCATTCGCGCCGCGCTCGGAGCGGGACGCTGGCATATTGTGAAACAGCTCCTCGGCGAAAGCGCGCTGCTCGGCGTGTGCGGCGGGATCGCCGGTTTGCTTTTTGCCACCTGGGGACTTGACGCGCTCAAGGCCTGGTTGCCCGCCACCATTCCGCGAATCAATGAAATCTCGCCAGACCTTCGTGTCCTCGGCTTTACTGCGCTCGTTAGTCTGATCGTTGGCGCGCTCGCCGGACTTCTGCCGGCCTGGCGCGCGTCGCATCCAAATTTGGCCGGCTCGTTAAGCGACACTTCTCGCGGTTCCAGCGAAGCCGCTCGCGGCCGCCAGACTCGCGCCGCCCTTGTCGTGGTCGAGATCGTGCTCGCTCTCATATTGCTCGCAAGTGCCGGATTGCTAGTCGAAAGTTTCCTTCGTTTGCAAAGGGTGCAGCCAGGCTTTGATCCGACAAACGTCATGACTGCGCGCATCGCGCTGTCCGATTCGAGTTACGGCAAACCGGCCCAAGCGGCAGAATTCTATAAGAAATTACTCGCGCGCGTCTCGACCCTGCCCGGCGTCAATTCCGTCGCCGCGGCCTGGTGGATTCCGCTTAGCGGCAGCGAAATTGTCTTCAGTTTCGATATCGAAGAGCGCCCGTTGCCAAAATCACAACAGGCGAGCGCGCAGGTTAACGCGGTGACTTACGACTATTTCAAGACCATGCGCACTTCGATCGTGCGCGGCCGCGATTTTACCGCTCGCGACGACCGGAATGCGCCAAAGGTCGTCATCGTTTCAGAAAGTTTCGCTAAACAATTCTTTCCGGGTGAGAACCCGATCGGCAAACGCATCACGCCAAATGGGTTGCCCGAACCGGGCGATCCGCCAGCGCGCGAAATTGTCGGTGTCGTCCAGGACGTTCATCTGATCAGTTTGCGCGCCGCGCCGAAGCCCCAGATTTACATTCCCGCACGAGCAATTCGCCGTGCAGTCGGTGATGCTCTTCGTGCGTGCTAAGAACGATCCGCGCTTGCTAAGCGGTGCGCTGCGCGATGCCGTGAACGAGATCGACAATGACGTTCCGCTCTACCGACTGCGCCCGTTCTCGGATTATTTTTCCCAATCAATTGCGCAACCGCGGTTGAATGCGCTCCTCGTGGGATTGTTTGCGCTTATCGCTCTGCTTCTCGCCGCCGCCGGAATTTTCGGGGTGATGAGTTATTCGGTGGCGCAACGAACACAGGAGATCGGAATTCGTTTCGCGCTCGGCGCGCAACGCGGTGACGTCTTGCGATTGATTGTGAGCCAGGGAATGCGCCTCGTCGTCATCGGCGTCGCGCTCGGTTTCGTCGGGATTTTTGCGCTCACGCGTTTATTGCAAAGCCTGCTCTTCGGCATCGGCGCGACCGATCTGACGACAATGCTCGGCGTGACGCTCATCCTCGGGTTGATCGCGTTCGTCGCCTGCTGGTTGCCAGCGATGCGCGCATCGCAAGTCGATTCGATCATCGCTTTGCGCAGCGAATAATGTCATGCACGTTGTTCTCCAGGATTTTCGTTACGCCTTGCGGATGCTGGCGAAACAGCCAGCCTTCACCGCCATCGCCGTCTTGACGCTGGCGCTCGGCATCGGCGCTAACACCGCCATCTTTAGCATCATCAATTCCGTCCTGCTGCGGCCCCTTCCGTATCCGGATGCTGACCAGATCATGGTTTTGAATGAATCATCCGGGCCGGGTCAGGATTTTTCCGTCGCATTGCCCGATTATTTCGATTGGCAAAAAGAGACGAAGACGTTCGAGCATCTCGCCTGCACACACAAAGAATCGCGCAATCTCAGCGGCATTCCCGGTCGCGAAGCCGAGCGCGTTTCAACCGCATCGGTCACGCGGAATTTCTTCAATATCATCGGACTTTCGCCGCAAATCGGCCGTGTCTTTAGCGAAGACGAAGACAAAGTTGGCGCACCGCCGGTCGCGATCATTAGCGATAGAATCTGGCAACGCGTTTTCAACCGTTCACCGAAAGCGATCGGGCAATCGATTGTTTTGCACGATCAGAATTTCACCGTCATCGGCGTGATGCCGCCGCAGATGACTTCGCCGCAGGATACCGATGTCTGGGTTTCATTGATGCGGCGAAGCGATAATCCGGCGTGGATCGACCGATCGCATCATCCGATGATGTTTGTCTGGGGCCAGCTAAAACCCGGGGTGACGGTCGATCAAGCGCGGAGCGAAATGAAAACGATCGCAGCGCAACTCGAAAAGGCGTATCCGGAAACGAACAAGGGCGAAACGATCGTCGTCACGCCGCTTCTCGAAAATCTCGTCGGCAAATATCGGACGAATCTCGGGTTGTTGTTAGGCGCGGTTGGGTTGGTGTTGCTGATTGCGTGCGCGAACCTGGCGAATCTTTTTGCCGCCCGCGGAGCAGCACGGTCGCGCGAGTTCGCCATTCGCGCCGCAGTCGGCGCGAGCCGCGGACAGATTGTGAAACAGCTTTTAGTCGAAAGTTTCGTCGTCGCGATTATCGGCGGAGCGCTCGGATTTTTCATCGCGCTTTGGGCACGCGATGCGTTGTCGATCCTGGCGCCACAAACTGCTTCCAGATTTCAGGACATCCCATTCGATCTGCGGGTGTTGATGTTCACGTTGGTCGTTGCATCGGTCACAGCGGTGTTTTTCGGTCTTTGGCCGGCGTGGCAAAGTTCGCGGGCCGACGTTCAGCTAGCTTTGAAAGCCGGTTCGCAAGGAAGCGGCGATGCGCCATCAGCCAAACGAACGCGCGATTGGCTCGTCATTAGCCAGATTGCGCTCACACTCACGTTACTTATCGCGGCGGCGCTGGTGTTGAAGAGTTTTTCGCGATTGCAAGCGCTCTCGTTAGGCTACGAACCGCACGGGATGCTGACCGCGCGTCTCGAAATGCCATGGCGGACTTACAACACACGCGACAAGATCGACATGTTCGCCAAGACGTTGCTCGACAAGGTGCGAACTCTTCCGGGTGTGCAAAGCGCGGGAATCAGTTCGAACGGGCCGCTCATGGGTGGATGGCAGACTGGATTCTGGCGCGAAGGCACGCCGCAACCGACGGCCGCAGACATGTTGAGCGGCGATCTCGAAGTCGTCGCGGGCGATTATTTTTCGACATTCAAAGCGCCATTGCTGCGCGGCCGAACATTGAAC
>QHRA01000257.1 GCA_003221295.1 Verrucomicrobiota bacterium | reverse complement strand
CGTCGGAATCACCGCTCTCATTTTCACCCACATCTTTCAAAACATCGGGATGACGATCTCGATTTTGCCAATCACCGGCGTTCCCCTTCCGCTCGTCAGTTATAGCGGATCGTTTGTCCTCATGATCATGTTCGGGCTTGGCATTGTGAACAGCGTTTGGGTTCACCGCCGGGGCGACTTGCGCTAGAGTGAGCAGCGTTGCCTGCTCACCGATGACTACCGATTACAAGGTCAAACTCGAGATTTTCGAGGGCCCGCTCGATCTCCTGCTTTATTTGATCAAACGCGATGAGCTCGACATCTACGACATCTCCATCGAGCGCATCACCCGGCAATACCTCGAGTATCTGCAGGCGTTCAAGGAGTTGAACATCGACGTGGCCGGCGAATTCATCGTCATGGCGGCGAACCTTCTTTACATAAAGAGCCGCAGCCTGCTTCCGGCGGATCAGCAGCCGCCCGAGGAAGAAGCGGAGGAGGACGATCCGCGCTGGGAACTGATCCGGCAGTTGATCGAATACAAAAAGTTCAAGGAAGCCGCGGCGCAATTGCACGATCGCGCGCTCGAGCAGGAAAATATTTTTGTTCGTGGCGGAATCTCCACTTCGGAGAGCGTCCGGCCGCTACTTTTAGGCGAGGTGGGAATCTTTCAGCTGATCAACGCCTTCCAAAACGTGATCAAGCGGGTGGAAGCGCGCGAGGAATTGCAGCAAATTTTCGGCGAGAACTACACTGTCTCCGATAAAATCGAAACCATTCTTGCGCGCGTCAGCGAAGGTGGAGCGCTGAAATTCTCCGAATTGTTCGCGGAGATGGCGTCTCGCGTTGAGATCGTGGTTACGTTTCTCGCGCTCCTCGAATTGATTCGTCTGAAGCAGGTGCGCGCGATCCAGCCAGGCCAATTCGGCGAGATTGAAATTGCCGCGGGCGCCTGAAAATGCGGTGTTTGTTTGGCGTCCATTGCGGCGAGGGTCTCCTCTCCTCCTCGATCGAGGAGAGGACTAAGGCGAGGAGTCGAAAAACATGGGCTCGGTCGTTGGGATGAACGAACATGCAACGTGGAAAAATTCCTCACCGCAATCCTCTCCCTTTCCCGAAAGGGAGAGGCAGAATCGTCTGCGACGAACGGTGAACACGTAACATGCCGAGCGTTCTGATTGCGGGCTGCGGTTACGTCGGGAGCGCTGCAGCAAAGCTATTTGCGGAGGAGCGCTGGGAGGTCATCGGCTGGACGAGAAGCGAGCAATCGGCCGAGCGAACACTGGAGAGCGCGATCTCGCTCTGTGCAGTGGACATCACGGATTTGGAAGCCGTTCGCCGCAATCGCTTCCCCGCCGATGTGGTTGTGCACTGCTCGAGTTCGGGCGCCGATTCTTATCTTCATGTCTATCGCGACGGCGCGGCCAATCTCGCTGCTTGTTTCCCAAACGCGCGAATCATTTTTACCAGTAGCACCAGCGTTTATCCACAGCACGACGGAAGTTCCGTCACCGAAGAGAGTGCAGTCGAGCCCGATTCCGAAAACGCACAAATTCTGGGCCAGGCGGAGAAGATCGTCCTCACCAACGACGGCATTGTCTTGCGGGTGGCAGGCATTTACGGGCCCGGCCGATCGTTTTTGCTGCGCAGCGTGATGAACGGAACCGCCGTCAGCAGCGATCGCTTCGTCAATCAGGTGCATCGTGATGATGTCGCGTCGGCGATTTCTTTTCTCGCGCGATGTCGCGCCGTCGACCCCCCGCGAATCTTTAATGTCGTGGATGATACCCCCGCGCCGCGGCCCGAAATTTTGGCTTGGTTATCGGAGCGCCTGGGAATTCCGCTTTTGAATTCAGCTCCCTCTCCGGAGTCAACGCGCGGTCGTTCCAACAAGCGGGTTAGCAATGCAAAATTGCGCGCCCTCGGCTGGGTACCAGCCTATCCCAGTTATCGCGAAGGGTTTGGTCGTTCGGTCCTTCCCGCCCTCGAAAATTGCGGCGCCTGACCTCGGCTTGGCTTTAAAAAAGTCGGCATGCTTGCTGCTAAAAAGCTTCTCATGCGGGATATCAAGTTGTCAGGGCGCGAAGCAGCAGTAGTGCGCGCGATTGGATTCGCCGAATCGATGCTGGGCGCGGAGATTTTGGATTCCACCCGCATGGAACCGGAGGACGTGGGCGATACGCTTAACGGGCTGATTGCAGCCGGTTTCGTGGAAACAATTCCCTACGCGGAGCAGGTCGACCTGGCCGAAATGCCTTCGACTGCGTTCGAAGTAAATCCCGCCTACGTCCACGAATTGCGGACCGCGATTGCCCGGCGCTGACCCGCGTTTTCGCTAGCCCGGCGAAAAATGCGACTGAATGGCAGCTAGCCCAGCCCCTTCAACCAATGTAAGCATTAATCCAAATCGTACTCATCGGAAGGCTTCTTGCACACACTCCAGCTCCTTCGCCTCGAAGGGGCTGCTCGGTTCCCTCCGAGCGGATATAAAATATCCGGGCTAAACCGCAGTCGGCATGGCCGGCTCACGGGTTCGACGTTCCCCGAAAAGCGAACGGATTACGTCTTCGATCGGCATTTCTTGCACGTTGATGTCGCTGATATCGCAGGCCTCAAGTAAACGCCGTGCCGTCTCGGTGACATGTGCCCGCGGCACCTTCAATTGCACCGAAACCGGAGTCTGCGCCACCACTTCGCCGAACTCGGTGAAATCGCGTTTCGACTCACCGGTAAAAGTCAGGCTGATGACCTTATCGCCGGAGAAGCGGTCGATAATGGTATCGAGCGGGCCGTCGAAAAAAATCTTTCCATGATCGATAATCATCACCCGATCGCACAATTCCGCGATGTCCTGCATGTAATGGCTGGTCAGGAGTGTGACGATGCGGTGTTCGTAATTATAAATGCGCAGGAATTCGCGCACCCGTTTCTGGCTAACGACATCTAGACCGATCGTCGGTTCATCCAGAAAAAGCACTTTCGGTTCGTGGATAAGCGCGCTGATCAATTCCATCTTCATTCGTTCGCCCAGCGATAGTTCGCGCACCATCACGTTCATTTTGTCCGTGACCTCGAGCAGCTCGCTTAATCCGCCGACCACTTTATTGAAACGCTCACGATCGATTCCGTAAATCGCGCGATTGAGCTCGAGCGATTCCTGCGCCGGCAGATCCCACCACAGCGCATTCTTCTGTCCCATCAGCAAACTAAATTGCCGCTTCATTTCGTTGCGCCGCTCCCAGGGGACGAAACCGAGCACCCGCGCGTCGCCCGAGGTTGGATTCAACAGCCCGGACAACATTTTCAGCACTGTTGTTTTCCCGGCGCCGTTTGGCCCAAGAAAGCCGACAAATTCGCCTTCCTCGATCTGAAAACTCACCGCGTCGGCCGCGCGCGTCTCGTCGTAACGCCTCCGCACCAGTCCCTTGATCGCTCCGCGCAGTCCGCTCTCCTTGCGATAGGTGCGATAGACCTTGGTCAAGTCGCGAGCTTCGATGGTACTCATTGTCCTTTGTCTGCGTTTTTATCCCACGTTCAACGTGTGAGAGCAATCAACCTAAGGCCGAATGGAAAACTGCTCCACGCTATTGGAATCTCGTGTTTAGCGCCAAAGGCGCGGTATTCATTTTAGCCTGGGGCAACGCTCCAGGAATTTGTGGTCGCCTAATGTAGGCGGCATTTTGGAGTGCGGTGGGAAGCGCAGCCGCCACACCGCTTTGCCAAATTACATTGGAGTGTTGCACCCGCAACACTTGATTATAAACTCGGCGTCCCGAGGTTACGAGTCCTGAAGGCTAAATTCGGCTAGGCCGCGCTCGATTTCGCTGCCGGTTTCTTTCGCAAAAGCGGCAGCACTTTTTCCACCAGCGCCTCCGCCGTGATGCCATGTTTCTTGCGCAGAATTGGAACGCTGCCGTGCTCGATGAATTCATCGGGCCAGCCAATGCGCACGATCGGGGTATGAATTCCCTGCGAATACAAATGCTCCATCACCGCGCAGCCGAAACCGTTGTGCAAAACGTGATCTTCAGTGGTGCAAACGACTTCGACGCTGCGGGCAAAAAATTCGAGCGTCCCAGTGTCGAGCGGTTTGATCCAGCGCGGGTTAATGAGCGCGACAGAAATTCCTTTTTCCTCCAGTTTCCTGGCTGCTTCCTCCGCCATTTCGAACATGTTGCCGAGTCCGAAGATCGCGACGTCTCGTCCGTGTTGCACCACCTCGGCTTTCCCGATCTCGAGTAGTTTTGGCTCCGCTTTTGGCTTCGCGCCCGTTCCCGTCCCACGCGGATACCGGATTGCGATCGGACCAGCTTTGTAATTCGCCATCGTCCAAAGCATGTCCACGAATTCGTCTTCGTCCTTGGGCTGCATATGCACCCAGTTTGGGATGTGCCGCAGATAACCAATATCGAACAAACCATGGTGCGTTGGTCCGTCGTCGCCGCTCAATCCCGCGCGATCCATGCAAAGTGCGACATTCAGTTTTTGAATGCCCATGTCGTGAATGGCCATGTCGTAAGCGCGCTGGAAAAATGTCGAGTAAATCGCGAGAAACGGCTTCAATCCCTGCGTCGCCAAACCACAGGCGAAGAGCGCGGCGTGTTCTTCCGCAATGCCAACGTCGAAGTAGCGGTCGGGATGCGCCGCCTGAAAAAATCCGAGACCGGTGCCACTCGGCATGGCCGCGGTGATGGCCACGATATTTTTATTGGAATCGGCGAACTTCGCCAGCGTTTTGCCGATGGTTTCAGAGTAAGTCGGCGTCGGCGTCGGCGCCGTCTCGCCTGTCTCCAGTTTGTATTGGCCCAACCCATGGAACTTGTCCGGCTTGGCAATGGCGGGCTCGTACCCTTTCCCTTTTTTCGTTAGAATGTGCAGCACTACCGGTTCTTCCTGCGTCTTCAAAAACTCGAACGTTTTGATCAGCAACGGAATATCGTGCCCATCAATCGGCCCGTAATAACGCAGCCCGAGTTCTTCGAAAATCACGCTCGGCACGAGCAAATTTTTGACCCCTTCCTCGAACTTGTGGGCGAGATGCACCGCCCCCTTGCCCGCGACCGCTTCGATAAACCGGCGCGCTTTTTCGTGCAGCCCCGCGTACATTGGGTGCGTGGTAATGGTGTTAAAATAGGAAGCGATGGCGCCGACATTTTTTGCGATCGACCATTCATTATCGTTGAGCACAACGATGAAACGCTTCGTCTGCGATTTAGCGTTGTTCAGTGCTTCGTAACTGATCCCGCAGGTAAAAGCGGCATCTCCCGCCACTACCACGACGTGCTGATCATCGTCGCCACGCAAATCCCGGCCAACTGCCATCCCCAGCCCCGCCGACAAGGCCGTGCCGGCATGTCCCGCGCCGTAGCAATCGTGTTCGCTTTCGGTGCGCAACAGGAACCCGTTCAATCCCTGGTATTGCCGCATCGTCCCAATGCGATCGAGACGACCGGTAAACATTTTGTGGACGTAGCCCTGATGGCTGACATCGAAAACGAAGCGATCCTTCGGAGTGTTGAAAACGCGATGGAGCGCGATGGTCAATTCGACCACGCCAAGGTTGGGTCCGAGATGGCCGCCGGTTTGCGAGAGAACTTTGATCAGCTCCTCGCGCACCTCCTGAGCGAGCTGCGGCAAATCCTGCTCCTGAATCGCTTGCACATCCGCTGGTCCGCGAATGCCATCGAGCAAACGGGCCCCGTTTTTAGAAGAGTCTGACGTCATCGTTATCCTTTTCCTCCATTGAATCCGCAGCAGACGAGGCAATTGGCGGTTCGGCCGCAGCAAAATCTTTCACCGACGTTTTGCCGGCATGATCGCGGGTGATGATTTGGATTTTCTGTTCCGCGTGGGCGAGACGGTCCTGGCAAACCTTCACCAGTTTCATTCCTTCCTCGTAACGCACGAGCAAATCTTCTAATAACATTTTCCCGGATTCCATCTCCTCCACGATTTTTTCCAGTCGCTCCATGGCCGTCTCGAAACTTGTTTCCGGTTTCTTCGCAGAAGCAGCCATGGGAAACTTTGAATTAAGCATAGTGGCGCAGAGAAAAAAGCGCGACTTCCATCGGGGCCCGATGAAGGGGCACGCGCTCCCCGTGCAATTGGTAGTCTGGTTCGGACGATGGCGCGCTCGCCATCGCGAAATTTTGATGCCTTGGGAGGGTCGCTGCCTTGAACACGGAAACAGCAAATTAATTGTAGGCCGCCTG
>QHRA01000256.1 GCA_003221295.1 Verrucomicrobiota bacterium | reverse complement strand
TCACGAGAAAGGTTCATTTACTGGCGCAACCATGCAACGAGTTGGGCTGGTGGAAACAGCCAAGAGTGGTACCTTGTTCCTGGATGAAATTGGAGAATTACCATCCAGTATTCAGGTAAAACTGCTTCGCTATCTGCAAGAACAGCGTTTTCAGCGAGTAGGTGGGCGACAGGAATTGACCAGCGATGCACGGATCATCGCCGCGACCAACGTCGATCTGAAAGCAGGGATTAACCAGGGATCGTTTCGTGAAGATCTGTACTTCCGGCTGGCGGTGCTGGTAATCAGTCTGCCGCCTTTGCGGGAGCGCGGAGACGATGCCGTGCTACTGGCGCAGGAGTTTTTGCAAAAGTACGCCGCTCAAAACGGTAAGGCCAACATCGCTTTTGTGCCGGAGGCTTTGCGGGCAATTAACCGCCATCCCTGGCCCGGAAATGTCCGGGAGTTGCAAAACCGGATCAAACGTGCCGTGATCATGGCAGATAGCAGACGAATTACCGAGAAGGACCTTGAGCTCTCCACCGGGATAGGTTTTTCATCTTCGACCACGTTGAAAGAAGCACGCGAAAACGTGGAGCGGGAAATGGTCCAGCGGGCGTTGAAACGCCACCTTGGCCGGATTAGTTCGGCGGCGGCGGAGCTGGGAATTAGCAGGCCGACCTTATATGAGTTGATGGAAAGGCTCGGGATCTCGCGTGAGTAAACGATGGGCGGTAATCTCAGATAGCTAACAAGAAATGTATAAGTCTCCAATTCAAATCATCCGTTTTACCGCCATCCTGGTCCTGGTGCTGGTTAGCTGTAGTTGCACCTCGGAGATGAAGAAGTCCCGTTACCTGGCGCGTGCAGAGCGTTACTTCAAAGCCGGGGGGTATGACCAAGCCAAGATTGAATATCTAAAAGTCCTGAAGGTTGATCCAAATAATGCCGTTGCCTACGCTCGTTGCGGGGCAATGTGGGCGGACGAAGGCGCGCCCTTGCGGGCGGCGGCGTTCCTCTTGAAAGCGCGCGAGCTCGCTCCCAAGGATTTGGACAATCGCTACAAGCTTGCCCTGGTCTATCTCCGAGTAGGCCAGCCAAATGATGCATTCAAGGAAGCGACCGAGATTTTGAAGCAAGCGCCTGACAACGGACCAGCTCTTGCCCTTCTGGCGGAGACATCTATTACCCCGGAGCAAAACCAGACGGCAGAACAGGAGCTGCAAAAATTCCCCCAACAGGACAACCCTTACATTGAGGTGGCGAACGCGGTGGTGGCGATTCGTAAAGGAGACTTGTCCAAAGCCGAAGCGGCACTGAATCACGCGCTTTCCCTTGATCCGAAATGCGCGCAGGCGCATATCGGACTGGCCCAGCTATCACTAAACAAGAAAGATAACGCGCGAGCAGGGCAAGAAATTAAAGCCGCGGCAGACCTTAGTCCCGTTCGATCGCGGGAGCGATTGACTTATGCCGAATTCAAGATGCAGACAGGTGACAAAGAAGAAGCGAGAAGTTACCTTCAAGATCTCACCAAGCTGGCGCGCGATTTCATCGGGGCATGGATTCTTCAGGCGAAGCTCGCGCAATCGGAGAAGAAGTACGATGAAGTAGCAACGCTGCTCCAAAATGTTTTTAGTCGGGATCCAGACAACATCGAAGGGCGGGTAGTCCAAGCGCAAGCACTATTAGGCAAAGGGGATATCAAACAGGGAACCGACATACTTGAGCGCGCTGACAAATCATTCGCGAACAACCCGTTAATTAAGTATCAGCTTGCCCTCGCCTACCTTCAGGGCCGGAATACAACTCAGGCGACGAGCGAACTGGAGCAAGCGGTTAAGATCGCGCCCAAATACGTCGACGCTATTGTCCTTCTGGCCCAACTGCGCCTCCGGGCTGGCGATCCGCGATCTGTCATCACACCACTGGAATCAGCTTTGCAGTTGAGGCCGGATATCACTCAAATAAGAACGCTTCTGGCCGATGCTTATCAGGCAGTGGGCCGTTCGGAGGACGCCGCTTCTCTTATTCGCGAGCAAATAAAGAAAACGCCGGAAGATTCGCAATCCTACCTGGTTCTGGGAGTGATTCTAAAGCAACAAAAAAAGGATGATGAAGCGCGCAAAGCATTCGAAAAGTCACTCGAACTTAATCCACAAAATGTGGTTGCGATTGATCAATTGACGGACCTCGACCTTGCGGCCAAGGCGTTTTCCGCAATCCATCAACGGGCGAATGCACTCCTGCAAAAGGATCCGAAGTCGGCCCCGGCTTATTACATTCATGGAAGAAGCTATGTGATGGAGAAGAATTTTGCCGCCGCCGAGACCGCGCTTAAGAAAGCGATCGAGCTCGATCCAAACCTAGCGGCCGCTTACAATCTTCTGGTGGCTATCTATGTTCAGACTAACAAGCTGCCGGAGGCGTTGAAGGAACTGGAAACCGTTCTGGCAAAGAACCCGCAGTACTCCCCGGCCCTCCTAACCTCTGGAATAATCTTCGAGCGAATGGGGGATTTCGCCAAAGCGCGCGATAACTACGAAAAGGTGTTGGCTTTGAATCCGAAGTTTGCTCCGGCATTGAATAACCTGGCCTACATCTACAGCGAAAAGCTCAATAATCTCAATCGAGCCGGTGAGCTCGCCCGTAAAGCGCACGAGTTGGCTCCGGCTGAGCCAAGCGTCCAAGATACCCTTGGTTGGGTGTTGTATCGTCAAGGCAAATACCAGGAGGCGGCGGAGCTATTAGAGCAAAGTGCCTCCAAGTCGTCCGACAAAGGCGAGATCCAGTTTCATCTCGGGATGGCAAACTACATGATGGGCCGATTGGATGAGGCCCGCGCCGCCCTCCAAAAGGCCGTTTCAGTTCCGGGCGATTTTCCTGGCAAGGACGAAGCAAAAAGCCGGCTGGCGCTCCTTTCGCAAACCGGTAATTTGTCGATCCCCGACCTGGAAAAATTTGCAAAGGAGAATTCGAGCGATCCCGTCACCTTGATGCGACTGGGCGCGGCTTACGCGAAGGCAGGTACGGCGGATAAGGCAGCTCAAACGTACGAACAGGCGCTCCAAGCCAATCCGAAATTATTAGAAGCGGCGCTGTCGTTGGCGCAATTGAATGCAGGACCTCTAAAAAATAATGCCAAGGCGCTGGAGTATGCCAAGAAGGCGCGCGAACTGGCTCCGGCGGACGCGCACGTCACCGCGACTGCGGGTCATATCGCGTATCAGGCTGGCAACTTCCCTTGGGCGTATAGCCTTTTGCAGGAAAGCAGCCGCGGTTTGCCCGATGATGTGGGAGTGGCGCGCGATTTTGCCTGGGCCGCTTACAGCACTGGTAAAACCAACGAGGCGCAGGAAGCGATGCGACGGGTCGTGAATGGACCGGCCGCCTCTCTCGAACGAGGGGAAGCAGTACTGTTCCTATCAATGGCTCCTCTGGATTCGGACGACACGATTCCCGCTAACGCTGAGAATGAGGTGACGAAAGCGTTGGCTGCGCAGCCGGATTACGTGCCGGCGCTAATGGCAAAAGCGGCCATCCGATTGCAAAAGGGCGATACCCCAGAGGCCAGCGCGATCTACAGCAGCATCCTTCAGAAATGGCCTGATTTTCCTGCAGTGCAAAAACGGCTCGCTTCGATTTATGCGAACCAGCCGGCTAATGCGAGCAAAGCTTACGAGCTCGCGAACAAAGCGCGCCGCAGTCTGGTCGACGATCCGGACTTGGCGAAAACATTGGGCATTCTGAGTTTCCAGCGAAAAGAATACGTGCGGGCCGTGCAGTTCCTTCAGGAGAGCGAATCCAGGAAGCCACTGGATGGAAAATCGCTTTTTATGTTGGGAATGGCGCATCGTCAATTAGGGCACAAGACAGAGGCCAAAAAAGTTCTTGATCAAGCACTGGCGGCCGGTATTCCGGACGACCTCGCGAAACAGGCGAAAGATACGATGGTTGAGCTAGATAAGGCGGCGGATCAGAAACGCTAGTCATGCCAGCGAACGTCGGATTGTTTAATGCCGATCAGTAAATAGACAGCTTGCTCAATTTCAGTCACTTAAATACGAATCAAATCGCAGAGTGTCGGAGTTACTTACATTCTAGTGTTTATATGCGAAAAGGTCAAAATTAAATGTTAATCGCAAGCAATTGGTAATCAGGAACTTAGGATTACTCACCGAATGTTGGCACAGGCAATGCTATAGTTGTTTACCAAACCCAGAAAAGGAAACAAGGGGATTAAATATGAAATTATCTAAAATAATCGTAGCAGGTCTAGCAGTGCTCACCTGCGGGTGTCTCGTTCAATCAGTAAACGCCATCCCAACACTTACGCTGTCCGACGGTACTACGACCATAGTGGTGACAGATGGCTCAGCCCTGGACTCAAGTACGCTGGCCGGAGCCGTAACGTTCAATGGAGCTTTGGGAACCAACTTCATCCTTAACGTCTCTACGGGGTTGACCAAACCGCTAACCGGAAGTGCTTCAGCTCCCTCGATCGACCTTAACTCTGTCGACTTTGCGACTGGCGCAGGCACCCTGACGATAACGTTCAGCGAAACTGGCTTTACCGCCTTCCCTGGAATATTGACGGGAGATGTCGGTGGCACGGTAGGTGCCGGCGGATCACTCACGAATATCGTCATGCAAAATGGCCTGGACTTAGTCACTAACGGACCGTTTGGTCCGGGCGCTTTTTCCGGCAGCGGCAGCGCAGCTCTGATTGACGGAGCTCCATATTCATTGACCCAAACCGCGATCCTCACCTTCGGAGCGGGAGGGGGCATGACCAGTTTCAATGCCGCTGGAACTGTTGTTGGTGTTCCCGATGGGGGTATGACGCTGACAATGCTGGGCATCGGCCTCTTGGTAGTTGGTGCCGCGGGCCGGATATATCGCATAGCTACAGTCTAATCCCGATTTGCAATCTAAAAAGGCAGGGCCAAACGCCCTGCCTTTTTTGTCTTCCGTAAGTGCCAAGAGCCATCTCGACAAAATGAATAGCGAAGAGCCCATCTTTCCAAAAGATTTTGCCTGAAATAAGTAAATATTTATAGACAGTCTCACGCCCGTTTCGTACCCTCGGGACGACAACAAACAATGAAAAACACCTTCAAACGTCTTTCAGCTTTTTCTGTTGTTTTTTTAGCGCTCGTCTCTGCTTCCCCCAGCGCGCGGGCCACTGCAGGCCAGCTATACAGCGGCGGATTAAACACACACGCGGTTTACAGATTTAGCTCGAGCGGAGTGCAGAGTACGTTCGTGACCGGGCCGGATGCCGATTCGATCGCCTTTGACAGCAAAGGCAATCTGTTCGTGTCAGATCCACAAAATAAGGTGCTGCTAAAGATCACTCCAGGCGGGACAAAAACTACATTTGACAGTGGCTATGCCCCAGCCGGTCTGGCCTTCAACGACGCGGGCAACCTTTTCGTCGGGGACTCAGGGTTCGGTAATATCTACAAATACTTGCCTAACGGAACCAAGACGATCTTCGCCTCCGGTGTGAGTGGCCCCTTTGGATTAGCGTTTGATCGTGCGGGGAACCTTTATGTGTCGGAGTTCAACACCAATTCAATTTTGAAGTTTGCTCCGAACGGAACGCAGAGTCCGACGCCGTTCGCGTCAGGACTCCATGGACCACTAGGTTTGGCATTTAACAGCGCCGGAAATCTGTTCGAAGTCGACTTTTCCACTGGCCGCATAAACAAAATTAGTCCAGCGGGAGTAGTAACGCTTTTTGCCACTTCGCTGAGCGGCCCTCGTCATCTCGCCGTTGACCGTAATGGTAATCTTTTCGCCTCCGACTTTGGCACTCAACGGATCCTGGAATTTCCACCGAACTTCGCCGTTGGTGATATGCCAATCTCGTTCGCGTCGTCCACGACTGCCGCGGGGCTAGCCTTCGAGCCGCCCACGGCGCAGCTGGCAAACATCTCGACCCGCGCCTTCGTCCAAACCGGGCAACGCGTTACCATCGCCGGATTCATCGTCACCGGAACGGACCCTAAGCAAGTAGTAGTACGTGGACTGGGCCCGACCTTGACGCAGCATGGAGTTTCAGGTGTTCTGGCCGATCCAACTCTCGACTTGCACAATTCCACAGGCTCGATCCAGACTAACGATAATTGGAAAGACACACAGCAAGCGGCGATTCAAGCGACAGGACTTGCACCCACAAATGATCTTGAGTCTGCCATCCTGAGAACCTTGCAGCCGGGAAATTACACCGCCATTCTGACCGGCAAGAACGGCACCACCGGCGTCGGCCTGGTGGAAGTATACGATATAAATGCCGGCGTTTTTGCCAATCTAGCAAATGTCTCAACTCGGGGTAACAAGTAGTGATCCGTGGGCTCGGGCCCACCCTCACGCAACATGGCGTCGCAGGCGCGCTGGCCGAGCCGTTCCTGAGCTTGTTCGCTGGCAACGGCAATGTCCTCTGGACCAACAATGATTGGAAACACTCGCAGCAGGCGGCAATTCAGGCGACCGGCCTGGCGCCGCCGAACGACTTGGAATCGGCCATCATCATAACAGTCGCGGCCGGACGCTATACCGCTATTCTTGAGGGCAACGGTGGTGGGACGGGGATAGGTCTGGTTGAAGTTTATAAGCTGAGATAGCGTCCGGCACTCCGGCCGACTCCAGCTCGGCTGGATGCCAGCGTACGAAGCTGGAGTTGAAAAAATCGCGCTCCATTGGTAGGGATTGAAAGAAACCAGGCGCGCGAATGTCGAAGTCTCAACCGCAAATTCTGCCGACCGATCGGTCATTTTGGTTTTGCCTGCGAGCCCAGACCAAGCGCGAGCACTTCGCTGCTATCGGCCTGCGGAAACAATACCAAATTGTCTGTTTCGCTCCACGGCTGCGCATGCGCAAATTGACCAGGAGGGGCGCGGTCTGGTTCGTCGAGGCTATGTTTCCGGGCTATTTTTTTGCTCAGTTCGATTATGTAACTGAACGGCGTCGAGTTGAGCACGCCCCCGGCGTCCGCGGTCTTCTTCAGTTCGGAGATCGACTGGCGACAATTGATTCAGCGACGATTGACGCTTTGCGGCAAAGGATGGAAGCCGACGAATTGGTCACGCTCGATCCGGAGATCAAGGTCGGCCAGGAGGTGCAAATTGCGCATGGCCCGTTGCAAGGGCTGGAAGTTCTCGTCACTCAGTTACTGCCCGCTTCTGAACGCGTTCGCGTGCTATTGGAATTTCTGGGGCGTTCTCTGCAAATGGAAGTGTCCAAGGAAACCTTGATTCAACCACGGGCATCGGCGGTTTCCTCGTTACATTAGGAAACAGGCGGTTGCCCAAGCTGCCTTGAAACCTGGCAGCTTAGCGTGCTTGCGCCAAGGCACCGGCTAACCTGTCGCTCGAACGCTTCTTTGAAATTCGGCGAATCACTTGCAAGCCGTGCTTGGTTTCGTAAGCCTCTGGCGCTCTGCGGGCCATGAATGCCAATGTCACAGCAGAGCTGAGGGTGAGGGCACCGCTGATGATAATGAAAAACATGATACCTATAAAAGCATAACTAATGCCGGACTGCCTCCCAGACTGATTTTTCGTGCCCTAAGTGAAAAGGCTGAAACGGAGCGGCTTACAGCTTTCTCAAGCCGATTCAGTCGCCGGACCTCCTGAGCGAGTCCCGTCCAATTAGGGCCTAAATACGGATTATATCGGATCTCGCCATTCCTATGCTATCGCGAAGAATGGCTACAGATATCTCAACTCTTTCGGGGATACAGAGGGCACTAATTTGCTCGAGCGTTCCGTCCGGGTGCGCAGCGCTTAGACAAACGAAAGAGGCAACCGCCATCGGATCGTTTTGGCTCCAGCGGTAGGATTCGAACCTACGACCAATCGGTTAACAGCCGACCGCTCTACCACTGAGCTACGCTGGATCGAGAATTGAAATTGGGCGTGGCAATTTTGCGCAGCTGATCGGTCACGGCAAGCTTCCTTTGATCGCCAAACTTCGCCTGAAAATTGGTTGCGGGGGCGGGATTTGAACCCGCGGCCTTCAGGTTATGAGCCTGACGAGCTACCAGGCTGCTCCACCCCGCGTCTTGGACTGCTATTATGTAGATCTTTTCTGCGAAAGCAACCGGGAAGAAAAGAGATTATCAAGTCCGCCGAGTAAAATGGCGAGCGCCCCGGCGTTGATGACACAGCTGGGGAGGACGAAGCGGGGGATGTAGGGAGTGAGAGACAAGGTCCCAACCATCATAAGAACGTTTACCACGCCGAGGGCAAGGAGAAGGCGAAGCGCATCGCCTTGGAAGCGACCCAGGCTGCGTAAAATGATTGCCAGGGCAAGGATAACGCTAAAAGTAATTCCACAGGGAATAGGGTCGAATCCGCGCAGCCACCACCTTTCCTCGGCGCGGTGAATTTGGAAGTCCGCATCGGCCGAACAACTTGCAAGGTGCCCGGTTTTCTTGCGCAAATCCGAGCTAGATCGATAAAGCGCGAGCGAGCGCTTGGCATTTTGATAGAGGAACTGGATTATGTCGCTCGGTGTCGTGCGGCTGAGCGAATGAACAATCGCGGCGCGTATGTCCGCGAAGAGAGCGGGCGGGGGGGCCTGATAACAAAGCTGACATATCTCGTTAAGGTAATGATCGGCCCGAGCGTCGACCTTTTTACCGCCCAGTCTTTTATCCTGAAGCTGGATTAAATCTTTGATCACGCGCATGGAGTTGCCCCAATACCCTTTAGCCATCAGGACTGCGGGAATCGCCTGTTTCGTGATGGGATCGGACGCGGAGGTTTGCAGTTTGCGCAGGTAAGCGGCCTTCTCTTCGGCCGGCATTCGATCGATCAAATCGAACCGGTAGATCAGGCTCCGGCCGATCACGGAGCGATACGGTTCGTGGAAGGCGAGGCACAAGTCGAGGACCGTCAACTTCGCGGCAATGAAGGCGGCCGCGCCGACCGCGGATGTGATCAGAAATTTTCTAAAATGCGCGCGTCGCTTCCTTTGGTCTGGAAGAAATGTAATCGTTCCGAACAGAAAAACCAATGGGAGGACCACAAAATAAACCAGCGCGTTGTGCCGGGTCATCACGTTGGCGTAAAGGCAGAGTCCGAGAGCGATCAATCCGTTGCGCGTAAGCTCGTCTTCGCTGGCAAGGTGCACCGCGATGGCGATCAAGGTGATGGCCAGGATGGTGGCGAGTGCTTCGGATGAAACAAACTGCGCGATTACGAAGAGGACCGGATGGCAGAGTAAGACGACAATGATCACGCATCGGACGAGGGGGCGCCGCGAACACTTTACGACCAGGAGAGCGAGGGCGAAAAGAAGGGCGAGCTGCTGCGCGGCGACAAGGAGGACGAGGCCGAGGTTGTTCAGTAGTACTGGTCGATTGATGTTGATCTCGAGCGAGTGTGGATGGGCCAATCCGGACAGAGCCGATACAAAAAGGACCGGGAGCCTGCTCAAGAATGGATACAAAGGCGGGAAGGCCAGGATGGTTAGATGTCCCGGCGGCGCGGTGATTTGCCCCAACCCGTCGTAATCGCGCCACAGCACGGGCAGATTGAGCATGACAACGAGAGAACCGGACGATAAAGCGAGAGCGCAGAGCAACGTTTCCCTGGCAAACAGACGCCGTCTGCACGCGCGGAGAAAAGAACAAAGAGGGAACCACATTCTGCTCATGCCGGCGAGATCTTTTGGCTTCGTTACAGTTTAAGCAATCGCGATTTTCCCAGAATCGCATTTGCGTTCGCTGACGGTGCGACTTCGTTGCGATGTGATTGCAAAGGCATCCGCACCGAAACAAGGCGGCAAGATTCTCGTTGGCACAGCCAGTTGGTCGGATCCCGGGTTCGTCGAGTTTTGGTATCCAAAAAAGATGCGTCCGGCAGATCGGCTCAGTTGGTACGCGCAGCATTTCACCATGGTGGAAGTCAATTCCACCTTCTATTCCGTGCCTGACCCGATGCTAGTGGGCCGATGGTGCGATGTCACTCCGCATGACTTTGTCTTCAATATCAAATTGCATCAATTGCTCTCATATCATTCCACTCCAGCGAAACTTTTACCCGCGGCGCTGCAAAAAAAATTGCGCTTGGAGAAGAACGGGAAAGTCGTACCCACCGCCGCAACGGTCGACGAAATGCTACGGGCTTTTGTGCCTTCCTTGGAAGTGCTTCGTCGTGCACAAAAGCTGGGTGTCTTGTTGCTGCAATTGTCGCCGGCCTTTTCGCCGCGCAAACATGAACTCAATGAGCTCGAAAACGTGCTGGAATTGACC
>QHRA01000255.1:6347-11049 GCA_003221295.1 Verrucomicrobiota bacterium | reverse complement strand
CAATGATCAGGCGATACACCGATCTGCCCATCGCAGTTGGCTTTGGTATTTCGAATCCGGAACAAGCGACAACAGTGGCAAAGATTGCGGATGCGGTCGTTATCGGAAGCGCAATTGTGGACTTGATTGGGAAGGTTGGGGATGCCGACGATCTGGCCGATGGCGTCGGCAAGTTCGTTGCGCCTTTTGCGTCCGCCATCCGCCAAACGCGCAAAGGCCGTTAGCTGTCATCCCGAGTCCGGCAGCTGCCGGATCGAGGGATCCCGATGCGAAAGCTTTAAGATAACGCCACGGGATCCCTCGACTTCGCTCGGGATGACCGGTAGGCGAACGGTTGGCATCGAGGCAGCCATGTGGTACACAAACACATGCTGCGATTCACCAAGATGAATGGTGCGGGGAACGACTTTGTCATGATCGACAATCGCGCTGGCGAAGTGCATTTGAGCGCGCAGCAAATCGCGAAAATTTGCGATCGTCATCGCGGGGTTGGGGCGGATGGGGTTTTGTTGGTCGAGCCCGCGACCAACAGCGCTGACTTTCGGATGCGTTACTATAACAGCGACGGCGGGGAAGCGGAAATGTGCGGCAATGGCGCGCGTTGTTTTGCCCGCTTCGTAGAAAAAGTCGCCGATGCGAGGAAAAAAGTTTCGTTTGAAACGCCCGCTGGAATCATTGCCGCACAACTTCAGGGCGAACTCGTGACTCTGCACATGAGCGAGCCGACCGACTTGCAGCTAAATGTGACGCTCGCGGTCGGCTACGAGAACAAAATCATTCACTCTGTTAACACCGGAGTTCCGCATGTTGTTATTCCAGTTGTTAACATCGAAGAGATTGATGTGTTGCACGAAGGCGCTGCCATTCGTCGGCACGAAATGTTTTCGCCCAAAGGCGCAAACGTGAATTTCCTGGAAAGACGCGACGGAAACAAAATCGCAATCCGCACTTATGAGCGTGGAGTCGAGGGCGAGACGTTAGCCTGTGGTACTGGCGTCGTGGCGAGCGCGCTCATTTTTGCGGCCACGGAAAAAACCGACGGGCCCATTGGCGTGCTAGTGCGTGGCGGCAGCGAATTAAGTGTTGATTTTGGCCGCGACGGCGAGCGCTTCACAGATGTCACACTCACAGGGCCGGCCGATTTTGTCTTCGAGGGCACGATCGAATTGTAATCGCGCTCTTCTGTAAGCGGCGGTCTATGACCGCCGGGCCGAACGAACTGGCGAAAAGGAAATGATCGGCGCTCATAGAGCGCCGCCACAGGAAAGAAATGTTTTGCGGAGGCACGGTTGAAGTGTGAGCGGTTGTTCTGTAGCGGCGGTCTATGACCGCCGGGCCGAACTTGGCGCACCCAATTTTAACTTTGTAACTTTGTAAATGTTTCGCGGCACCTTCACCGCTCTGGTTACGCCCTTTCGCGAAGACGCGATTGATTTCACTGCGCTGCAGAATTTAATCGAATCGCAGATCGCAGCTGGCATCGACGGAATTATTGCCGTTGGAACTACAGGCGAATCGCCCACGCTCACCCATGACGAACGCAAAGAGGTGATTCGGTTCGCCATTCAAACGGCCAACAGGCGTTGCCTGGTTCTTGCCGGTACCGGCTCCTATTCCACGCGCGCAGCAATTGCGGCTACCGAACAGGCAGAAAAACTTGGAGTCGATGGCGCGTTATTGGTTGGCCCCTACTACAACAAGCCGAGCCAGGAAGGATTGTTTCGTCACTTTTCCGCGATTGCCAAATCCACCCCGCTTCGTCTGATGCTCTACAATATTCCGGGACGCTGCGGCGTTGATATCGTCGCGGAAACAGTGGCGCGAATCCAAAGGGATTGCCCGAATGTGGTTTCAATCAAGGAAGCCGGGGGGAATGTTGATCGCGTTAGTGAATTACGCGTGCGTTTGCCGGATGCATTCACGGTTTTGAGCGGCGACGATGGATTGACTCTTCCGTTTTTGGCGGCTGGCGCGGTCGGAGTGGTGAGTGTCGCGTCGAATTTATTGCCGCGCGAAATGTGCGAGCTGGTCAGGGCATTTACCAATGGCGACATCAAGCAGGCGGAGCGATTGCACCGCAAACTTTACTGGTTGTTCAAAGACTTGTTTATCGAGCCAAATCCGGTGCCGATAAAGACGGCTTTGTCGTGGCGCGGGACAATTTCAGCGGAAGTGCGACTGCCGCTTTGCGAAATGAGTGCCGCGAACCAGGCCCGCTTGCGCAAAACCCTGGAGGAATTTGAACGCGAATAATGCTGTACTTGTAGCTGCCGCCGTCGCTGGCGGCAGAATTCCAGGTCGCTGGAGACAGCAGCAGCTACAACAGCGACAGGTAAAACGAAGATGATGACAAGACTTCGTATTGGACTTGTGGGCGCCGCGGGTCGGATGGGGCAGGCGATCGCAGAGGTTGCTGCAAGCGAGAACGCGGAGATTATTGCAAAATCGGATCTCGGCGATCAGATCACGTCAGCGAATGCGGATGTGCTGATTGATTTCAGCAGCGCGGCAGCAGCTGAAGCTATTTGCGATGCGGCGATGAAATCGAACATTGCCCTCGTAATCGGAACAACCGGACATTCGGCTAAAGAGAAGCAAGCGATTGAAACGGCGGCGCGGAAGATTCCAGTCGTGTTCGCATCAAATTTCAGCATCGGGGTGAATGCGCTCTTTGCCCTGACGGAGCGAACCGCGAAAGTTCTCGGTGACGACTTCGACCTCGAAATTGTGGAAACGCATCATCGAATGAAGAAAGATGCGCCGAGCGGAACGGCGAAAACGCTGGCAGAAATTTTGCAGCGCGCACGCAATACAAAAAAAATGAGGCATGGGCGCGAAGGAATGATTGGCGAGCGCGAGCGATCGGAGATTGGCATTCATTCCGTGCGCGGCGGCGATGTGGTGGGCGATCACACCGTGATTTTTGCGGGACAGGGTGAGCGGGTCGAGTTGACGCATCGCGCGAGCAGCCGCGAAACATTCGCGCGTGGCGCCTTGCGCGCAGCGCGATGGGTCATCGGAAAACCAGCGGGGCTTTATGACATGCGCGATGTGCTGGGGATGTCTTGACGTTGTAGCGGCGATCGCTGGTCGCGGCAGCGCGGCCGACGACCGCGGCTACAGAGATTATGAGAGCGGCGATTGCGCTTGGGTCTAATCTTGATGATCGGCTGGCGAATTTACAGCGCGCGCGCGATCAAATTCGGGCACTCGATGGCATGACCGAGCCAACGGTGCAGTCAGCGGTTTATGAAACCTCGCCGGTCGATTGCGAACCGGGCGCGCAAAATTTTTACAACGCGGTTATTGAGATTGGGTTCGAGAAATCGGCTGACGCGCTTTTTGAAGCGCTACAAAAAATTGAGCAAGCCCTCGGAAGAGAACGCAACTATGAGCGCAATGTCTCGCGCACGATCGATCTCGATTTGTTGTATTTTGGTAGTGAACGTCGCTCCGATGCACTATTGCAATTGCCGCATCCGCGAATGACGGAGCGGAAATTCGTTCTGCAACCGCTTTGCGATATCGCGCCGGATTTGCGCTTGCCCGGACAAACAAAAAATGTAGGTGAGCTACTCGCGCAGTTGCAGGATCAGGGTAAAATTACGCGCCTGACCGAGAACTGGTAGTATGAAACTCTGGCCGCGGTCTCGCGGAGCTCGACCCTCCATTCATTTGTGCAAATGAACGCGACAGAAAAATTTCGCGAAATGAAGCGGCGCGGACAACACATCACAGCGCTGACCGCCTACGATTATCCAACCGCACGTCTGCTCGATGAAAGCGGCCTCGACATTATCCTGGTCGGCGATTCCCTCGGGATGGTGGTGTTGGGCTACGAAGACACGACCCAAGTGACTCTGGACGAAATGTTGCATCACACTCGCGCCGTCGCCCGGGGGGTGAAGCGCGCTCTGATTGTTGCGGACATGCCGATTCACAGCTACGACACCGCCGAGCAATCGGTTGAGACAGCGCGCTTGTTCATGAAAGCGGGAGCGCAGGCCGTAAAGCTCGAGGGCGGTGTCAGTCACGTTCCACAAATCGAGGCGATCGTGTCGGTCGGGATTCTTTTCATGGGCCACATTGGGATGCTGCCTCAAAGCGTGCGTGAGGAAGGCGGTTACAAGGTGAAAGGCCGCACGCATGAGCAGGCGGAAGCGCTACTGCGGGATGCACGTGCGGTCGAAGCAGCCGGAGCATTCTCGGTGGTGCTGGAAATTGTAGCGCCGGAAACGGCGAAGACGATTTCGCAGGCAATCCAAATTCCAACCATAGGAATTGGTTCGGGTAAGGATTGCGATGGGCAAATCTTAGTCACGCACGATTTGATTGGTTTGTTTCCGTGGTTCACGCCGAAATTTGTCGCGCCCAAGGCAAACGTGGCCGAGCAGATTCGGCAGGCGGCGCGGCGCTTCGTGGAGCAGGTTCGCGGACAGCGAAGCAATCAAGGAGCGGCGCCGTCCTAGTCGGCGATCTTTTGAATATGCGTGTTTAGCGTCGCTTGCTGTGACGTCTCCTCTCCTCTTCGATCGAGGAGAGGATTAAGGTGAGGAGTCGAAAGATCGCATGCTCTCGTTGGAATGGGCCAACCTTCGAAGAAGAAAATCCCTCACCTTGATCCTCTCCCTTTGCCAAAGGGAGAGGCAAAGCACTCTGCGGCCAACGCTAGACAGATACCGATTTGGAAACCGCCGTTCCT
>QHRA01000255.1:0-6313 GCA_003221295.1 Verrucomicrobiota bacterium | reverse complement strand
CGACGGGCCAGCGAAACTGGCTCTTTTTGGGATTGGTGCTGTCGCTCGCGTTGCATCTGCTGCTCTGCCTTTATCTTTATCAAACGCGTTTCGCACCGGCGGACCTGGCCATGGCTCCAAGAAGTGAGCCGCCCGTCTTCAAAGTGAAGCCGATTGATACCCAGGCGGCGCTGGACAAGGCCAGCCTGGACCAGACTAATCCAGCAGCGAAACCGGAGCCGGATAAGACGAACGTGCAACTGCCGGATGAGAAGAAGTCATTCGATGCGCTGTTGCAGGAAGTGCAGGCGACGACCGCAATGCCGGACGACACGCAAGATGTTTTGCCGGACAAACCACGGGTCGATCCCGCGCCTGCTACGTCGATGTTAAACGAAATCGAGCGAAGTACCGCGCAAACACTTTCGAAAAATCCGAACGGGACCCACGAACAATCGTTGTTGAACGACACCGCTGTCTCGGGTCGTCCGCAACCGGCCCTGAGCGGGACCGAACTGGCGACAAGCACGAACATTAAGCGGCCGAACACGTTTACCAGCAAAGTCCAGGCGGACAGCGCCGGACCGAACAAAAATCGCGTCGCTGGCTTTAGCGATCTCGATTCGCTGCTGGCCCAAAAAGGTCCGCTGGGATCGGGGACGGCAATCCGAATGCCGGACGACCAGCTCTTTCAATATGATAGTGCGGAGCTGCAGGCGAGTTCGGTCGAGCAATTGCAAAAGCTTGGCACGCTGATCCGGCGCAATCCGAGGGCGACATTTTCAATCGAGGGTTATACGGACGCGTTTGGCAGCTACGAATACAATCTCGATCTGAGTCAGCGCCGTGCCGACAGCGTCAAGAATTATTTGGTTGGAGCGATGGGGATAAATTCGGAACAAATTCAGACGCGCGGTTACGGTGCGACGAAGTTTTTGGTACCGCCACGGCCGGTGATGGACCCGGCGATGGAGCAAGCCGAGATTGCGCGACAGCAACCGAATCGACGAGTCGTGATCGTCGTTCACACAAGCGGCGAATAATCGTTAGCAATCGCTGTTCGTCATCCCGAGTCGAGGCATTCCGCCGCGCTGCCTTAATGGTAACTTCAACGGGATCCCTCGACTCGGGATGACGAGCTTACCAATTCTTGATCCAGGTGTTTTGAATCGGGCTGGGAGATGGGGTTCCGCTCGTGCCGGTTCCCGCCGTACTCCAAAGATCAAATGTAGGGTTATAGCCACCAGCCGCGCTATAACCCGTTGGGTTGGCTATCGGATTTTTCGATGTCGAGTAGCCATAGCTGTTGTAACCATTCCTGTTGCGAAAGGGATCGTGAAAATAGGTATTTGCCCCCGGAGGATTAGGACTAAGCATAGATTGCTTTAACGACCCGCCAAAATAGTTGCGCGTGTCTGAACTACTCGTTGTCGCCGGATTGCCATCGGAATCGCCGCTGAGTTGGATATACAGATAATTTGAAGCTGATACGTACGACGACGACGACGGATCTGTCATTGTCGTAGGATCAAGCGAGTTCGTTGCATTATTCGCCGGATAAATCCCATTATCCGCTTTGTAGCTCTCCAGCGCGGCGGACATGGCTGCGATTTCGGTTTCGGCGCGAGCACGCTTGCCTTTGTTCTGCACATAGCTGCTAATCGAGAGAACCAGACCAGCCAGAATGAAAATGATGATGATGACCACCAGCAGTTCGATGATGGTCACCGCGCCTTCGGCGCGCAATGACGAATGACGAATGACGAATGACGAAATGAAGCCCGAATGACGAAGTCGAGGCCGCCGGCAACTTCGGATTATACGGATTTTATCATTCCTTCGTGCTTCGACATTTGTCATTCGTCATTCCAGCCGCCGGCTGGTCGTCACGTCTGTTGTTGCAGAGTGGTGATGATGCTGATGAGGGGGAGGAAGAGGGCGATCACGATTGTTCCGACCACTACCGCCAAAAACACAATCATGAGGGGCTCGAGAATGGAGGTGAGCGCGGCAACGGAATTGTCCACCTCGCCATCATAAACATCTGCGATCTTCAACAGCATATCGGGCAACTGACCGGTTTCCTCGCCGACATCGATCATGCTCACGACCATCGGCGGAAAGGCGCCGCTGGTTTCGAGCGGTTGCACGATCGATTCGCCTTCCTTCACCCGATCGTGCACCTGCGAGATGGCATTGGCGATGACGGTATTGCCAGCGGTATCGCGGGTAATATTCAACGCCTGCAAAATGGAAACGCCGCTCGTGACGAGGGTGCCGAGGGTGCGCGCGAAACGCGAAATCGAGGTCTTGCGAATGAGATCGCCGAAAAGCGGGAGTCGCAATTTGAATTGATCGACCAAGCTGCGACCGCCGGGCGTGCGTGCCAGCAGTTTGATCCCGAAAATGAGCGCAACAACACCACCGATTAGCATCACCCAGTTGTTCTGTGCAAATCTGCTGATGCTAATAACGAAGATCGTGATCCCAGGGAGCGGTTTGTCACCGAGCATGTCTTTGAAAATTGCCTCGAATCTGGGCACGATAAAGACGAGGAGAAAGCCCATGATTGCGACCGCCATGGTCATGACGATCGCCGGGTAAATCATCGCGGAAAGGACTTTGCCTTTGATCTTTTGCGCCTTTTCCTGGAACTCGGCCAATCGCCCCAGCACGACTTCGAGGACGCCGCCGAGCTCGCCTGCTTTTACCATGCTGACGTAAAGTTCATTAAAAATTTTTGGATGCTGCGCGAGCGAATCAGAAAAGGTGTTACCGCTCTGTACCGAATCGCCCAGCGCTTCGGTAGTGCGTTTGAGAACAGGATCGCGCTCTTGTCTTGCCAGGACGTTGAGCGAGCGCAACAGCGGGAGGCCGGAATCGATCAGGGTGGCAAGCTGCCGTGTGAAAATCATGAGGATTTTCGATTTCACTTTCTGCCGCTGGAAAAGCGTGATGCCGGTCTTGCGCTTCGGGGTGGCGATGGCGGGAGCGGCAATGCGAGCAGTGCGAGGTCGTTTTACCTTTCCATTGCGGGCCGCAGGCGCTTTCCCTTCTTCATAAACGCCGGTCGGGAAATATCCCGCCTGCCGCAAATGCCCGATAGCTTCATTGGCAGAATTTGCCTCGACTGAGCCGGTGGATTCCTGACCGCGAGCATCGAGAGCGACGTATTGGAAGCGGGGCATAGGGCAAATTACCGATTTAACGGTTTAACTATTTAACGATTTAATGCTGAAGAAGTCGATCTCATTCGTTAACCGGCATGAGGAATCGTAAATCGTTGAATGGTGAATTGTTAAATCGTGGATCGCGACGTATTAAGTCTGAAATCTGAGACCTGAAATTTGAAATTCTAGGTGTACTTGAGCACTTCCTCCACCGTAGTGTCGCCATCGAAAACGCTGCGTAATCCATCCTGGCGCAGCGTGATCATTCCGAGCTCGATTGCTTTTTGTTTTAGCGTCACCGTTGGCGCGCGCTCATTGATCAACTCGCGCAATGGATCGGTGATTCGCAACAATTCGTAAATGCCTTTGCGGCCCTTGTAACCGGTCTGATTACACGCGTCGCAACCTTTGCCGTAAAAAAATTTCTTGTCGCCTAAATCACGCCGACCCAATCCAACTTGATCCAGTGTGTTTGTGTTCGGCTCGTAACTCGTCCGGCAATTCCGACAAATGCTACGCAACAATCGTTGCCCGAGGACCGCTTCGAGGGTTGAAGAAATGAGGAATGGCTCGACCCCCATGTCGATCAAACGCGTGATCGCTCCTGGCGCATCGTTGGTATGCAGGGTGGTGAAGACGAGGTGGCCGGTGAGTGAGGCCTGAACTGCAATCTGTGCCGTCTCCAAATCGCGGGTTTCGCCGACCATGATTCGATCCGGGTCCTGCCGCAAAAATGCTCGCAGTACGCGCGCGAAAGTCAGCCCGATGTTTTCATTCACCGGCACCTGCATGATGCCTTCCAGATCGTATTCCACCGGCTCCTCTGCGGTCAGCAATTTGGAATCGAGTGTGTTGATCTTGCGCAAACAAGAATAAAGCGTCGTCGTTTTCCCCGAACCAGTCGGGCCGGTGGCAATAAAAATTCCGTTCGGCCGCTCAATGACCTCAAGAATGTAATCGCCCACATACTTGGGCATACCGAGCATCTCGAGATCGAGGTTTACGGTGCTGCGATCGAGCACGCGCAAAACCACGCTCTCGCCAAATTGCGTGGGCAAAGTCGAGACGCGGAGATCCACGCTGCGGCCGGCGATATTTTTTTGGATGCGACCATCCTGGGGCAATCGGCGCTCGGCGATGTTCATGTTCGCCATCACTTTCACACGCGAGATTACCGGTGGTGCCAGATGTCGCGGCGGTGGGGCCATTTCGTAAAGCGCGCCATCGACGCGATAACGGATTTTGAATTCGTTTTCGAATGGCTCGAAATGAATGTCGCTGGCCCGGTCCTGAATTGCTTGATACAAAATCAGATCGACAAAGCGAATGATCGGGGTGGCATTGGCTTCTGCTTCCGCTCCGGTCGCACCATCGCCTTCCCGCAATTGCATCAACTCGCCGACTTCGCCGAGTTGCTTGAGCACTTCCTCCATGCTGGAGGTGTCGCTGCCGTAGAAAATCTTGATCCGGTCCTCGATCTGTTCGACCGGCGCGACCACGACCTCGATGTCGCGACCCAGCGCAAAACGCAGATCTTCCGCGGTGCGTGGTTCCAGCGGATCGGCCAAAGCAACTCGCAAGGTACCGTCGACAAGTTCGACTGGCAGTGCGCGATGTAAACGGGCCAGGCCGGCCGGAACGATCTTCACAACCTCGGGACCAATTTCCTTATCGTTTAGATCGATAAATTCGGCGCCGATCCCTTCCGCAACGGTGCGATAAAATCCGGCTTCATCCATGAAGCCGCCATCGACCATCGCCTGCACGATGGTCTTGCCGTTCTGTTGCGCTTCGGTCAGGACGTCGTCAGCCTGCGTTTTTTGCAAAACGTTTTGATCGACGAAAAGATCGAGGACCTGCTCGTTATTCATTTTGCCGGGTTACCTGCGCGCACAACCGAACCTGGAGAGCGGAGCTCTGCGACGCCACGACCGCCAGTCCGGCTCGGACCGGGCTCGCAGAGCTCGCCCTCCAATTCTCGTTGGCTACGTCACTCATTACCTAGCTCACATCGGCAATCGTTACCGAGATTACTTCGTCGGCCGAGGTCAGACCGGAAAGAACTTTGCGCACGCCATCCTCACGCAAAGTGCGCATACCCAACTCGCGTGCGCGTTGCCGCAAGAGGAAAGTTGAAGCCCGTTTGTTAATCATGTGCCGCACTTCATCGTCGATGATGAAGATTTCGAAAATTCCCATTCGTCCGCGGTAACCGGTATGGCGGCAATGATCGCACCCGGGCGCCTTCATTACTTGGGCGTCTTTTACCTGCGAGGGCTCGATCCGGAGCGCGCGCATTTCCGTTTCACTCAGGTCGGCCGGGTGTTTGCAATGAGTGCATAAGCGGCGCACCAGACGTTGCGCCATGATCGCGCGCACGGAAGACGCGACCAGAAATGGTTGCATTCCAATATCAACCAGGCGGGGAATGGCTGAGGGCGCATCGTTCGTGTGCAGGGTGCTGAAAACGAGATGGCCAGTGAGGCTTGCATTGGTCGCGATCGATGCGGTCTCCAAATCGCGAATCTCGCCGATCATGATGATGTTCGGGGCCTGACGCAAAATGGAGCGCAATGCGATTGGAAATGTCATTCCGACATCGTTGTTCACCTGCACCTGATTGATCCCGGTCATCTGATATTCAACCGGTTCTTCCACCGTGATGATCTTGCGGTCCGGCTTGTTGATGTAATTGAGGCAAGCGTAGAGGGTACTGGTTTTTCCCGACCCGGTCGGACCAGTCACGAGCAGGATTCCATCAGGCGAACGCAACAGCTGTTCGAATTTTTCCTGATCGTCGCTGAGGAAACCGAGCTCGGGCAGGCCGAGGAGCAAACTCGATTTATCGAGCACGCGCATGACAATGCTTTCGCCATGGTTCGTGGGAATGGTGGAAACGCGCAGATCAATCGGTTTCTTTTTTATTTTCACCTGAATGCGTCCGTCCTGAGGCAAACGCTTTTCCGCGATACTCATCGAGCCGGTCATGATCTTGAGCCGGCTGATGATGGCGGATTGCAAACGCTTCGGCGGCGCCTGCATTTCCTGGAGGACACCGTCGATGCGAAAACGGACGCGGAACTTTTTGTCGAGCGGCTCGAGATGAATATCGCTCGCGCCGAGCTTATGCGCTTCGATGATCAACATCGAAACCAGCCGGATGA
>QHRA01000191.1 GCA_003221295.1 Verrucomicrobiota bacterium | reverse complement strand
TAATAGGCCCGAGCGATCGCTTCAGGCTGTGCTCGCCAACTTCCTGCGCTTCTGCCATCAGCCTCGCGAGTGGCTTTCTTGCGAATAAATTTGCCATGAGTCGTTAGTTTGGTTCGGTTTCGGCGGACTAGTCGGCTGCGTGAAGCGCCATCTTTTCGGCTGATCTCCGCCACAGGAAATAAATCGGCACACCGCTCAGCACGATGATAAGGCCCGGCCAGGTGGTCGCAGTTTGATAGATGAAGAGCACGGCGAGAATGACGCTGGCGCCAAGGATGTAGAGCAGGGGCACGAACGGATAACCGAAGGCTTTGTAGGGGCGTTCGGCATCGGGCCGTTTTCGTCGGAGCATGAAGATCCCGAGAATCGTAAGAATATAGAAGATAAGCGCGGCGGAGATGACGTAGTCGAGCAGATTGCCATATAGATTTCCGTAACCGGCAACTGCACCGGTGGCGTCCCTCTTTACCGTCCGCGGCAAAACGAGCAGGCCGGCCCAGATTCCTTGCACAACCAGACCCCAGCCTGGCACATGATTCCTGTTCAGCCGACTCACAGAGCGAAAGAAGAGTCCGTCGCGTGCCATTGCGTAATAGGCGCGTGCGCCTGCGAGGATCAGTCCATTGTTACAGCCAAAGGTCGAGACCATAATCGCGACCGCCATGATCGTCGCACCGAGGCCTGGAAAGATAACGTTGGCTGTTTCTGAGGCGACGCGATCACTTGGCGCGTTCTGAATGGCGGAGAATGGCAGCGCGGCGAGGTAGGCCACATTTGCCAGCAAGTACAAACTGATGACGAGGATCGTTCCGAATGCCAGTGAAAGCGGAACGTTGCGGCGTGGATTGACCACTTCGCCGGCAGTAAAAGTGATATTGTTCCACGCAT
Organism: Verrucomicrobiota bacterium; assembly: GCA_003221295.1. GTDB lineage: Bacteria > Verrucomicrobiota > Verrucomicrobiia > Chthoniobacterales > UBA10450 > AV69. The sequence goes on along the minus strand of QHRA01000191.1, from coordinate 20,295 downwards.
CAGCAGAAAAGAGCGAGTTAGTTTGCGCGACGCAGATGCCAACGAAGAGGCCGAACGCAGTTGCAGCCGTGAGACCCTGTCCAACTTCTTGCAATCCGCCGCGCAAACTCCAGAAATCCGAAAAATTCGCCGCGCCCGCCCCTGATCGCAGCCCGACAATAATGCCTAGTAGGATCAGCGCGATGAGCGCACCGGTCTTTGCCGTCGTGAAAATGTTCTGCACGATTTTGCCGAGCTTCAGCCCGAGCGTGTTCATGAACGTGAGGAGCGCGATAAGCAGCAGGCCGACCAGTTGCGCAGTCGAGAGCGAGAGCGCGTAACCGCCGAAACGAATCGGTTGAATGAAGTAATTCGATTCTGAAACCCACGGCACAAGTACACCCATGTAACGGGCAAATCCGACTGCGACCGCCGCGATCGTTCCCGTTTGAATCACGAGGAACAAGGTCCAGCCGTAGAGAAAACCCCAGAGCGGCGAGAATGCTTCTCGCAAGTAAACATATTGCCCGCCGGCCTTCGGCATCATTGCGGCCAGCTCGCCGTAGGAAAGTGCGGCCATTAACGTGAGTACCCCGGTCACAATCCAGACGACAAGCAACCACCCCGGCGCGCCCACTTGCCGCGCAATAATTGATGAGACAATGAAAATTCCCGAGCCGATCATCGACCCGGCGACCAGCATGGTCGAGTCGAGCAAGCCCAATCCCCGAACGAACTTCTGCTCGGTGGCTGCGGGTGTTGTCGCTGTGGTGCTATCCATCAAAGGCTTGTATCTTGTAGCTGGTCGCGTGCCCTTGCACAATCCTTGGAATTAGTCTCGCGACACCTCGATGCCAAGCGCTTATTCGATGTCGAGCTCCCGTACCCGCTTTTGCATACGAACGTTTTCGACCGCATTCCGCATCTTATCGCCGAGACCGATTTTCTTCGGCACCGCGTCAATCAAAACAAACGGCGTCGAAACATCGGCGGTATTGATCTGGACGTTTTCGACACCGAAGGCGCGCTCCCAAAAAGGCTGGCGCGTTTCCAAGTCTTTCACCCGATAAAGCTCAAGCGTATCGGTCACTTTGTTGAAAACGCCTTCCGTCATTTTCAATCGCTCACTGGTGAGTTCGTAAACTTTGTTTTTCGTCTGGAGGAAACGGGCGAGCGCGATAAAGATCGGCACGATGGCGGGAGAGAGAATGTACGGGCTAAAGTCTCTGGTGGATTCGTTGTGCCAGAGAATAGCGAATAAGAGGAGAAGAGCGCAAAGGCAAAGGCCGCAGAAAAAGAAGACGCTCGCGTTTTTCACTTGCGAAGAAGTACCGCGCCAGACCGTTTCTTCCGCCATGGTGCAATTTGTAGCCAAGCCCTGCGCGAGCACAAGCCGGTGATAACGCGCGCCTTTGTCTTAGCTGCGGGAATGGGAACCCGTTTGCGTCCGCTGACGGACGCGTTGCCGAAACCGCTCGTGCCAATTTTTCAAAAAGCACTCATCACATTCGCGCTCGATCACCTGATTGACGCGGGCGTGAAGTCGTTCGTCATCAATACCCACAGGCTTCCGGAATTATTTACCGCTTTTTTTGCGGGCAACACTTACGCCGAGCACCCGATCACGCTCGTGCACGAGCCGGACTTGCTTGAAACCGGCGGCGGAATCAAAAATGCCGAACCTCTTTTGGCTTCCGAACTCTTCCTAACTTACAGCGGAGACATTCTCACCGACGTCGACCTTCGGCCGTTGATCGACGAACATTTTCGGCGGGGAAATGACGTTACGCTCGCCTTAAGAGAAACGGGTCTCGGCACTGATATTGCTTTTGCCGATGGCAAAGTCGTAGATATCGCCAACCGACTCGGCATCGCTGGTCGCTACGATTTCGCTAACATCGCCGTGTGGAGCCCCACGGTTTTTCGACGAATTCCGCCGGCACAGAAAATCTCTCTCATTCCAGTCGTGACCGAATGGATCAAAGAAAACGCCAGGATTGGCGGAGTTATTTTGAACGACGGGAAGTGGTTTAACGTCGGATCGGTCCGCCAATATCTGGACCTTCATCGCACACTTGCCGCAGAAAAATGGAAACCGCACTACCTTCGGACGCCAGAATGGCCTCTGGCAGTGGCGAGAAATGCCCGCGTGCACCCAACTGCACAGGTGCTCGGCTGCTCTGTCGTTGGTGAAAACGCAATCGTCGCAACGGGCGCCATCTTGCGGGATACGATCGTGTGGCCCGGTGCACAAATTGCTTCTCGAAGTGAATTGCAAGATTGTATTGTCCGCACGCGGCAGAAGGCCGAGGGGATTCTGCAAAACGCCATCATATGAAAACGGAATTGCTTCTTCGCCAAACGCGCCGGCGTTTGCCCGCCTTCAGCGAGGGACAAATCGAGATCTCGCCGATTGAGAAGGGCGGTTCCGATCGCCGTTTCTACCGTGTTCGTTGCGTGCCGGAGCAATCGCTCATTTTGGTAAAATACAATCTCGAGCGTGCGGAAAACCGCCACTACGTGCGCATCGCCGAATTTTTGACAGAACACGGAATTGCCGCGCCGAAAGTATATTTTCATGACGCGGAAGAAGGTTTGATTTGGATCGAGGACCTGGGTGAGAACGATCTTTTTAGTTTTCGAGACGACACCTGGTTGGTTCGGGGCGCGCTTTATCGATCAGCCTTGGATGAAATCGCCACGCTTCATGATTTGCCTGAACGCGAATGGGCAGAGCTGCATGGCGAAATGCCGCCGGAATTTAACGCCACGCTTTATCGGTGGGAGCAGAATTATTTTTTCGAAAATTGTCTCGGCCGAATCTTTGGATTGAAGGAAGGGAGACTACGCGAGCTCGCCTCGCTGCCCGCGCTAGAAGAAATCGCCGACCGGCTCGCAGCGATGCCGCGCGTGCTGGTGCACCGTGATTTTCAATCGCAAAACATTATCGTGCGGGGCGGCCACGCCTTTTTTATCGATTTCCAAGGGATGCGTCCCGGCTTGGCTGAGTACGATCTGGCGTCACTGTTATTTGATCCCTACGTCCGGTTCTTGCCAGCCAAGCGCGAGGAACTTTACTCCTACTATATGGAGCGCCGAGGGCTATCACCGACCAGGCAAATGCGCGAGACGCTTCGGCTGTGCGCAATGCAGCGCTTGATGCAAGCGCTTGGGGCTTATGGTTTTCTGGGACTGGTAAAAGGCAGCCAACATTTCCTGACGCACGTCCCTGCCGCGCTCCACTCTCTGCGTCACCTGATCGCCGATGTTGATTTGCTCGAGCCATTGGGTGTGGCGCTTGCTTGTCTGCCAAAGAATGACTGGCGTAATTAGCGCAGAGGCCTCTTTTCCCATCGCGAAACTGCGAGTCCGACGGCCCGGGATCGTCATGTCCAGGCCGGATGGTGTGGATCCTTTGCGGCGTTGGATCGCCTGGGGGGCGATGCTCACCGGCAGCGTCGTTCCGATGATGTTCGGTCATCCCACTGGCCACGGCCCGCCTTATTCAGTGCCGGCTACGCAAGCGCTCGTTCTTGCGGTTGCGGCCATCGTCGCAAGCAGATCGCGCCGGCTAAGTCCGCTCATCGGATTTCTTTTCACCGTTGCAATTTTGCGGCTGGGATGGTCTGTGATTGCGCCGATGCTCGGTGAATGGGGGCCAGTTCAAAGCTTCGTCGCTGAGATAAGCTGGGGGCCAAAGATTTTCATGTCGCGTTTGTTGAATGTTGCCAGCGCGCTCCTGATGCTTACTACTTTCATCGGTCGCAATTTCAGCACGGACGATCTTTTTCTGCGTGTCGGCCAGCTTGATGCGCCGGCTCAGCCAGAGGCTATCCTGTGGTTCCGCAAGCCGATACCATGGACCCGGTTCGGCCCGCAGTTGCTCGTGATTTTTGGCCTGGGCTTGACCGCATTTTTGTTTGTCAATCTCCGCCCGAATTTAGGGGAACTATCCCGCCTCCGGCAACTTCTGCCCTGGGCCTTGGCGACCGCGGCCCTAAACGCCGCCAACGAAGAATTTCAATTCCGGTGCGTTCCTCTGGCGCACCTTCGCAACGTGCTACCGGTTCGCGAAGCGCTTTGGTTGACGGCAATTTTCTTTGGGTCGGCGCATTACTTTGGCCAGCCTTCGGGGCCGATCGGCATCATTATGGCGACGATCGCGGGATGGATTTGGGCGAAAAGCATGGTGGAAACACGCGGTGCGGGCTGGGCCTTCGGCATCCACATGGTCCAGGACGTCGTGATCTTTTATTTCCTCGCGTTGTCGATGAAAAACTAACGCACAAACGGGTTGCCTTTGCGTTCCTCACCGATGGTCGTGGGCGGCCCGTGCCCGGGCAGGACTATTACGTCATCGCCTAGCGGGAACAGTTTCGCTTTAATTCCCTGAAACAACTGTGGCCCGTCGCCGCCGGGCAGGTCCCAACGACCGACGCCGCCGGCAAAGAGAACATCGCCACCGATCAAAAGCTTTTCGGGACGCGAAAAGAAGCAAAGGCTACCGGGGCAATGACCTGGGACGTCGAGTACCTGAAATTTCACTCCCAGAAAATTGCGCTCGCTCGTTTCTTGGATAAAAAAATCGGGCGTAACTGGTTCGATTTCAAAGCCGAAGCCGAAGTTCCGGAAGAAATCCGGGTCCGAAATCATTGGCGCGGTATCAGGGTGACAACCGATCGGGCAGTTAAATTTTCGCTTAATCTTCGCAACGTCGCCGACGTGATCGATGTGCCCGTGGGTGAGGAGCAGTAGTTTCAAATCGACTTTGCGATTTTGCAGCCACGCACAACTACCGTCGGGCGCGTCAAATAGAACCGCGCCCTCCGGAGCGTGAAAGAGGTAGCAGTTCGTCTCGAAAATTCCGCCACAAAATGTCTGGTATTTCATTGGTTTAGCCGCCGCGAACCAAAACGTTTTTTGAATGTTCTGCTTTGCCGATTGTCTTTTTAATCGCTGCAGCAGGCGTGGATTCAAGGGGAGTTCTTGCTTTCAGGGCGCCGATCTGCGACTATGGAAAACTTCTTTTTTAGGGCATGAATTATCGTTTTCGTTCATTCGCCGCGATGGCGGCGATTTCACTGGCCGGCCTGGCTTCAACGCCAGCGCTTCCGGCAAAGACCGACCTCGACAATGTTTGCGTCTCGGTTGGCCGATTGCTGGAGGAAGGCCATTACACTCACAAGCAATTAAACGACGATCTGTCGGGCAAGATTTTGCACAGCTATCTGGAGCTCCTGGATTTCAGTCACCTTTTTTTCACCCAGGAAGATGTCAATGCGATAACCGAAAAATATGGTGCTTCGCTCGATGACGACATTTTGCTCGGTAACCTCAAGCCGGCTTACGAGATCTACGACCTCTACCAAAAGCGGGTCGATGAACGGGTTGCCAAGGTAAAAGAATTTCTCAAGCAACCGGTCGATTTTAAAACCGACGGAACGATTGATTTCCGGCGGGAAAAGAGCCCGTGGCCGAAAAACGGTGCGGAAGCGGACGAGCTCTGGCGTGGCCGGATAACGAGCGAGCTTTTGCAGGAACATTTGAGCGAGCACCCGATTGAACCCGGGCCGCAGTTGGTGGCGCGCCGTTACGATCGGCTGGCGCGTAACGTTCACGAAAGCGATCGCGATGAGCAAGCCAAGTTTTTTCTAGATGCCGTTGCGCTCGCCTACGATCCGCACTCGGAATATTTGAGCGAATCCGATCTGAAAAACTTTAGTATCAACATGGGACTCTCGCTCGTTGGCATCGGAGCGATGCTGCGGACGGAAGATGGCTACGCCAAAATCGAGAGCCTGGTGCCGGGCGGCCCGGCGCAGGTCGATGGCCGCCTGAAGGTTGGCGATCGCATCACGGCGGTCGGGCAAGGAACGGGCGACTTCGTTGATGTTCGTGACATGCGTCTCGACAAAGTGGTGGAGATGATTCGAGGCAAGAAAGGATCACGAGTCCGGCTGCTCGTCATTCCAGCCGATGCGGCCGATCCCTCCAAGCGCAAGAACGTCGAGCTGGTGCGCGATGAAATTAAACTGAAAGACCAGGAAGCGCGGGCAGACATCATTATCAAAAAGGATGAGGAGGGCAGACCGGTGAAACTCGGCTGGATTACGCTGCCGTCATTTTATGCAGACATGGATCATCACGCCAAGAGTACGACGAAAGATGTGATGGCGTTGTTGAAGCGTCTGAAGAAGGAAAACATTGCCGGGCTGGTAGTGGATTTGCGGCGGAACGGCGGCGGTTCGCTCGAGGAAGTGATCTCACTCACGGGGCTGTTTTTGAAATCGGGTCCCATCGTGCAAACCAAAGGCTCGAATGGCAACATTGTCGTTTCCAGCGATCCGGATCCCGGGATCGCCTACTCGGGAGCGCTGGTCGTCCTGACCAGCCGGCAAAGCGCGTCGGCCAGTGAGATTTTCGCGGCGGCCCTGCAAGATTATGGACGCGCGGTGGTCGTCGGCGATCAATGCACTTTTGGAAAAGGAACCGTGCAGACCATTCTCGACATCGGCAACTACACCTCGCTGCTCGGTAGCCGGTCGCACAAGGATGGCGCGCTGAAATTGACCATCCAGAAATTTTATCGCGTTGCCGGCGGCTCGACACAGCTCCACGGCGTGGCCTCGGACATTGTCTTGCCATCGCTGACGGATTTGCCGGAATTCGCCGAAGGGGCGCTGAAAAATTGTTTGCCGTATGACGAAGTGCCCAAGGCAAAATACACCAAATGGAACGAGCCGGTTTCGCTTTACATCGATGAGCTAAGACGCCGATCTTCCGAACGCGCGCAAAATGATCCCGAATTCCATTACGTGATGGAAGACCAGGAACGGCTGCGTCATCGACTGGATGATAATCGTATTTCGCTGAATGAGGATGTGCGGAAGAAAGAACTTTCCGAGGACAAGCTGCGCAAGGAAATGCGCTCCAAAGAGCGGCTGGCGCGTAACATCGAAGAGCCGCGCGTTTATCGGGTGACTCTTGATACGGTCGACAAGCCAAATCTTCAGCTCATCATGTATCCGGGCAAACTGGCGCAGGCGAGAAAGGCCGGATCGGCCAAAGTCGCACCGGAAGCCGCAGGCGATTCCGATACCGAAAATGACGTGTTGGGCGGCCAGGACGACGACACGAAAGAGCCCGCGATCGATCCGGAACGAGACGAGACGGTCAACATTTTATCCGACCTAATTCGGCTGGAGCGAGGACCAAAAACAGCCAGCACTAATCATTGAGTAGCGGGTAGTGAACGCGACGCTTTTCAAGCGGCGTGGCGATTAGTAAATTCGCGCTCATGTTCTGGCACTCTTCCAACCGCGGCTTCCTGTTCGCGTTGCTGGGGGGGCTTCTTGCGAATGGCAATCTCCTCGCGCAGCAGCCAGGCGCTTCGACCGAATCGGACCTGGCGGCGCTTTACAGCCGCGGGATGTCGGAGTTCCAAAACGGCGATTACGCTCGCGCGGCCAGCGTTCTCGAAGGGTTGAGTGCGAAGGCAGAATTCGCACCCACCCTCGAGCCGGTTTTCTTTACCCCTGGCTCCGCCTATTTGTGGTCCGGTTTGGAAAGCAGAGCAGCCGAAGGAAGCTAAATGATCAGCGGTCCGGTGCTGTTTTGATTCGACGCTCCCTTCAAAGGTAGAATGAGGTCTTCCGGCTGAGTCGAAATCAATGCCACCAGGGATCAAGATAGCGCGGATCGTATTGCGGTTGAAATCTCGGATCCACTGGTCGGCCGAACCACGGCTGCATTCTTCGATTCGGCGGCAGACCGTATGGGTGGTATTCGTTCGCTCGTGGCGTTCTGCCGAAAACTGCGACCGGTGTTCCGACTTCGACAGCATGGAAGAATGCAATCGCCAATTGTTCGGGCATCCGCACGCAACCATGCGATGCCGGATAACCGGGGAGATACCCAGCGTGCATTCCATCAGCTTCATGGAAGCGCATGAAGTAATGCATGGGCGCGGGCATGAATTTGCCACCGCGCGGCACTTTCATGTCGACATCGGCGTCGGCGACAATGGTGTTGCCATTCGCGTCCACGATCTTCCCGTAGATGCTTGAGTAGTGATTTATCTCTTTTTCAATGACTTTGAACGATCCGGTTTGGGTAAGATGTCCATAGCGCCCGCTGGAGATTGGCGATTCGAGAACTAGACCGCGTCCGCGAACCAGAAAGGCGGTCTGTTGTTGAAGATCGATCTCAACGCGAAACGGACTTCCATCCTGTCCCCTCACTGATGCGAGCGATAGCAACAAGATCGAAAATCCCCCTAGAACCCTCACATCTACTTCAACCCGCGCGAGCGAGAAAAGTCTCAGCGGCGATCGCCGAAAGATGGGGCGTAATCAGACCGCGATCGGCGCCCTGATCGAAGGGTGCGGGTTGTAGTCGAGGAGCGTAAAATCCTCGAAGCGAAAGTCCTCGATTCGGGTGATTGCCGGATTTAATTGGATGCGTGGCAAAGGCCGGCATTCGCGGGAAAGCTGCTCGCGCGCCTGCTCCAGGTGATTCTGGTAAAGGTGGAGATCGCCAAAGGTGTGGACGAAGTCACCGGGCGCGAGATTGCAAACCTGCGCCATCATCATCGTCAGTAACGAGTAGCTCGCAATGTTGAACGGAACGCCGAGAAATAAGTCGGCGCTTCGCTGATAAAGCTGACAGCTGAGTTCGCCATCGTTGACGTAGAATTGGAAAAGCACGTGACACGGTGGCAGAGCCATTTCGTCGATCTCGGCCGGATTCCACGCACTCACAATCAAGCGGCGGCTAGATGGGTTTTCTCTGATTTCGGAGATTATTTTGTCGATCTGATCGACGCGGATTCCGTTTGCTCCGCGCCAATCGCGCCACTGTGCGCCGTAAACCCGTCCGAGGTTTCCGCTTTCATCTGCCCATTCGTCCCAGATGGTGACGCCGTGCTCGTTGAGATAGCGAACATTGGTTTCGCCTCGCAAAAACCAAAGCAGCTCGTAGATGATCGATTTGAGATGGAGCTTCTTGGTCGTCAGGAGAGGAAAACGCTCGCGCAGATCGAATCGCGCTTGCCCGCCGAAGATCGACAACGTGCCGGTTCCAGTCCGATCACTGCGCGCTACCCCCTCCTCCAACACGAGACGAAGAAGATCGTGATATTGCCGCACCTGCAAACGGTAGTGAAGGTTGGCGTCGGCTTCCAGCCGATGTTTCGATAATTCATCGGCCGCGCGCCAATGCCCCGGCTACGTAGTCTTGCGTAGCTCTTCTTCCAACTCGGTCTTGCGTTCGTTCAATGTTTGTAAGCGCAGCTTCCAGCGATGGAGCTGAATGCCGAGTTGATTGATGTAACCGGTTATTTCGGTGCGCTGCGATTCGTTCTCTTTCAACTTGCGCTGCAGATCGGTGAGCTCCTGCGGTGCCGAGGCGGCGCTCGCCGATACCATTGGAACAAGCGTCGGTTTACCGCAACGCTGGCAGTTCAGAGTCATTCCAGCGGCCGCCGCGTTCACCACGAGCGGGCTGGCGCAGTGCTGGCACTTGAAGAGGAGGTCCCCTGCTTCGTTTCTTGTCTGCGAACGAACAGGGTTCATCATTTAATAACTTGAGCAGAGCGTATACCAAGCAGGGTGACGAGCTGACGCATCGATCGGCTCTTGCGCGGAAATTTTGCGTCAATTTGGCGCGTTCTACCAAATCAGCAATATTGCAATTCCAGTGGTAACAACTTATGGAAAAGTGACTTACGCTTCGTTTGGAGTTCCTGGAACAGTCGCTGCTAGAAGGTCTCGGAGGACTGTACACAAATGGCTAAAGTTTTAGGTATCGATTTGGGTACCACCAACTCCTGCATGGCGGTGATGGAAGGTGGCGACCCGGTCGTTTTGGAAAATAGCGAAGGCGCAAGGACGACGCCATCAATCGTCGCCTTCTCGAAAAATGGTGAGCGGTTGGTGGGCCAGGCGGCGAAACGTCAGGCCGTAACCAATCCGGCGAACACAATTTTTTCGATCAAGCGGTTTATGGGCCGCAAGTATGACGAAGTTCACGAGGAAGAGCACCGCGTGCCCTATAAAATAGTGAAAGCCGCCAATGGCGACGCCCACGTTCAGGTGGAGGTAAATGGCGAGCGCAAGACATTTTCACCGCCGGAAATTTCCGCGATGATTCTGGCCAAGCTCAAGAGCGACGCGGAAGCGAAGCTGGGCGAGAAGATCACTCAAGCAGTGGTCACTGTTCCGGCTTACTTCAACGACTCCCAGCGCAATGCGACCAAAGACGCGGGTAAGATCGCTGGCTTGGAAGTATTGCGAATTATCAATGAGCCGACCGCAGCTTCTCTCGCGTACGGCTTGGATAAGAAGAAGGATGAGAAGATTGCCGTCTATGACCTCGGTGGCGGCACCTTCGATATTTCGGTTTTGGAGATCGGCGACGGCGTTTTCGAAGTAAAGGCGACCAACGGCGATACGCACCTCGGCGGCGACGATTGGGATGCGCGTATCATGGATTGGGTAGTTAACGAGTTTAAGAAAGATACCGGCATCGACTTAACGAAACAGCCGGACGCGATCCAACGAATCAAGGAGGAATCGGAGAAGGCGAAGATTGCGCTTTCCTCCACCCAGGAATACGAGATCAATCTGCCGTTCATCACGGCGGATGCGAGCGGACCGAAGCACATTCAGAAGAAGCTGACCCGCTCAAAACTGGAGCAACTTTGCGATGATCTGTTCCAGCGCACGGTCGGTCCGGTGAAAGCCTGCCTGAAGGACGCGAAGCTTTCGGAGAAGGAAATTAACGAACTCGTGCTGGTGGGTGGCATGACCCGTATGCCGAAAGTGATCGAGACCGCGCGCAGTTTAATTGGCAAGGAACCGCACAAGGGAGTGAATCCGGACGAGGTGGTCGCGGTTGGCGCAGCTATTCAAGGCGGCGTCCTCAAAGGCGACGTCAAGGACGTTCTCCTACTCGACGTTACTCCGCTTACCCTGGCGATTGAAACCGCCGGTGGCGTGGCTACGCCGATGATTCCGCGCAATACCACGATTCCGACTCGTAAATCGCAGATTTTTTCGACCTACAGCGACAATCAACCGGGGGTGGAGATCAAGGTTCTGCAAGGGGAGCGCCCCCTTTCGCGCGATAACAAGAACCTGGGGACATTCCATCTCGACGGGATTCCGCCCGCCCCGCGCGGCGTTCCGCAGATCGAAGTGACCTTCGACATCGATGCCAACGGCATCCTGCACGTTTCAGCCAAAGATTTAGGCACTGGCAAGGAACAGAAGATTTCCATTACCGGAAGTTCTGGTCTTTCCAAAGAGGAAGTCGAGAAGATGCAGAAGGAAGCCGAGTTGCATGCCGAGGAGGATAAGAAAGCGAAAGAAGCGATCGAGATTAAGAACAACGCCGACAACCTCGCTTATCAATGCGAGAAGCAGTTGAAGGATCTCGGTGACAAGATTTCCGGCGACAAGAAGAAGCAAGTGGAAGACGCCATTGCCGCGGTGCGCGAAGCGATCAACAAGAACGATACCGAAGCGATGAAACGGACCTACGATGACCTGCAAAATAAATTCCAGGAAGTCAGTGCCGAACTTTACAAACAAGCGTCAGCTGGAACGGGCGCGCAGGCCGGACCAGAACCAGGTGCGGAAGCGCAGCCGCGTCGGGGTGCTGAGCAAGGCGCCGGGGCTCGTGGCGGCAATGGCGACGTTGTCGACGCAGAGTTTGAAGTAGTTGACGAAGACAAGAAGAAATAACAACGAATTTGTCGGCTGTAGCTCGCGAACTCCCGAGCTACCGCCGGCAACAACCTAAGTAAACAAAGGAGTAGAGAAAGAAATTATGGCATCAGTTAATGTCAAACCACTTGGAGATCGGGTGCTAGTGCAGCCGATTGAAGAGACTGAAGTAAAGAAGGGCGGCATCATTATCCCTGATACCGCGAAGGAAAAACCGCAGGAAGGCAAAGTCGTCGCTCTTGGCACCGGTAAAATTGACGACAAGGGCAAGAAAGTCGATTTCACCGTTAAATCCGGCGACAAGGTGCTGATCTCGAAATACGGCGGCACTGAAATCAAGATCGACGGCGATACTTACCTGATCATGCGCGAGGACGATATCCTCGGCATTATCGGTTGATTGTCGATTAACCCGCAACTATCAACCAACAACATAGAATATGGCAGCTAAACAATTACAATTTGATGAAAGCGCGCGGCATGCGTTGCTGCGCGGGATCGAGAAACTGGCGAAGGCCGTCAAGGCCACGCTCGGACCGAGCGGTCGCAATGTGATTCTCGATAAGAAATTCGGCAGCCCGACGATCACGAAGGACGGCGTCACGGTCGCGAAAGAAATCGAGCTGGAGGATCCCTATGAAAATATGGGCGCTCAGCTCGTACGCGAAGTGGCTTCGAAGACTTCGGACATCGCCGGCGATGGCACCACGACCGCGACCGTCCTGGCAGAGTCGATCTACAAGGAAGGTCTGCGCAATGTGACCGCGGGAGCGAATCCTACTTCGCTACAGCGCGGAATCATGAAAGGGGTCGATGCAATCGTGGAGGAGCTGAAGAAAATCTCCAAGAAAGTCAGTGATCGCACCGAAATCGCACAGGTCGCCACTGTCTCAGCTAACTGGGACAAGACGATCGGCGAGATCATTGCCGACGCGATGGACAAAGTGGGCAAGGACGGAACTATTACCGTCGAAGAAGCCAAGTCGATCGAGACTACGTTGGACGTAGTCGAAGGTATGCAGTTCGACAAAGGTTATCTATCGCCTTATTTCGTCACTAATGCAGAGGCGATGGAAGCGGTCCTGGAAAATCCTTATATCCTCATTCACGAGAAGAAAATCTCGAGCTTGAAGGACATGCTTCCGTTACTTGAAAAAGTAGCGAAGGCTGGTCGTCCGCTCCTGATTATCGCAGAAGATGTGGAAGGCGAAGCGCTCGCCACCCTGGTCGTGAACAAGCTGCGCGGGACCTTGCAGGTTTGCGCGGTCAAGGCTCCGGGCTTCGGCGATCGTCGTAAGGCGATGCTGGAAGATATTGCAGTGCTGACCGGCGGTCGTTGCATCACGGAAGATCTCGGGATCAAGCTCGAGAACGTGAAGCTCGACGACCTTGGCAAAGCCAAGCGCATTACCATCGATAAGGAAAACACCACCATTGTCGAAGGCGAAGGCAAGCAGAACGATATCCAGGGTCGCGTGAATCAAATTCGCCGTCAGATCGAGGAGACGACGAGCGATTACGATCGCGAAAAGCTCCAGGAGCGTCTGGCGAAACTCGCGGGCGGTGTGGCCGTTATCAACGTCGGCGCTGCCACTGAGACAGAGATGAAAGAGAAGAAAGCTCGCGTGGAAGACGCCTTGCATGCTACGCGCGCGGCGGTTGAGGAAGGCATTGTCCCGGGCGGCGGCGTCGCGTTCATTCGCGCGCAGAAAGCGCTCGATAACATCAAGGGCCTTGAAGGCGACGAGAAGGTGGGCGTGCAAATCGTGCGTCGCGCGATCGAAGAGCCGACCCGACAGCTCGCCGATAACGCTGGCCAGGAAGGCGCGCTCATCGTTCAAGAAGTCAAGGCGCGCAAGGGCAACGAAGGCTACGACGTCGCCACCGGCGAATACACCGACCTGGTAAAGGCGGGCATCGTCGATCCAACGAAGGTCACGCGCAGTGCCTTGCAAAACGCGGCCTCGATCTCGGGCCTGCTGCTCACTACTGAAGCCATCGTCACCGAGCTTCCGGAGAAGGAAAAAACTCCTCCGATGCCCGGCGGCGGAATGGGCGGTATGGGCGGAATGGATTATTGATCCGCTAAGACCGGCAAGTAATGCGGTAAAGCAAAATTCAACAGCAGCCGGACTCGCGAGGGTCCGGCTGTTTTGCTTTAGCGAATCGATCTTTAGACAAATCCAACCTTTGGCGACGTCATTCGCAAGTGCTTATAAACGGGCAACGCGATCTGATGGGCTTAGTCTCGGTCGTCGTAGTTGCAACAGCGTTGTTTGGATGCAGTCGCTCGCCAACAACGGTTGACGAAGTGATCGAGCGTCACACCATAACAATGGGTGGTTGCGCCGCTATCGAAGCGATCCAATCGATCGAGATCGACCTTCACATCACCGATCCGAAGTTTGAAGTAGAGGGCAATTACTTCGCCGCCCGGCCCGGCAAGATGAGGATAGATGTCAGCGCTGGTGGCGAACGTGTCTTCACGGAAGCGTTTGACGGTCAAAAGGGGTGGCAATGGGAAAGCAAAGGCGCTGCGCAGAAGGCGGCGACATAGAAAGCGGCCGCAACGCTGCGGCACGGAATTGAGTTACCGGGAAAATTGTTTGGCTTGCACGAATTGAAAAGACGCGGCCATCGGATCGAGCTGGCCGGGCGAGAAAACATTGATGGCATTTAGTATTACGTCTTGCGGTTAACTCTAAGTGATGGCTACCTAACGACACTCTTTGTCGATCCAAAAAACTGGTTAATCACGCGTCGCCGTGATGTTCGGCCGTTGCACTTGGATGTCGATCCAACACCGACGACAATCGAGCAGCGCAGCTCCGATTTTCGGACTATAGGCGGAGTGCAATTTGCATTCGCATCGAGCGAAACCGATCTCCAAAGCGGCAAAGTGCTCGAAACCACTGCGGTCCGAAGTGTGAAGATTAATCCTGCACTAGCTCCAACCATTTTCGAAAAGCTCTAGGAAAGAATTCGTCCGCTCAACACGCTAAACAGACACTAAAGCTAGCCCGTTCGCCTCTTCAGCGGATGACAATTCTCTTTGTTCCCGACGCGACCCTCCTTTGATTCTCGCTCGCTTGCGAGGCGACTTTCTCATCGATTAAATTCAGAAATGTTACCGAACTATGGCGATTTGTTGATCAAGCGCTTTGAGCAGCCCGATGAAGTGCGCACATTCGAAAAAGGAAAATTCGAAACGGTGAAGATCGGATCGATGACGATCGGGCGGGCCAGTTATGAGCCGGGATGGAAATGGTCGGAGCATGTGGGAGCGGCGCTTTGCGAAGTCGAACATGTCGGCATGGTCATATCCGGCTGCGCCGCTTGTCGAATGCAGGATGGCCGCTACTACGAGATGCGGGCGGGAGATTTGTTTTACCTCGGGCCCGGCCACGATAGCTGGGTGGTAGGCGACGAACCGTATGTCTCGCTTCATTTTCTAGGCGCGGAACATTACGCCCAGTCGCGCCGCTAAAATCCATCCGCCAAAACCGCCAAATGACGCTAGAATTTTAATATGCGGATTACCTTGGCCTCATTTCGCGTATTTGGCGGATGATGGTAAATTTTTCCTTTCGACTTTGGCTTCCCTGAGAGATACGTCTAAGACTCGCGCGTTGAGCGAGGAATTCACATGAGAGATTATGTTGCCGAGTTGATGGGCGAGGTGAAGGCGAAGAACCCGGCCGAACCGGAGTTTCACCAGGCGGTGCAGGAAGTAGTCGACTCGCTTTCGATTGTTCTCGAACAGCACCCCGAATATCGGCACGAGAAAATTCTTCATCGCATCATTGAGCCGGAACGAGTGATCATGTTTCGCGTTCCGTGGCGGGATGATCAGGGCAATCTTCATGTCAATCGCGGATTCCGGATTCAAATGAACAGCGCAATCGGTCCTTACAAAGGCGGGTTGCGTTTTCATCCCACGGTTAACTTGAGTATCCTCAAGTTTCTCGCCTTTGAGCAGGTATTTAAAAATGCGCTGACTACTCTCCCAATGGGTGGCGCAAAGGGCGGCTCCGATTTCGATCCCAAGGGCAAGACTGACTTTGAAGTGATGCGCTTCTGTCAGGCGTTCATGTGCGAGCTATTCCGTCATATCGGACCGGATACGGATGTCCCGGCTGGCGATATCGGCGTGGGCGCGCGCGAGATCGGATTCATGTTCGGGATGTACAAGCGGTTGAAGAACGAGTTCACGGGCGTGATGACGGGCAAGGGTCTAACCTGGGGCGGTTCGGTGATTCGTCCGGAGGCGACCGGCTATGGCGCGGTTTATTTCGCGGAAGAAATGCTCAAGACGCGCAAAGAAGACCTCAAAGGCAAGATCGCGTTGGTCTCGGGGAGCGGAAATGTGGCGCAGTACACGGTCGAGAAGTTGAACTCGTTAGGCGCCAAACCGGTCACGCTTTCCGATTCGACTGGGTTCATTTACGACGAAGATGGGATTACACGGGAGAAACTCGCTTTTGTAATGGAGCTAAAAAATGCCCGGCGCGGCCGCATATCGGAATACGCCGACAAGTTCAAGGGCACAGTATTTACGTCGGTCGATCCGAAGCTCGATCACAACCCGCTTTGGAATACCAAAGCGCAATGCGCCTTTCCCAGCGCGACTCAGAATGAAATTAACGAGAAAGACGCGGACAACCTGCTCAAGAATGGTGTCTACGTCGTTTCGGAAGGAGCGAACATGCCGACGACGATTGAGGGAGTGCATCGGTTTCTCCAGGCGGGAATCCTTTATGGCCCCGGCAAAGCGGCTAACGCCGGTGGCGTTGCTACGTCCGGACTGGAGATGGCGCAAAACAGCATGCGGATTTCATGGACACGGGAGGAAGTAGATGCGCGGCTCTACAAGATCATGAAAAGCATCCACGCGGTTTGCCATCGCACCGCCGAGAAGTATGGGACGCCGGGCAATTATGTTAACGGCGCCAACATCGCGAGTTTCCTTAAGGTTGCCAATGCGATGATGGATCAGGGGTTGGTCTAGTTCGTGGTAGAAATAATCAGTCCCGGATCATCCTGCTAATTCTCGTTAATCTCCGGAATCTTCCTCGACTGGCTCGGCCCGGCGAACGGTTGGCGACTCCTCCGGTTGAGCCCGGCGATGGCGATGGCCGTTAGTCTGCTCACCTTTGTAAACCTCCTTCAGAACTTGAGCAATCATCGGTGCGGCCACAGTGCCACCGTGCGCTATCACCCCCACGTCGCCCTCGTAAAGGGCAGCAAAGGCGTACTGCGGTTTTTCCGCGGGAACATAACCGGCAAACCACGCTGCCGTTCGCTCCTTATTTTTTGGCCCCCACTGGGCAGTGCCGGTTTTGCCAGCCACCGTTACGGTATCCAGGCTGGCGGCATGCGCCGTTCCGGCCGGAGCATTGACCGCGTCGACCATTCCCGTGTGAAGCTGCGCCATCGTTTCTGGGGAAAAATTGAGTGTCCTTTTCTCGCGCACATTATAAGCAGTAACGATTCCGCCGTCGATTGATTGCACCTGCTGGACCAGTCGCGTCTGATAAAAGCTGCCACCGTTGGCGACGATCGCCATCGCCTGCGCCATCTGCAGTGGCGTAACCTGGGTATCGCCCTGCCCAATGGAAAGATTGGCGACGTCGCCGTTCAGTAACTTCCGGCCATGCGTTGCTTTCATATACGAGTCGTTAGGAACACGGCCTTCTGCTTCCCCGCGAATCGAAATTCCGCATTTGGCGCCGAAGCCAAGTCTTTGCGCCCAATCGATGATCGGGTCAGCGCCGGTCTTTATTCCAACCTGATAGAACCAGGTATCGCATGATTCGGTGAGGGCCTGGACGAAATTGAGGAAACCACGATCGCTTTTCTTCCAATTGTGAAAGGTCAAGTTACCAATCTGGATCGATGGGACGCATTGATATTGCTCGCTGGCAGTAACAGCGCCGCTTTCCAATGCCGCGATGCCGACGGCAACCTTGAAGGTCGACCCTGGGGGATAGGATGAACGAAATGCGCGTGGCAACAGCGGAATCCCGGGATCATCCTGCAAGGCCTTAAACTTTTCCGGCGAGATCGACGGGACGAAAAGGTTTGGATTGTAATTTGGCCATGACGCTAACGCGAGGATGTCGCCGTTATTCGGATCCATGATTACGATCGCACCGCGCTTTGCTTTCGCCTCAAGCGCCTTCTCTGCCAGTTCCTGCAAACGCAGATCTAGTGTGGTCACAACCGTGTGACCGGGAATAGGCGGCGCGACGATTTTTTCCGATGTTTTACGGCCATCTTTATCGAAGGTAATTTTATACTCGCCATGCTTCCCCGTGAGCATGGCATTGAAGGTTTGTTCGATTCCTTCACGCCCCTCCGTCTCCGGCCAGATTGTTTCGTGGTTGTCAATGATCCCGTCGGGATTACGTCCCGTGCGTCCGCAATAGCCAACTATTTGTCCGGCGACCTTGCCCTGCGGATAAAGGCGAAGGTAAATGCCCCGTAACGTCATTTCCGGAGGCAAATGCGCTTTGGCCGCGTCGTATTCTTGCGCCGAAAGATTGGTGGCGATCTCGAAAGGCAGAATTCCGCGATTGTGATAATGCCGCAGGATTGCGTCATCGGCAGGATGGATTGGACGGCCGATCAATTTTGTCGCCGCCGCGATTTGCCGATGCGCGAAGTCGAGCGTCTCGGCATCATTAAATTCCAGCGGAGTAGGAAAATTGATCGCGAGGTTATAGCTCAGCTGGTTTTGCGCGAGCGGTGCGCCATTACGATCGGTAATCTGGCCGCGCGGAGCGGGGATATCGAGAATGTAAGTGCGCGCGAGTTTTTGAGTTTCGAATGTTGGAACGATCTCTTCATCAATTGCGGGCGGCGATGCTTCCACCGAGGGCGTGGCGCTGGGCGCGACAGAGGATGCAGGTGCCAGCTGCTGCCCCGTTGCGCTGGAGAATGCGAAAAGCAGCGATGTCACATTAAGCATCATCGCGAAACGTCTCATTTGGTCAGAGATTCTGCGCCTGGTCGAGAATGACAAGGCCTAGTGGGTTTGCAAAAATCGGTGCACGTCCGCCGCCAACTTTGGCCCAATTCCGTCCGTCGCCGCAATTTCTTCCACGCTGGCTCGCCGCAATCGTTTTACCGACCCGAACTTTCGCAGCAACAGATTTTTGCGATGCTGGCTAACGCCCGGACAATCATCCAGAACGCTTTCGCCGATGCGCTTCTTCATCAGTAATTGATGATAGGCGTTGGCGAAACGATGCGCTTCATCACGGATACGCTGAAGCAGACGCAATGCGCCTGAATCTTCCGGCAAACGCAACGGCAGCGCCCGTCCCGGTCGATAGATTTCCTCGTGCTCTTTCGCCAGTCCGATGATCGGCAAATCGTGCAAGCCAAGCCGCTGAAGTTCCTTGCAGGCAGAGGAGAGCTGACCTTTACCCCCATCGACAATAATTAGATCAGGAAGTCTGACCGCGACAAAATGCTCGTCATCCCGACCGGAGCGGAGCGAAGTCGAGGGGTCCCGTTGCGTAACCTCTTCGTTAGGCAGCGGGATCCCTCCGTCCGAGCTGGACTGGTGGTTTCGCTCGGGATGACCGACACGCTCAAGCGCTTCTGCCGGATTCTCCTGAGAAAATTCTGCGGTGTCGGGATCCGCATCACGCGCTCCCAGAAGTATTCGGGAATATCTTCGCCGTACCACCTCGGCCATGCTCGCGAAATCGTCCTGCCCTTCGACCGTGCGAATCCGATAGCGGCGGTAACAATTTTTGTCCGGCACGCCATCACGAAAACAAACCATCGACGCGACGACATGTGTGGTGCTGATGTTGGAAATATCAAAGCATTCCATCACCCGCGGGACCTTCGGCAATTGCAGAGCATCGGCTAAGGCGCGGACGTCGGCTTCAGGCTCAATCGTTGTCGGCAACGAACCACGGGTAAAACGCCGCGTCGGCCGTGTCGTGCGCCGCAAGTCATCCAGCATGTTGCGCAATTCCGCCGCCTTTTCGAAATCGAGCTTCTCCGCTTGCGCGCGCATTTGTTTTTCCAGTTCTGCCATCATTTCGCGCGAATGTCCCTCGAGGAATTCACAGGCCTGCACGACGCGTTCTCGATAAATCTCCGGCGTAATCTCGCTTAATTTCATCGGCACCTGATAGGTTGATGATTTCAATTCCCGTTCCGTAGGCGAACCGCGGCCAAAGGTGAGAACGCCGAACTTCTTTCGCATAAAATTCAACGTTTGCCGTAGCGCACCGGCATGTGCATAGGGCCCGAAATAACGAGCGTTGTCATCTTTTTTGAAACGAGCGAGACGAAAACGCGGCCATTCCTCAGTCTGATCCACTTTCACCAGCAGAAAACGTTTATCATCGCGGAAAGAAACATTGTAACGCGGGCGATATTCCTTGATCAGCTTGCCTTCGAGCAAAATCGATTCTGCTTCAGTCTGCACGGTATGGGTTTCGAAATCCCAAACCGCATCCAGCATGGCGCGCGTCTTCAGATCAGCCACCGCGATTTTCGACGGCATAAAATAAGAACCGACGCGTTTGCGCAGGTCGCGCGCTTTGCCGACGCAAATGACGCGGTT
>QHRA01000282.1 GCA_003221295.1 Verrucomicrobiota bacterium | reverse complement strand
ACAGGTCAAAATTCGCTAACGCTCGCCCGAATTATGATGTTTTTTCGCTTCGTGAGCAACTAACTGTTTGGCTACGGTGAGAGCGGTCAGTTACGCGCGCGCAACGACGTAAAAGAGAGCAGCGGCGCACGGGACCAAGCCGTCGCGACCGGCTATCCGACGTCAGGATTGCAATCTTTTTCGCAGGGTGAGTTCACAACACATTCAGCGGGGTTACAGATTATTGTTAACCCCGATAAATCCTTCGCGCTCCATATGTAACATGATTGCCTGCGCCGCTTCTTCAGGCGTGACCTCGGCGGTATTGATGACAACTTCCGCATCCTTGGGTTCCTCATACGGATCAGAAACACCAGTGAAGTCCTTGAGAATTCCAGCACGCGCTTTCGCGTAAAGACCCTTCCGGTCGCGGCGTTCGCATATCTCAACCGGAGTCGAGAGGTACACCATGACAAAGCCGCCGAAAGGCTCAATCAACGCGCGTACCTCTTTCCGCGTGACGTCATACGGCGCAATTGGAGCACAAATAGCAATCCCGCGATTCTTAGTAATCTCGGAGGCAACGTACCCGATTCGACGGATATTAATATCCCGGTGTTCCTTTGAAAAGCCGAGTTCTGAGGAAAGGTGTTTTCGAACCAGGTCACCGTCCAGCAGCGTCACGGGCCGGCCGCCCACCTCCTGGAATTTGATAAACAGAACATTGGCAATGGTCGATTTCCCCGCCCCGGAGAGCCCACTGAAGAATATTGTTACTCCCTGTTTATGCCGTGGTGGAAAACTGCGCCGTAGCTCCTGGGCCACATCAGAATAGGTAAACCATCCCGGAAGGTCGCGGCCTTCATTGAGTCGCTGACGCAATTCCGTGCCAGAAATGTTCAGCACCCGGGCGCCCGCAGGAACTTCGTCTTCTTGCAAATATTTATCTTTGTCTTCCACATAAACCATCGCGTTGAATGCAACCATGCGGACGCCGATCTCAGCTTCGTATTTCCTGAATAAGTCTTGAGCCTCGTAAGGTTTGTAGAATGGATTACCGTTCGCGTCTTTGCCCGGCCCGGCATGGTCGCGTCCAACAATTAGATGCGAGCAGCCGTGGTTTTTGCGGATCAGAGCGTGCCAGATTGCTTCTCGTGGTCCCGCCATTCGCATCGCAAGCGACAACAACGAAAGTTTTGCTGTGCCCGGCGGAAACTTCGCCATTATGAGTAGATAGCAGCGGACTCGCGTAAAGTAGTCTACATCACGGGGTCTCGTGATTCCGACGTTTGCCGTGCGTTTCCCATTTTCGTTGGGCTTTTTTGAAACTTCGCTCTCCAATTTTCCTAGGAATGACGTGAGAGCATTGGGCCTACCCCATGATACGTGCTTAAGGGAACGTTCTCTGGCGTGCCTGTGCGCGAAGAGTGCGGACGGCAACAACGTCCGCATATCAGGCCTGATCTGACACGTTTTCAGGCATTGGAGGCATCGATTAATTTTGCGCACAGCCAAATAGGAGCGGAGTTCTTCGGGCCCTGTGACGATTGCTAAAGAATTGCTTGAACAAAGGAGGGACGTCAAACCTAAGGAACGAGCGGTTTCCCAACTGGCCCTGCATCAGAACAAAAATGTAACCGGCGCGATTGGTTGCCGGTCATTTATGTTTGAACGATTAACAAAAGAATTGAACCGACATCCCGCCAGCGACGCGTTTACAACTACTGTTGTCACACAAAAGTAACACTAAAGATTTTGCCTTCGCCGCGCGCTGCGTCAGGCTGAGAACTATGAAATCTCTTGCGAGTTCACTAAACGATTAAAGCCGTACCGGAATATGAAAGAAACAATCTGGAGTAAACTGCGCGAGTTATGGGCAATTCGCCGGCGCTGCAAACAGATCAAGCTTCAACAACGAGAGAATCGGCTTCTGCGATTAAATGAATCTCATGGCAGGACGCGGCGACTTACTAAAATTATTTCGCCAAACGGACGCAAGCTCAGATCAACCGGACAGAGCGCCCGATTCTCACCGGAGACATAGGAGTGTGAACCCCCTCTGGTTAGTGTGTATTTTTTGGTTTCATTTTTTCGCCGCAATTCGCGACAACGACTAAACTCTCAGCATAGGTTTCAGTTCACAGGGGCCCCAGCGTCGCGCCGCCGCGGGTTCAAGACCCCTCGCTCCCCGACGGTTAGTTCGGCAGTCGGCATGGAATATACTGTGAGCCGCGCGCTCCAGTTTTTCCTCGCAACTTGCGTTAGGCGGCAAGCGCTGAACGCTTGCCACGCTAAACTTCCGGCGTAAGTGGGTTGAACGTTGAGGACGCACATTGGGAATCCCACTCTGATCGAGCTCATTTGCGACGAATTCGCAATCGCGGACCACAACCCTTCGCCTGGTTCATGGAACAGGGCTTTATCGTCCGGAGCACGGATACTATTCCTCCGGCCGCTGCGCGATTGGACGAAAAGGCGATTATTTAACTAACCTTGCGTCGGCCGTACCGAGACCATGCATTTCAAATTTGGTCAGATAAGGCGGGCAACGCGCCGCCCTT
>QHRA01000190.1 GCA_003221295.1 Verrucomicrobiota bacterium | reverse complement strand
GGGATTACTCGCCAAGAACAGCACCAGATACGGAGATCTACTACGTCGGCATGACAATGGGCGACGCCGGAACTCAGCCGACGTTTGAGTACGGAACGCTCGCTGATGCTGGTGTTCCTGCGGTGCTCTTGCTAAGCGAGACACCTATCAATCCGGCCGCACTGGGAAGCTATTTACCTGATGGCACGATCACGATCAATGTGCCGAAAGCCGACGTTGGTAATCCCCAGGTCGGCGATTTGTTGGGCGCGATCGGTGGTAAGACGATCACTGGTGATGCTCCCGAGACAAAAACGCTGGAGCGTTCAACCACGTTCGTCGATCACACCTTCATCAAAGGCAACTCTGATAATAGCTACCCTGCTGCGACCTACACGGTGGCCGGAAACGTGGTTTGTGCCCAACCTACGCCAAGCCCGACGCCGAAGAAAAAACCGCATTAAAATGCAGGTTGTACACTTTAGCTAATAGTTAGCGAGAGAGAACTTCCGGGTAAATCGCCGCGTCTTATCTCGCAAGCGCAGAATTTGGCGTCACTACATTGCGTCACCTTCGAACGGACGCAAAAGCATTGATCGGCTGTAATTCTGGCCGAACAATCTCTGTAAGGCGACGTGTGTTGATTCCCTCGCATGGGCAACCTTCCCCTGCAATAATCCTGCGTGCCCGCGATGACGCGGACCTCTTTGCTGATGTTTTTTATTCTTCTTGTCGTGTCAATTAATTCCGCTTACGATCCGAATTTCAATCCTTTGCCGAAGCAACCATGGTCTCGAAACTTCTCTGCATCGCCGCCGCAGCGGAAACAGTTCTTGCGACTGCCGCGGGGGTCTTTGGTCAGAGCCCCGTAATGACCGACCCGGTCGGATTTACTACCACCTCCTTGCTAGGCAACTCCGACAGCTACGTTTCGATTCCATTCACCCGCCCGCCGGAGTTCGTCGCAGGGATTTCCTCCGCTGCGACCTCTGGAACAACTGGTATCATCACGGTCGCCGGCAACCCTTGGACTGCGAATCAATTTGTGTATGGCGGCACTCAGCACAACCACTATTACGCTCTCATCGGTCCAATCAGCGGAACGGGAACAAAAGAAGGCCACACGTACTTAATCATAGGAAACGGAACCGGGACGCTAACAGTTGACGCGAGTAATGACGATTCAACTAACTTAAGCACGATACCGGCTAACACTCAGGTCCAGGTGATTCCGTACTGGACCCCTGCGACTATCTTTCCAGCGAGCGATGCGAACGTTTCTTTCACTCCGACAACGTCCCCTCCGACTTACAAAACCTTGCTTCAGGTGCCGGACTACTCGGCTCCCACCTACAATTCCCCCTACGCAGCACAGTATTACTTTGATGGTAGCTCCAGTTCCTGGCACCGTATCAACAGTCGTGGCGGCGACGGCGGTGTGGGCGATGACGACCCGCTGCTTCCCGATGGCTATTTTGTAGTTCACAATGGTAACAAAGCGCCCACTCGTCTACTGACAAACCTCGGCGCTGTGTTGCTAAGAAAGATGTCAACGCTCTTGGCGACTGCGACAAATCGGACTCAGGATAATCCGATCGGCATGGTGCGCCCGGTTGACGTAGCTCTCAACGCCACCGGGCTAGGGCCAGCCAATGGCTCCTTTGTTGCGGGCGATCAGCTGCTAGTCTTCAACAATGCCCAAGCGGCCTTCAAAAAGTCGCCGGCCGCATATTTTTATGACGCTTCGGTTGGTAACAGTGGAGGCTGGCGGCTGCTGGGAGATACAATGGCGACGACAGACCGCGGGGCCGATATCATCCCCAAGGGAGCCGGAGCCGTAGTACGAAAAGCGCAGACATCCGACGGGCATTCCGCATTTTGGACCAACGCCTTTCCGGTACAAGCGATCGACGCCGCTTCAATAAAAATCCATGGAACTGGAACGGGGGCCCAGACATTGGGTGTTACTCTTCCACTAAATACCCAGTTCAATACTATCCCCGGTATCGAATGCCGCGTTCCCGGTCTAACCCTTGCCGGGGCAGGAATCGACGACCAAATCGTAATTACATTCCCGACGCCCGTCACATTTAGCAACGTCATTTCGACGTCAGGTGGAGCGTCCGTTGACAGCTTCAGCGGCAACGGGTCATCGATCGTCACAATAAATCTCAAGAACGTCGTCAATACGCGAAAAACCACTGTTACCTTGCTCGGTGTAAACGACGGCCAGAACACAAACGACGTCGCCGTTCAAATGGGTGTGCTCCTGGGGGATGTCAACGCGACCGGCGGTGTCGATAAAAATGATGTCTCTGCGGTGCAGAAACACTCGGGCCAGAAGGTGAACCAAGGCAATTTCCGGTTCGACGTCAACGCCACGGGGGGCATTGACGGCGCCGATGTGTCAGTAACGCAGGGACAAACCCGGACCTCCCTGCGATAGCCAATAAGTTAAACAGGGCGGTTATCGTTCATAATCAGTCCTAAGCGCCATCTCGCTCTCAGTGTTGGTGGCAGGCCGCCGGCCGGCTTGCAGAATATAGGCGAACGCGTTAAACAAATCGCGAGTTGACGGCGCCCAACTGAATTACGCTTGAACTCTGTGGGGGCTCGTTAAACTACTCAACCTTCACTGCAAAAGAGGCAACTTGAGACGCTTTCTTCCATTCGTCATCGTAGCCGTGGTCGGATTCGTCACGCTCGGAGCGGCCATTATGCTTTACCGGTCAAAGCTCCTTCAAGCGACGGCCATTCCCCAAGCAATGGCGGTTCCTAAAGAGCGTGCCGAAGAAGTACACGTGCGCGGATCGGCTAATGCCGCGGTTACTCTTGAAGAATTTGGCGATTTCCAATGCCCTCCTTGCGGTGCTCTGGAGGGGCCTCTCCGGCAAATTGAGCGCGATTATGCCTCGAGCTTACGTGTCATCTTCCGCAACTTTCCTTTTACCAATCATGAGCATGCCCACGAGGCTGCCTATGCTGCCGAAGCGGCAGGTCTCCAGGGACGCTTCTGGGAAATGCATGACTTGCTATATCGGGAACAATCAGTGTGGGCCAAGAGCAGCGATGTTCAGTCCTTATTTGACGCCTACGCTGGAATGATCGGCTTGAACCTCGAACGCTTTAAGAAAGACGTTAGCGGCGAACAGGTAAAAGCTAAGGTAGAGGGAGATCGAAAACGAGGCGAGGCCCTCGGAGTTAGGAATACTCCTACCATCTTCATTAACGATGAGTCGGTTCCTCCCACCTCGCTGAACCCAACCGCCTTGCGCGCCGCGGTCGATGCCGCGGTGAAAGAGAAAACCAGGTCTTGAAATGAAAAACAATCGCGCGACTTCAAAGCCGGGAGGCAACGCCATCGCTATATCGCGTTCTCAAATCGTAATTTACGCCATAGTTGCATTAATCTCGTTAGCCGGCCTCGCCGATGCAACCTATCTTGCGGTCCAGGCCTTGACCGGCGAGACCATGGTCTGCGGCGGGTCTCCCGACTGTTTTAAAGTGCTGGGTAGCCCGTACGCGCGCATTGGGGGAGTTCCGCTGGCTTTCATCGGCGCGGTCGCTTATTTTTGTGTTTTCAGTTTCGCGATTCTCGCCGCCTTCGGTTACGCCCGGGTTCGCCGTTTCCTGCTTTTCACGGTGTGGTCGATGTTCGCAGTCACTCTTTGGCTGCTCTACACCCAGGCATTCATTCTTCACGCCTTCTGCCGCTACTGTTTGTTTTCGGCGGCAATGGTCTTTCTTCTCGCCGGGTTAATTGTCGCCAGCCGTTCGCCCTAAACTTAAGGGGCTGCGCGGAGGGTCGATTCCAGATTATAAACCTCCAGGAGCACGATACCGCTGCCGCCGTTAGCGCCGCGGACGATAGCGGTGAACGCGCCCGAGGGCAGTATAGTAGAAATGGCGGCCTCGGCGTCATGGGGGGTTGGAGGCCAGTCGCCTGAATGGCGGTTTGCTGGATTTGCTTCCAGTTATCGTTAGCTGCGACAAGCACACCATTGGCATCGCGAAGCTCTATCGTGGGTCCGTTAATACGTCAACGATGCCGAATGGAGCTAGCGACGGTCCCAATGCCCGCACCAGTACTGGGTAGGCTCCGCCTCGCACGATGTGCCCACCTATCATGACGTCGTTACCGGTCCCCACGAAACCGCGAGTCGAAATATTTGCCAGCTGCGATGAGGCGACAGAATCCACGTCGTATACTTCCAGCAGACCTGTTCCCGTTGCGCCGCTTTTGCCGCTTTCAATCGCTGTATATGAACCTGGCGCAAGAGTTGTCCAAATGGCCGACTCGCGCGGGTCAGCGGGCCTCAGGTTGGCAGGTATTTGGGCTGCGTTCGCTGCTAGAGCCCAATTATCGTTAACTGTAATATTGGTCCCAGTCTCAGTGCGCAAATCAAGAACAGGATCCTGTAACGTCCCAGTTAGTCCAAAAGCGGCCAGGGAAGGCCCCAGCCCGCGAATGAGAATTTGTTTGGAACCAGCACCGGCAATAATGAAGCCGGCTATTAATTGATTTTCGCCATTAGCAATTTCTGCGCGCGTCGACGTGTTGGCGAATGTTCCGGTGGATGCAGGTTGTGTCACAACCTCGTCCACTCCATTGGCGCCGTTCGGGTCGCGAGGAAATTTCGCTTAGGGTAGTCGTGCACCTTTGTAGACGAATTGATCTGCGCGAATAGAGTCGGGCGCGAGGAAATCGTGCATCCCAGATGCCCCAACGATGTCGTCTTAATCGACGCCATCGCCGCTGATGCCAATCGCGCCGATTAGTACGCCATTGCGATAAAGCGGAAAGCCGCCGGGAAAAATTGTGATGCCGTTTGGCAAGTTCGGGTCCGGCGAGCATCCGGAAATACATCGCGATATTCCGCCAAAACCAAGCAGGTCGCGACTTGAGTAGTATAGGGCTGTGCGAGCTTTTTGAACCGCCACGTCCCAGCTGAACATCGTCGCTTCCCCGGCGCGGAATGTGCCAAGGACAGTGGGTTCGACGCCAGGTTGGTTCGGATTGTTCACCACCGTAATGAACACCTTCATGTGTATTCCAATCGGTAGTCGAATCCCGGCACGCGTTGTCCGAGCTCGATCAGCAGCATAACTGATGATGCTACGCACTTCGGTTTCGCTCAGTCGGGCTTGCCCATTGATCGTTCCGGGGAGGGGATCATTAGTGGTGGGCTGGCGGACCTCCCCTTGCAGTCCCCCCGAAGGTCTCAACAGGATACGGAAGAGCCGCCAGTTCACTAAAGCATCGCAATAGGATGAAAATTTTTGGACAGAAGATTAGGAAGCTGCTTGGCGCGTCGCTCGCAGTAAAATGTGGCTGTCATCTAAAGCATGGAGCGCAGCTTCTCCGGTCGTCAGTAACCGTCTTGGGAGTTCGACCGCAGCGGTCGTGCCATCTCTTCCATTCCACCTCTCCCCACTAGCTGCCACGGAGTTTTAGACTTGACCTCGTTTCTCCCGTATTACACCTGCCCGGGATACGGCACATTCCAAGTGCGAAGATTAAGCCCTGCTTTCTGCAACTGCCAGTTTGATCGAAACCAACTATAAGTGGCTTCATTTGGTCACCACAGAGGGGTCCTCTCCAACGCAAGCGCCTTCCCGTCAAATTCAGAAAACGAAAATCTCGCGTTTCATGGCCGGAAGGCTAAATCTGATGCGACGTGAAAGAGGAAACAATTGATACACATTCGAAGGCGCTGAAGATCAATCTCGATCCGCGCTGGTACGGGACGTTCGCGGAGATCGGCGCCGGGCAGGAGGTGGTGCGCTGGTTTTTTCGCGTCGGCGGCGCGGCGGGGACGATCGCGAAGAGCATGTCGGCGTACGACATGAAAGTGAGTGATGCCATCTATGGACGTGCAGAGCGCTACGTCTCGCGCGGGCGGCTGCAAGCGATGCTCGACCGGGAGTTCGATCTCGACGTGGAGCGGCTCGGGAAGGAGCGCGGCGATAACACTTCGTTCTTCGCCTTTGCCGATACGGTGGTCGCGCGAAGCTACCGTGGAGGCAATGAATGCCACGGGTGGATGGGCATCAAATTCCAGAGCCGCGTCAACGATCAACCGAGCCAGATCGTGATGCACGTGCGGATGCTCGACGCGGAGGCCTCGCTGCAACAGGAAGCGCTCGGTATCGTGGGAGTCAATCTTTGCTACGGCGCGTTTTTTTTGAGCCACGTGCCGGAGGAGTTAATCGAGTCGCTGCTCGACAAGCTGACCACCGGCCGCGTTGAGATCGATCTGTTCGAACTCAGCGGGATCGAATTTCGCAACGTGGACAATCGCATCATGGCGCTGAAGCTCGTGCAGCTGGGGCTAAGCGGCGCGGCCATGTTTGGCGCGAATCGCGAGGTGCTGCAGCCGTCCGACGTGCTGCATAACAATGCAGTCCTGGTCGAGCGCGGGAGTTTTCGCCCGCCCACGCACGTCAATCTCGACATGCTGGCGTGCGCGCTGGCGAAGTTCAAAGAAGACCCGGCGTGCGGCGACAAACCGATCCTGCCATTGATGGAACTCACCATGCGCAACCTGCTAGCAGGTGGAACGGACGTGGACCGCCGCGATTTTCTCGCGCGCGCAGAACTGCTAGCGGCCTGTGGCATGACTGTGCTCATTTCCGACTATTTCGAATACTACCGGTTCGCGGCCTATCTCGCCTTGCGCACGAAGGAGCGCATCGGTGTCGTTCTGGGCCTGCCGAGCGTTTCCGAGTTATTTGACGAAAAGTATTACGCGGAACTCCCCGGCGGCACCCTGGAGAATTTTGGGCGCCTATTTAAGAATGACTTGAAAGTCTATGTCTATCCCCTGCAGCGTCATGAAGGGGACGAGTTACAAACCATTCACACGCTCAAAGTGAAACCCGAGTTGCAGCCGCTCTATGATTACCTGGTAGGCCGTGGCAGTTTCGTCCAGCTCGATAATTTTAACCCGAAATATCTGCCGATCTTTTCGCGCGACGTGCTCAAGCGCATCGCCAGCGGCGACGAGAGCTGGGATGAAATGGTGCCCGCGCAAGTGGCCGAGATAATCCGCCAGCGTGGCTTTTTCGGCTACACGAAAAAGGAGTAAACGCCCGCGAGTGCCCAGTAAGAGGACGTTGCAAGGAGCCGAAGATACAGCGACCATTTATCTAGTGTGATCTGGCACCTCCCGGTGCGGCCGATGTTCCTGACGAGGTCGCACTCCATTTCCGAGCCGCACTAAGGAAAAAAGTATGGTTATCTATTGGAATGGGCAAGTTAATCGGTTATTGGTATAGCCAACACTGACCAGCAAGTAACGAACGCACCAATTCCAGTGCGGGGCACCAGTAAAGGGTGAATCATGAAACTGTTTCTTCTTTTTCTCCTTTTTGCCAACATGTCCACAATTACTCAGTGTACTGGCGCGAAGAGGGAGATTACAAGCATCTATACGGATTTGTCTGGAAACCAGTGCAAGACAATAAAAGAGGACGAGGAAACTGGAAGTTCCGTCCAAGAATGTCCAGGTGTAGGAGGATTTCATCTCCTCGTTGCTAATGATGACGCCCGAATGTCTATCAGTGTGGTAAGCCCAGACAACAAAGCACATGCGCTCGATTACTGGAATATCATCACACGCTCTTTTTCAAGTCTAGGTGAAAAAGCTGAGTGGCGTGTGGTAAAACGCAAAGGAAAGATCACGCCGATTGCCTTAATTGTGCGGGTCGATTCCTCTGAGCAAGAAAATATCGATTCGCCAAAGAAAACATCCTATTTAGCTGTAGCGAAGATTACTCCTGAAGAAATTTGTGTTACTGACAAGATAAGCCCTACGGTGGATGCTAATGAGCAAGCGCGACAAGCGGCAGATAATTCAGCTAATAAGGCGTGCTTAAAACCATAAACTTTAACTGCGACGATTGTTATGTCACTGAGGCGAGATGCGGTTTACCCAAATAGGAGCTTTCTAGGTTATCCGCGCGCCTTGCATCTGTTTGAAGCATGATTCTAAACTAACGGGGATATTTCCATGGTTTTTCCAGCCCTTTGTTGCTTACAAGCGTTACGGGACGCGACGGCGCGGTGGCCAAACCGTGACCGTGCTTCGGACGGTATTATGGGTGACACTGCCCATCAAAAACGTCACAGTGACCACAACGATGGCAATGCGAATCGTCAGATTTACAATCGCGCCCGCGTTGCAGAGGGATGGCGGCCCTATATCGGCCTAAATCCGCACAACCGACACATGCATGTGTCGATCCGGGCCGCTTCGCGGGACGATCTTTCCCCTTGGCCATGGTCGGCGAGTGCGGCCAACCGGCCTTTTACCTCGAAGCAACCCATCTTAGGGGGCACGCCCCGTCTTATCCGGGCACGCCTCTACGTCAAGGAAGCCAAGGTACTCACGTACGGACCATACAACCACGACTCAAGGACCTCGGATATGCTATCACGATCGATGGTATTTTCGGGCCCGGCACACGCGAGGCAGTGGCTGCTTTTCAGCGAAAAACGAACTTGCTGGCCGATGGCATCGTTGGGCCAAAAACATCGGCAGATCTGTGGGCCAGATAATATGAGTGGGTGATAGGATTAGAGCAAAACACGTCCTTGCTGGTGGCGGCATAACAATTCATTCCCACCGACGTTTCGATAGCATTTCTTTTATGGTCGTGCCCTGGCAATTAGGTTAATGGCTTCTCGCTCGAGCGCTCAGCTTGTGGATCTGCTTATTTAGTCATCCCATTTACCCCGTAGGCAACTTTGCTTCATGCGACACCGGGAATGGGTGGCTCGCCGATGATCGCGGCGTAAGCGAAGGCTTCGGACCCCCATCTCGGCTCGCAGCCGCGCCAATCGACGAAGTAACGGTGACTGCGTTTCTGCCGCCAGTGCAGGCACACAAGGTCGCAACTCTTTTGAACAGAGACTAGGAAAGCGCGTCGAACTAAGAAGGGACGCGGCACGATATAAACTTGCGCCACATGTGAACGTGAGCTTGAGAATCGGTTTCTACATTACGGCTGCTATTGCCATACTTGATTTCATGATGCTGAATCCATCGCCGGCGCAAACGCCCCAGAACTCAGTTGCAGCTGCAACTCCGGGAGAGACAGCTCTGGGTTTCGATCAAGAGAAAGCCGTTCGCCATTTCAAATTGCTCCCGGACGGTGGCGCAATAGAAATGACCGCAAATGATCCCGCGGAGGTCGGTGCGGTCCGGCGCCAAGTAGCGAACATTGCGGCTATGTTCGGACAAGGGAAATTCGAAGTCCCAGCGGTTACCCGCGGGCGAAACCCGCCAGGAGCAGACAGAATGAGCCAGCTAAAAGGCGACATCTCTTATTGGATGGAGAATTTGCCGGCCGGCGGGCGAGTAGTTATCACGACGACAAACTCAGAAGCACGGAACGCTGTTCATGATTTTTTGCGCTTCCAAATTCAAGAACATAAAACGGGCGACTCGCTTGCCGACCCGGGACCTGCTAAGCGGAAGCACTCAACGAATAATCTCGGCCACGATGCGCGGCCCGCTCCCCCCTAACTTTGTCGCGGCTAGGGACGCGTAAGCCCCTCACCCTACCCTCTCCCTTGAGGGAGAGGAGGACGCGCCAGCGATTGGTGAGGGGACAACGAATTTGTTAAATGCTTACCAAGCGCGTAAGGCAAGGGCTTTTCTGACGAGCTTCGCCGCAAGTGGTCATATAGCGCGGCTCGCGGCCCGGCAAGATGAGAGGCACAGCCTGTTAACTAGGGCGGTTCTCGCGCCAAGCCTGAAGGCAACGCAGCTCCGACCACTCGCCAAAGCTGCGCTGCGGAAAGGCCAGTTTACGGAGCTTTCACAATTTCGTAGAACCCGCGCCCGTGTGTCGCCGCACGCAGGTGACTGTCGGAGCTGATCGCAAGATCAAATACAGCGACGTCGGGCAGACCGGTGCCGTATTGATTCCAAGTTGTACCACCGTCGGTAGAGAGGAAAACACCCCGGTCAGTGCCGGCGTAGAGATGGGTCGAATCTGCTCGATCGACCACGAAGGCGTTTACCGAAACATCCGGAATGCCGGTGCCGTCGATCGCTGTCCAGGCGACCGTGCCCGTACCGGTGTTATTCAGATTTGTTGTCTTCCAAACATGCCTCCCTGCGATGGCATTGCCGTTAAAAACGACGTAGGCGGTGTTCGCGTTGTTTGGGTCGATGACGGTGCGCGCGATATATTTAGCAGGCATCCCAGTAGTGGGCGTGCCAACGAAAGTCACATCTGTCATGTTCGCAGCCGTCGCCCCACCAGTGATCGTCGCAAACACCTTTCCGTTGTTGAGACCGACTATGCGGACGGCATCATTCGTCTTCGAAATACCGATATCGCTGACGGGGACTCCAGGGGCGAAGACCTGACTCACGACGGTCATCG
This sequence comes from Verrucomicrobiota bacterium, assembly GCA_003221295.1. Lineage (GTDB taxonomy): Bacteria > Verrucomicrobiota > Verrucomicrobiia > Chthoniobacterales > UBA10450 > AV69. Next base: position 10,477 of record QHRA01000190.1, on the reverse strand, counting down.
TGTCGCCCTTGTTAGTTGACCGATAAAGTTTATCCGTCCCGAAGTAGACCTTGTTTGGATTGCCCGGCCCAAGAGCCATCGGTGCGTAGAAATTCACAGCGTCGTTGAGCGAAATTCCGTTGAAACTGTTCGTGGTACCATCGCAGTGGGCGACACTGGGGTCCACGTCCGCGGGATCGCTGGAGTTTCCTTTAAATGACCACTGCCCCTCGGTCGCGCAGCTTGTTTTAAGGACGCGCCCGAAGCCGATCAGGACACCCGTAATGTTGAAATAGGTGTGATACATGGTCACGTTTTCCGTGTTCGTCGCGTTCTGGTCGATGAGCGCATAGCCGCCGTCACCGAAGTCAACACGATGCCAGGTTCGGTTCGGCCTAAAGAAGTTGGTGCCGTTGTCCTGGGTGCCGCCGATACTGAAGTTGGGGTCGGTCGGGTGGACCGCTATGCTCTGGAACTGTGTCGCACTAAAAGTGGAGTTGTTGCGATCTCTTAGCCAAGTCACGCCCGCGTCGGTCGACTGCCAAACGCCACCATCATTGCCCGTGTAAATGACCGACGGATTGGATGGTGCGACACCAACCATGTGGCTATCAACATGCAGCCTATCGTTGCTTGGCGTAAATGTCTGGCCACCATCTCTCGAAAAGAGAAACGTCCCGTTCAGCGTGCCGACCACGTAGACGTTGTTTGCATTCGTCGGGTCGATCGCCACCCCTATGTTGTAGGATCCTTGACCGTCTGCGAATCCATTCGCGGCCGGTAACGGGGAGAACGTCGGATTGATGGTTGACTTGCTTGAGTCGTAAACGGCTTTGTAAGCTTGGCCTTGCCCCTGGTTGTTAGGGGCAGTCTCGCCGGTGACGGCTACTACGGTGACTGTGTTTCCGATCTTATTGATCGCGAATTTTATAGGCGCGAAGTCCTTCTTTGAGGTTGCTCGAAGTTTCGTGAACGTCGGAGAAGGAGCGCTCGCATTTGTTGTGAAGTAGATGCCCCCAAATGCGTTGGGTACATTGGCATCGGCGATCCCGACAAACACGCGATCGGAGTTGCCCGGCTCATAGACGATTGACGTAACCCGGAAGTCCGCGGTGGCAGGTAGGTTAGCGACCGCAAGCTTTGTGAAAGTAGAGGCGGCATCAGTCGAACGAAACAGACCGCGCGGGGGAGCACCGGTAGGGGCTTGCGGCCCGATCCCTTGCTGCCCGGTGGCACTGCCGACGTAAACGTTGTTATGATTATTCGGGTCGATAGCCAACCCGGGGATGCCGCGATGGATGAACTGACTGGAGCCGAATGGCCCGCTCAGGACTGGGCTGCCGCTTTTCAGTGCGGTCACCTTGTAAACACCGAAGCCAGCGTAACTGTCGCCCGAGAAGTTTGACTCGCCACTGCCGACCAGGAGCGTGTTCCCCGTCGCGTCTGTTGGATCAAGCTCGAGAGAACCGACGGCCAGCGTCATCGCGCCATCCATTAGACGTGTCCACGTCGCGCCGCCATTAGTGCTCTTGTATACACCCCCCTGCGCCGCCCCAACATAGACAATACTTGCGTTGCCGGGATCTATTGCCACGGACGTCACGCGCCCGCTGACGGGGGATTGAGTGAGAGAGATTCCGTTAACATCAGCCGGTATGGTCTGGCCATTTGGAATAGGCGTCGGACCGATAGCCGCCCATGCCGGGCCAACCGTGGTGAACGACCCGGGCGCGGATGGCGAAATCGCAGGTCCACTGGTCGGTTGAATCCCTGCTGCTCCATCTGTTAATATGGTCTCTGGCTCTGCGTAAGTTGGCGCTGTATCATCGATTCTTGGGTGGGGATGCCTTGCGGTTTGCTTGTGGGAATTCTGGGCATAAGCCAAAGTCGGCACCACGAGAAGCGCGACGCTAATAGAAGCGAAGAAGACTGCGCGACAAAAGCCGACCCGCGATAAGGCGGGGCTGCCGATGGAAGATAGTAGTTTCATATAGGAATCGATCTCAATTGAATTCTGGACACCCTAACCGGCATTAGGGTCCGTTTAGTTTCTTTCTGAGGCCGGTACTCATCCAAAATCACGTAGTCGGTAAATTCCAACAAGATCGGAAAGGTAACGCCGTTGTTACTTCGACGGCTTGGGCCACTCTGGCGGGTCGACTAGCGCTCAGCATTGCGAGAGTAACGGAAGCTAACAACACTGTGCGAAGCAGGTGGAGCGCGGCGGATTTTGTATCGGCAGCGGATTTGAATGAAAGTTTCATGGAACTTAGTGGAATTTCCGACGTTTCTAGAGATTGATAATCTTTGTGCTTGCATCAACCATGCCATCTCTACATTGTGGCTATAAGAGCCTAAAAATGAATGACTTAACGAAATATAAGAAGGAAAGGCGAGTGTTCGTTCATCCCAAAAATGGGATTCAACAGTTTCAGCAATGGAATCGCTGATTCCGCTAGCTCATTTCAACCGAAGCTGTCCGATTGCGGGTCCCAAAATTCTCCCTTTAATCCAACCCGCGCGAAGATTGTGCGCATGTCTTGCGGTTGTGGCCTGCGCGAATCTTCCCGTAACCTCGTCGAATACCACGTCGTAGCGAGTATCCAGAGTTGATCAATTGTCACGAGCGGTCGCAGCGGATAGCCACGCAATCTGCACCACTCGTGAACGGCTTCTTCCGACCGGAAGAAAAGCATGTTGTTTCAGGTAAATACTTCGGGACCCTCAAGTGTAGGCGCAATGGTTCGCCAGACTGTTCACATCTCGAATAGACAACAGCCGGCCGATGCAATGCCGCCGGAATTCCAAGCGCATCCCATGCGCAGTTAGCAAAGTATCGTTTACCGGTAACCGAAACGACGTGCTGCGTTGCAACACCGGAAAACGGCGGTGCCATTCGGATCGATTCGCCGTCCGATTGCAACACAAGCACTCTTTGCGCGCGCAATCTCGCATAGCCCTGACGCACACTTTGTGTGTCTGAGCCGATTAGCCGCGCGACCATTGACGCTGAAGGCGCCCGCCTCGTCTCGGCAAAATGCTTGTAAATCGCTACTTTGATTTGCGTATCCTGCATGACATTCGGCTGCGATTCATTTGAGCCAGAGCTTCCCCAACATTTTTAGACATTTTCGTCCTAGCGGAATGCGTTTGTCCGCATCTGCACCCGTTCCCGTCGTCCCATTCCGCGGGCGTCAGCAGAGCACGTCATCTGCAAAGGAGTCGATGAACCGGCAACCATGAGGAAATTCGCGTTGCTGCACGTCAGCGGATGTAGGCGAATTTCAGTGCAGTTGTTATGCAACTCAGTTATGCATTTCCCGATGGTCATGGCTTCCAAAGGGAAGCGACCCTAACGGGATTCGAACCCGTGTTACCGCCGTGAAAGGGCGGTGTCCTAGGCCACTGGACGATAGGGTCGGCGAGCGCCAAATATCAAGACGACGACCGACCTTGCAAGTCGCGTTTCTCTCGAATGGTCGAAGCAAATCCCAGGTAACACCGCCGATTGGTGTCAACTAAGATCGAGCTTTGCGCCCTGACTCCGCAGCTCGACGGAGTCTCGCCCTACCAATGCGTGCGCGCGAAAATTTCATCGGTAGGGCGATGCTCTGCGGAGCCGCAAGCAAATCACGGCGACCGGCTCGCAGAAATTTTTTCAATGAGTGTCGCTGTTCGCACCGCCGCTTCTCGATGCGGTTGAATGACGCGAAGGGCGTTGGTCGCCAGCTCTTCTCGCTCGGCGGAGTTACGCAGTAAACGGCGCGACTGTTCCATTAGTTCCTGTGAATTTTGGACGCAGAGGGCGCCGCCTTCCGCGATGAGCTGGTTTGCCAGACCTGCAAAATTTTCCATGTGCGGCCCAAAAATTACCGGCTTCCGCGCGCTGATCGCTTCGACGGGGTTTTGACCACCATGCGCAGTCAGACTTTTCCCGATAAAAACAATCATCGCGATATTGTACCAGTCCGGCAGTTCACCGGTGGTGTCGATGAGCAGGCAATCAGGCAATTGCGCGGGCTTCTCGGCCGCACTGCGTCGAATCGCCCGCAGATTGCGCTGGCGTAATTCCGATTCTACTTCCTTCACTCTCTCGACATGACGCGGCGCCAAAACCAAAAACAAATTGGGGAATTCCGATCGGAGCGCGCAAAAAACATCCGCCAGAATCTTTTCCTCGCCCCGATGGGTGCTGCCGCCGAGAAGAATTGGCTGAGTCGCATCAATCGCTGTTTCGATGAATCGTCGCGCCGCGCCGGATAAAATCGACTGATTGAAAACGTCGTACTTAATATTACCAACCACATGAATTTGGGACGGGGTAGCGCCAAGATTTTTCCATCGCTCTGCGTCTTCGAGTATTGGCACGCAAACAAGATCGAGTCGTCGAAAAATGGGGCCGACAAAAATCTTGTAACGCCGAAATCTTCGTTCCGAACGTGGAGATAAGCGCGCATTCGCCAATATGATCGGAGTTTTCCGGCGCGTTGCTTCTGCCACCAGGTTTGGCCACACTTCCGCTTCGATCAAAATGATACGCTGCGGCGCAATAACGCGAAACGCGCGACGCATCACCGGCCAAAAATCAAGCGGGGCGTAGAGAACATCCATCCAATCGGGCGCACGCTTCTGTGCCAGAGCATGGCCGGTCGTTGTCGTGGTGGTGAGGACGCACTTCAGATCGGGTTGCAGTGCGCGCAATTGTTCCGCGAGTTTTAGCGCGATTACGACTTCACCGACACTGACGGCATGAATCCAGGTCAGGTTTTTTCCGTGCAAGCGTTGCCGGTATTCGGTTGAATAAAAACCGAGCCGTTGCCCAAAGTTTTTTCGATAGCCGCCGCGCCGGAACATTTTCGCGAGGTACGAGGGTAGGAACAGCAGCAGACCGATTGGCCAGAGCAGATTGTAGATGAGCCGGATCATCTCTGGCGCTCCGCAAAAATTACTTCGGTCGCGCCATAGCGACGCGCTCGGACTTCTTTCCAGTGTGGATGCTCTGGTACCTTCTCGCCCGGTCGTTTCTCAAGAACCAACACACCGTCAGGAACAAGCAGACGAGGAATTCTCGGATTGTTTAGTAGCAAATCGGTAAAAGGTTTTGCTCCGGGCGCGGCTTCGTAGGGCGGATCAGCAAAAATAATATCGAACGGCCCGGTGGCGTATTTCAAATACGCAAATACATCCCGCATCCGCACCCGACCATCCACGTCGGCAATGACGAGATTGCGTTCGATGATTCGCGCCGCGTTTCGATTTGATTCAACGAAGACCGCGGAGGCCGCGCCGCGACTCATTGCTTCGATGCCGAGCCCGCCGGCACCGGCAAAAAGATCCAATACGCGTGCTCCAATGATCTTCTCGCCCAAGCTCGAAAAAATCGCAGCTTTCACGCGATCCATCGTTGGTCGTACACCGGTGCGGGGGACTTTCAGTTGCAGGCCGCCCGCCGTGCCGGCAATAACCCTCACGGTGTAGGCGAAGCCGACGGCGCGGCCTTCTTTTTTTTGCTTTTGTGGCCGAGAAGCGCGTCGATGACGCCGCCGAGGTCCTTAAGATCAGCGCCTACCGCGCGTTCTACCAAATCTGTTTTCGGTTTCTCCAATGTGCCGCCGACATGAAACTGGAGCGCATACTGTCCGGGCTCGGAGGTTGCAACAAAATTTTCGCGAATTCCGCGAAACAATTGGCTCCGGATTTTTTCATTAATCGCGAGCACGGAATCGAGTGCGAGTTTGCCGCGCAACGAAACGGAACCAGTGGCGGTAAGGCGCAAATTAGGCGAACGCAAGAGCAACTCATCGACCAGGACGGTATTACCAGCGAGATGATACTTTGCTTCGGCTTGTTCGAGATCGAGCTGCGTCAGTTCCTCGATTTGCAGCAATTGTCCGAGCGCAGCGAGCACTGCGAACTGCTGCACATGGCCATTTTGCAAGAGGATGGTGCCGGAACCGGTCAGAGCATCGGGATCGGCAGTTTTTCCGGTTGCCTCCAGCGTTCCTTCTAAAGTGCCGCGAATGATTTCTCGGGAACCGCCCGCCTCAGCCACTAATTGATCTGCCTGCACCCGATGAAAACTTGCGTGCACGGTAAATGGCGAATCTTCTGCCTGCGGTTGCATCGAAAAATCTCCGTCTAGTTGTCCTTTCGCGATTTGCGCGGTAATCCCGGAGAGTTCGAGCTCGCTCGGACTGTAGTGAATGGGCGACCGCAGCCCGGAAAGAAAAACGCGGTCGCGGAGAACGATTTTGGCAATGCGAGTCTGGCCTCGAATCGTCGTCACATTACGCATGGAAGAAGAAAACTGGACCCCATCGAACAACGCGATGTTTCGTTTCTCGTGATCGAGGAAATGGAAACTGCCATCGCTCAACCGCACCTTTTTGATTTGTGGTCCGGGTGCAGCATTTTCGGCCTCCACCGCTTTCGTTTGCTTCCGCTCCTTTTCAGGCGGCGCGCCTTCCGGCAAGTTGTCCGGGGTGGGAACCGTCGGCTCCTCAACTTGCGTCTGAGCTTCGGAAGGCGTTTCCGTCATCGGCACCCGCCATTTTCCAGATTCGTTTTGCGGCCAAATCACCGCCGGCGCAATCAGCGCTACCTCTTTAATGATCAGCGGTCGCCAGAAAATCGAACGCAATTGGACGCGAAGTTGAAAGCGCTTGGCTTGGAGAAAAGGCGGAGCGTGGACATCGTTGCTTTGCGGAATGGTGATTCCGCTAAGTTTTAGTCCGCCCCACGGTGTGACGCTGATGCGCTGAATTTGCAGCGGCATCTTAAGACGTTGGCTGAGTTCCTGCTGAATCCGCTCTTGTGTTGCCTGTGATTGCACATAGAGGTTTGCCCCCAGCAGCGATACCAGAAAAATCGCAACCACGACCAGGAACAGCCATCCGATGATTCGCCTGAGGCGGAACATTCAAAAAACATTACCCAGCGCGTCATTGCAGTAAATCATTCGTGCAGGACACCCTTGTTATTCTAAATCCGGCAGCGCGTAGCGAGCGTGCCCGTCATTGGCGCTCGCGAGTGGAAAAGGTGGCGCAGGGAGCGGCGTTGCAGTCCACCTCACGCATCGGCGAAGCGGAATCGCTCGCCCGCAAAGCAGCGCAGGAGGGGTACCGGAGAATTGTGGCGGCTGGCGGCGATGGAACGATCAATGAGGTGGTTAATGGTCTTGCCGGCACATCGGCCGCGCTCGGTTTGTTGCCGATCGGCACCATCAATGTCTTTGCCACCGAACTCGGTTTGCCCTCGGGCGACCTGAAGCAGTGCTGGCAGATTATTTGTGATGGACACACTCGCACTATTGATTTGCCAAACGCGAACGGAAAACATTTTGTGCAACTCGCCGGCATCGGACTCGATGCTCAAGCGGTGAAGGAAACGAGCCTGGCCTTCAAACGCAGCTTCGGCCCCCTCAGCTATCTTGTTTCGGCAGCGCAGATCGCCTCCCGCCCGCCGCCGCATCTTGTGATTGAATCGAAAGGCGCGAAAATTATGGAAGGCTCCTTTGTCCTCATCGGAAATGGTCGCCTTTATGGTGGACCGTTCCCGTTCTTTAAACGCGCCCTCATCGACGACGGCTTGCTCGATGTCGTCGTATTTAAGCGAATCGGTTATCTCGACATTATTCGTTATCTGCAAGAAGTGATCTTCAGCTCCTCCATCAGCATGCCGGAGCTGGAGTATTTTCAGACCAAACGCTTGCGTGTTACCTCCGAGGACGAGGTGCCGGTCGAGGCCGATGGCGAGCTGATCGGGAACTGCCCGGTCGAGTTTCGAATGCGGGAACGGGGTCTCCGGGTGCTTGCGCCCGCCTGATTTTCGGCTCTCGCCGCGAATCACTCGTCGACAGCGTTCGCCGAGTGCGATAATCTTAATGTATGCGGCTATCAGGGCGAAAGACGTCGCGTTTCACCCGCTCATGGGCGCCCCCGCAGCGTATTGTTTTATATTCATTGCTGGGTCTGAACGCGGCGGCCTTCATTACCCAGATCGTTCTCACCTCCAGGAATCGCGGATTCGTTCTCGAATATCTCGGCCTTAGCGATCGCGGTATTTCGGACGCTTACGCCTGGCAATTTTTTACCGCCCCGCTGCTCTATAACAACGTCTGGCATTTCCTCGCCAATATGCTGGTCCTTTATTTTATTGGGCGCGACGTGGAGGCGATTATCGGGCAGCGGCAATTTCTCTTCCTCTATCTGTTTGGCGCATTTAGCGGCGAGCTCGGTCATCTCTTTCTTATGCCGAGCGATTGTGTCTTGTTCGCGGCTGGCGGAGGGATCGCCGCAATATTCGTAGCCTACGCCACCATTCTGCCAGAGTTGGAAATGACAACCCTACTTCTGTTCATGGTGCCGGTGCGATTGAAGATGCGCCGTGTCGCCCAGATCGCCCTGCTCGCTGCCATTGCTCTCCTGCTTTTCGATCGCACCGGCAGTGTCGGCCACAGTGCCTTTCTTGGCGGTGCAGTCGCGGGTTGGTTTTATGCTCATCTTCTCGGATTTGGCCGCACCCTGGTTCTTGTACGCGTCCTTCAACAGCGCCGGGTCAAAGCGGAGCGGCTGCGCTCCATGACTCCAGATCAATTTGTGGCCGAGGAAATAGATCCGCTGCTCGAGAAGATTTCCCGCTGCGGTCTGGCAAGCTTGAGCCGACGCGAGCGCCGACTGCTCGAACAGGCGCGGGAAAAAATGCTCTCGCAAACCGAGCCCTGATCCCGCTTTCGTGTTAATTCGAAGGCGCGATGAGCTCGCAAGCGCGCTGGATAAAATCAAAGGCGGAAGGATCACTCAATCCGGACCAAGTTGAAACGGCGCTGAACGAGATTGCTGCCGGCTGGGACGGTTCGCTTCGGGATTTCTTGCACGATTTCCCTCTCGGCGAAGAAGCGCTGATTCACCTTCTGGCGGTTTCGCAAATTTGCGCGGAACGATTGCAGCGCGACCCCGAGCTTCTTCGGTGGCTAGCGCGCCCCGAAATTTCGATGTCCGACCGCGGGCCGCGGCGAATGCTGGCAGAGTTGTCCAGCAGCTCGAAATCAGTTCCGGCTGAAAATTTCCGCGCCTTACGCTTGTGGAAAGCACGAGAAATGACGCGCATCGCTTTGCGCGAGCTGGCAGAGGCGTCATCGCTCGAGGACACGACGGCCGAACTATCGTGTTTAGCGGGAGTTTGCCTGGCCATCGTTTACGAAGAATGCGACACACGCTTGCGTGCGCGATTCGGCGCGCCTCACACTGAATTCACCATCCTGGGTCTGGGCAAACTTGGCGGCCGGGAATTAAATCACAGTTCCGACATCGATCTCATGTTCCTTTATGGCGAAGAAGGTCAGGTCTCACCGCGACTTACCAACCACGAATGGCACAACCGCCTCGCGGAGCAGATCGTAAAATCGTTTTCTGCCGGCGAGCCTGCCTTGTTCCGACTCGACCTGCGGCTACGACCCGAGGGTTCGGCCGGCCCGCTCGCCCGTTCGCTCGAAAGCATGGAAAATTACTATGCCGGGTTCGGCGAGACCTGGGAGCGGCTGGCGTTGATCAAAGCCCGCCACGTTTGCGGAAGTAAAGAGCTGGCCTACGAATTCTCGCGGCAACATCAGCCTTTCATTTTTCCGAAAAACCCCACACCGGAGCTGCTTGACGAAATTGCCGCGATCAAACGTCGGATTGAACGCGAGGTGCCGGCTAACGAATTAGACGTCAAACTCGGCGCCGGCGGAATTCGTGAGATCGAGTTTGTTATTCAGACGCTCCAATTCATTCATGGCGCTCAACACACTTTCTTGCAGGAGCAGGGGACACTGAAAGCATTGCGCGCCATCGCCGAGCTCGAATTGCTGCCGTCCTCGGAAGTGCGCGCTCTCGATGAATCGTATCGTTTTCTGCGGCGCATTGAACATCGCTTGCAGATCGAAGCGGAGCGGCAAACGCATTCGATTCCCGACGATCCGGAGAAGCGCGAGCGTCTCGCGCGCAGCCTCGGCTTTGATTCCGCTGCGGCGTTGCTGGCAGAGTTGCAGAGGAGCAATGAACGCGTCCGCGAAATCTTTCATCATCTCATCGCTTCCGGTACCGCCGCGACCGCGGTCAACCTCGATATTTTTTCCGATCCAGCGCGCGCCACGCGGACGCTCAACGAATTAGCGCAAGGTTCCGTTTCCTTTCACGTTGCCCCACGGACGCGGCAGATTTTTCGCAGACTTCGCCCGCTTTTGCTTGGGGAATTGGCGCAGTGTGCCGATCCCGATGCTACTCTCATCGCCATCGTCCGTTTCGTGGAAGCCTTCGGTTTGCGCAGTCTTCTTTTCGAATTGCTCGCGACCAATCCGAAACTCCTCGAGCTGCTGGTGCGAACGTTTGATGCCAGTTTTTTTGCGACCAATGTTCTGATTCGTCACCCGCATCTGCTGGAGGAAATTACCCGCAGCGCTACTCTCAATCGATCGTTGTCACTCGCTGAGCATGCTGCGTCGCTTCATCCTTTTGTC
>QHRA01000121.1 GCA_003221295.1 Verrucomicrobiota bacterium | reverse complement strand
TCGGATTTACGAAAACGATCGCGTCGTTTTCCAGGATGTGACTTTTTACATTGGCAAAGTTCCTGTTTTTTGGTGGCCCTATCTTTATCAATCATTAAACGACGCGTTTAGCTTCAGCATCTCGCCTGCCTATCTCAGTTCCTGGGGAGCGTCGCTGCTGAGTGCGGTGACATTTCCAATCACCGAGAAAATTAAGGGGACCGTCCGGCTGGATTATCGGGCGCGGCGTGGAGAGGCCATCGGCTTCGAGTCCGAAATGAATTACGGCAAGGACGACAGTAGTTACCTTCGGCTCAAGACCTATTTCATCAACGATCAAAACCCGGACATAAATCAAACTTCGGTGCCGCGCACGCCCATCGGAAGCGCCCGTTACCGCGTGAGTGTGGAAGACCGGACGGATTTCACGAGCGACATCTATGGCATCGTTGACATCACCAAATTAAGCGATGCGTTCGTCATGGAGGATTTCTACCAGTCTGAATTCCGCATCAATCCCGTGCCGGACAACGTCGTGGCCGTAACTAAAGTCGATCCCATTTATACCCTGACTGCGATCGCACGCTTTCAAGCTAACGAGTTCTTCCAGCAAACCGAGCGTCTTCCCGAAGTAGTGTTGGACGTCGTCCGGACTCCCATTTTTGGAAGTCCGATCTTTTACCAGGGCGAAAGCGGGATTGCGGACCTTCATCGCAATTTCGCGAGCGGCTCCGGGTTTGAAGACTACGAAAGTTGGCGGGTCGATACTTTTCACCAACTCCTTTACCCAAACACGTATTTTGGCTGGCTCAGCATCGTCCCGCGTGCCGGGTTCCGCGCGACCTACTACAATGAGACGCGCGATCTCGGGAAAACGCTTTTCACTCCGAGTAGCGATCCGCTGATCCCAGATTTTCTTGTGCCCGATAACACGCCGCTTCGCCTCGATGGCGACAAAACTCGCACGGTTTTCAACGCTGGAGTGGAAGCATCGTTCAAAATTTCGCGTGCCTGGGAGGAGGTCCAGAGCAGCGCGCTTGGTCTGGATGGGTTGCGCCACGTTATTCAGCCGTTCACCAATTTTTCATGGGTTTCCAATTCCGGCGTTGATCCCGCGGCGATTTTACAATTCGATCGCGTCGAACCAACCACGAAATTACGCCCAATCGATTTTCCGGAGTTCACCACCATCGATTCGATTGATCGCTGGACGATCTGGCGCCTCGGGGTCCGCAACCGGCTGGAGACTCGGCGCGACGACACCAACATTACCTGGTTCGAACTCGACACCTATTTCGACGTCAATTTCGAGAATCCTTACGATCGCACTCCCTATTCGAATCTTTTCAACAACATTCGCTTTACTCCGCTACCATGGGCCTCGCTCGCCATTGATTCCCAAGTGCCCGCGTTTGATAAAGGATTTACCGAAGTCAATACGACCATATCGTTCCAGCCGATGGCGAAGCTGCAGCTAAACGTTGGGCACCGCTACCTAAACAACAATCCATTTTTTCAAAACAGCAGCCTGTTTACCTTCGGCGGATATTACCGGATTAACGACAACTGGGGGTTCGCGGTGCAGGAGCAATACGAGGCGACGACCGGGTTGCTTGAACAACAGCGTTATGCCGTCTATCGCGACCTCTCCAGTTGGGTCGCTTCTTTCGGCGCGGTCGTGCGCGACAATAACGGGGTAAAACAGTATGGTGTTCTCTTAACTTTTACCTTGAAAGCGTTTCCGAAACTCGGGTTCGACCTCAATTTCGATCCGGGCGGCGCGGGACAATAATTGATCGCGCAAAGGTCGAATTCGGGTAGCATTCCCGCCACTTCGCTAGGTTAACCTCACATGGATCTCTCGATTATCGGCTCGGGATACGTCGGTCTCGTCACCGGCGCCTGCTTTGCTGATGTTGGCCACAACGTGACGTGCGTCGACAACGATGAACGCAAAATTGAAGTATTACGCGCCGGCCGTGTCCCGATCTACGAACCCGGTTTGGAAGAACTGATTCATCGCAATGTCGCCGCCCACCGATTGCGCTTCAGCGGTAGCATCAAGGAAGGCGTCGATAACTCACAGATCGTTTTTATTGCGGTACCGACGCCGCCGCAGAGCGACGGCAGCGTCGATTTGAGTTTCATCGAAAAAGTAGCGCGCGAGATCGCCGGCGTCCTCACGGATTACCGGGTGATCGTCGATAAGAGCACGGTGCCCGTGAAAACTGGCGAAAAGGTGGCCGAATCGATTAAGCGTTATAATCGTCACGGCGCGAAGTTTGACGTTGTCAGTAACCCGGAATTCTTACGCGAAGGCTGTGCGGTCCACGATTTGATGCATCCTGATCGGATCGTCATCGGGGCGCAGAGCGAACATGCCGCCGACTTAATGAAAAAGGTCTATGAGCCTTTCATGGCGCCGATTCTTGTTACCGACATAAATAGCGCGGAGTTAATCAAGCACGCCGCCAATTCATTTCTGGCACTGAAAATTTCTTATATCAATGCGGTTTCCGCCATTTGCGAGGCCAGCGGCGCTGACATCGAAAAAGTGGCTGATGGAATCGGAATGGATCGACGGATTGGCCGGAATTTTCTTAACGCCGGGATAGGCTATGGCGGGTCGTGTTTCCCGAAGGACATTGCCGCATTTATCACGATAAGCGAAAAACTCGGTGTTCCTTTCTCGCTCTTAAAAGAAGTCCAGAACATTAATGCGGCGCAGAAAGAGCGGTTTCTAAAATCGATTCGCGACACCCTTTGGGTCCTGCGCGAAAAAAAGATCGCGGTTTGGGGACTGACTTTCAAACCGGATACGGATGATATTCGTTCCTCCGTCGCGATTGATTTGGTCGCGGACACGTTACGCGAGGGCGCCCAGGTTTCGGTCTATGATCCCAAAGGCATGGAGCGGGCACGCGAAATTTCGGAAATCAAGAGCGCGCGCTTTTGTGAAAGCGCGCTTGATGCGGTTGATGGTGCAGAAGCGCTCGTGATCGCGACCGAATGGGAGGAATTTGCTAATGTCGATCTTGCAGTGGTGAAAGAAAAAATGACTACGCCGATTGTTTTCGACGGCCGCAATTTGTTTGATCCGTCGACGATGGCAAGAGTCGGATTCCGCTATCATTCGATCGGGCGCACCCCGGTCACGCCCGACTGATTCGCCCTCTGTCCGGGAGGCGGGAGGTCTTAATTCTGTGAGTTGCATGCGGCGCGGGCAGTGGAATCATAGCGATCTATGCGCGATCCCCGCTTCGATAGACTCGCCGAGATCCTGACGGGTTATTCCACAGAGTTAAAACGCAATGAGAAAGTGCTGATCGAGGCCTTTGACGCGCCTGATGAAATGACGATCGCGCTGGTGCGCGCGGCGCGGAAGCGAGGAGCGACCCCTTTCGTGCAGTTGCAGAGGGCGCCGGTTAGCCGCGAGCTTGCCCTTCATGCCACTGAACCGCAGTTGCGTCTCCTGGCACGCCACGAACTGGCCCGGATGAAACAAATGGACGCCTACATCGGCGTGCGAGGCAGCCACAATATTACCGAGCAGGCCGACGTGCCGACCGATCGGATGAAACTGATCGCAAAAAAAATGCGGCCACTCCAGGACCAGCGCGTTCAGAAAACGAAATGGGTAGTGCTGCGATGGCCGACCCCGGCCATGGCCCAGCTCGCCAGCATGAGCACCGAAGCCTTCGAAGATTTTTTCTTCGAAGTTTGCACTCTCGATTACCGCAAGCTTCAGCAGGGAATGAACTCGCTAAAAAAGCTAATGGAGAGAACCGACCGGGTTGAGATCGCAGGCCCAGGAACGGACTTGCGATTCAGCATTAAAAAAATTCCGGCCGTCATCTGCGGCGGCGATCGGAATATTCCAGATGGCGAAGTTTTTACGGCTCCGGTACGCGACTCGGTCAACGGCTTTGTCACCTTTAACGCGCCGACAATTTATCAGGGCACAAGTTTTGACCATATCCGGCTGGAGTTCGAGAACGGAAAGATTGTTAAGGCCACGAGCAACCAAACCAAGAAATTGAACGATGTTCTCGATGCCGATGCCGGCGCCCGTTACATCGGCGAATTCTCGCTCGGCTTTAATCCGCACATTTTACATCCAATGCGCGATATTTTGTTCGACGAAAAGATTGCGGGGTCGTTTCATTTTACTCCCGGCCAGGCTTATGAGACGGCCGACAATGGGAACCGCAGCCAGGTGCATTGGGACATGGTCAATATTCAGCGCCGGGAATATGGCGGCGGCGAGATCTATTTTGATGGCAAACTCATTCGCAAGAATGGCGAATTCGTTATTCCACTCTTGCAATCGTTAAACCGGGCAAGGTTGCTCAAGCGAAAATAAGAAACCGCGCGGAATTGCGCCCGCGCGGTTGTCGGGATTCTTCTTTCGGAAACGTTAGGCGCGTTTCGCTACCGGATTCAGTTGCATCATCGCGATCTCGCCATTGCTCGCCATCTGCACGTTCGTTATTTCGAACATCGGTGCATTTTCAACGGATGAAGCGCCCGCACCCGGCAATTGCACAGCAACGGTCTTCGAGGTCGAATTGAGAATGATGCCGGCGATTTCGAAGGTGGGAGAAAATTCCACGCTCGTGATCTGGAAGGCAGCGGTGAGGTGCACCGAGGCCTGCGTTTGATGCGAAGGCGTCAGTTGCAACGGAGCCGACTCAAAGCCCGATACCAGTTGCAGGCTGGAAATATTAAATGACGGCGTCGCAAGCGTGGCGGGCCTTTGTTGCTGCGATGGATTCAAGCGCAGCTGGCCAAGGCTACCGGACGCCGCTTGAATCTTGGCAATCTCGAAGTTGGCCTGCAAATTCATCGGCGCTTGCTGCTGCGGCGATGAAGCCAGGCGCATCGTGACTACTTTCGAAATCGGCCGTAATTGCAGCGCGCCCACCTTGAAAGCGGGCGTTAGTTGCATCGAAGCGATTTCGCAAGAGAGAGTGATTTCAACAGCCGTGTGCATGCCACCAGCTCGAATGACGGGATCTGTTGGGGTTTGGAGTGTCTCAGGCATGGTTTCGATTGTTGTGGGTTGTGAAGCAAAATCTTCTTCGTCACTGGCAGTTGAGATTTCAGTGGCCTCTGGCAAAGCGCCGATACCGGCAATGGCACGGCCAACTCCAGCAATCTCAGCAACAGTTGCAATTTCCGGTTCTTCAGGGGCTGCGATCTCAGCCGGTTGCTCTGCGGTCACCACAATTTGATAAGGAACAGGCTGGCCCTGCTCGATCGGCTCTGGCTCAGGCGACCATTCCTGAGTTGAAATTTGTTCCTCGATTTCGGAAGGCGCGACCGCCGCGGCCACCGTCGGCTCGCAGATCTCCGTTTCCAAAACGCTCGCCTGCGTTTCCACGGGTTCCGAGACCTCCCATTCGCGCACTGGTTCTCTTGGGGAGGTTTCTTCACCGACTGCGGCCACTGGCTCAGGCTCAGGCGACCATTCCTGAGTTGAAATTTGTTCCTCGATTTCGGAGGGCGCGGCTGTCTCTGCAGTTGTCGGCTCACACACTTGCATTTCTAAAGCGCTCGCCTGCGTTTCCACGGGTTCGGAGACCTCCCATTCGCGCACTGGTTCCCTTGGGGAGGTTTCTTCAGCGACTGCGGCCATTGGCTCCGGCTCTGCTTGCTCAATCGCAGGCTCAATGGAGGACTTAATCACCGACTCAACGGCTGGCGCATACGTGGGCGAAGGAAATGCTGGCGGCTCAGGCGCGATTTCGGTCTCGCCGTTTCCTGGCACCTGCCCAATTACCGGTCCGACGGATGATTCTTCGAAATCAACGTAGGCCGGCTCGCTGGTGCGACCATTAACGGTTGCCGTTTCCGGTTCGGACGGCGGAGCGGGTATCGTCTCAGCCGCCCGTTTCGCCACAGGAATCACGGCCCACCAGGGCGAAAGCTCGGAAGCTTTTAGCTGAACCGAAATCTGACGCGGTCCACCCACGAAACGTTTTGCTGTTTGCAACTCGGGCGTTTCTTCAGCCGTCTCATCGTCGTGCAGTGACGGCCCTGTGACGGTTGCCGGTCGATGACCAATCTGCGTTGTTCCCATCCACCGCTGAATCTCCATTACGCCCAGCCAGATCAACAAACCGAGGAGGCCAAGTCCAAGGACCCAAAAGAGCAGAGACTGACTTTCCACGAAGGAACTAATCCGTTCGCCGAACGTCGGCACAGGCGTGAACTGCCCAACTTTTGCCGGGGCGAGAACAGGGGCCGGCGTCGCACTCATTGCCGTGGTTACGACAGGCGGCGCCGATGCAGCCGGCTCAATCACGGGCTGCTGAGCAGGAGTTCCGGCAGCGACCTCAGGCGCGGCCGTAGCCGCAGCAATTGTCGCCGCCGGTGTAGGCGTTAGGGTCGAAGCTTCAGGTGTTGAAGCGACGACAGCGGCGGTAACTACAGAGACGTCGGGTGTTGCTGCAATCG
>QHRA01000120.1 GCA_003221295.1 Verrucomicrobiota bacterium | reverse complement strand
AGCAATACGTGCGCAATGCGCCCGTAAGAAAAGCGGGACGTCATCAGGAATGCTTCAGGCGCGGTCCGAACTCAACAGTATCAGCCGATTCGTTCAACGAATTCTCGTTAGAAAAAATGAGGCCATTATCGCGAACAAAAAAATTGTACTTGATAATGGCGTAGAAGGCGCGAATTCCATCGCGCCAGGTAATTTTCTTTCCTTCTTCATAGGTACGGCCATCGTAAGAGATACCGACTTCGTAAATCCGGCAGCGGCTGCGGGCTACTTTGGCGGTAATTTCGGGTTCGAATCCGAAGCGGTTTTCGCGCAAGTCAAGGTTCCTGATGACGGAAGCGCGGAATGCCTTGTAGCAGGTTTCCATGTCGGTGAGGTTGACGTTTGTGCACATGTTTGAGAGCAAAGTGAGCAGTTTGTTCCCAATCATGTGCCAGAAATAAACGGCACGGTGCGGGCCTCCACCCTTGAAGCGCGAACCGAAAACGACATCTGCTTTGCCGCTTAAGATTGGCTCAAGCAAGCGAGGGTATTCCTCGGGATTGTATTCGAGGTCGGCATCCTGGACGAGAATGATGTCACCGGTGGCGGCCGCGAAACCACTGCGCAGGGCCGCGCCTTTGCCGCGATTAAGGCCGTGGTAAATGACGCGATCGGCAATCGGTTCGACATTGCGTTTCAAGATCGTGCGGCTGCCGTCGGTCGAACCATCATCCACGACGATGATCTCGATGTTTTGCAGGGGCGCGGTCCGGACGGCCGAAACGATTTCGGCAACGGTATCACGCTCGTTATAGCAGGGGATAACGA
>QHRA01000119.1 GCA_003221295.1 Verrucomicrobiota bacterium | reverse complement strand
CGCGAGCGGCGCAACCGCAATCAACCGTGCCGTTTCTTGTGCACCCGACTTTCGAGCGCGTGCGCCTTGCGGGCTTTGCCGAGTGACCGCAGAAGATCGGCGTAGTTCGCCGCCACGATTTCGTATTCTTCAGGCGGTTTGGCCATCGCTTCCTCCCAGGCCTGAAGTGATGCGCGATAAAGTTCGGAAGCGCGTTCGTAATCGCCACGCGAGTGATAAACGACCGCGAGATTGCATTTCGATTGCGCGATATCGGGATGGCTCGCGGAAAATGCTTTTTCGCGAATGGCGAGGGCGCGGAGATGAACCTGTTCTGCTTCGGTAAAACGCTTCTCGTTTGTATAAAAGACGCCGAGATTGTTCAGCACCGAGGCGACATCGGGATGTTCCAGCCCGAGTTGCGCTTCGTAAATTTGGAGAGCGCGCAGGTAGTATGGTTCAGCCGCCGTGGCGCGGCCGGCTTTGCGGCAGATAAGAGCAACATTGTTCAGCAGTGCGCCGAGATCAGAAAACGGTAGGTCGGGCAGCTGAAGAGTCGCTGCGACTGCTTGCTCATAAAAGTCGATCGCTTCCTCAGTATGGCCAAGTTCATTGCAGAGCTGCCCCAGTCGCCGGGAAGACCGAAAAACAGCTTCATCATCGGCGGGTCGCATCCTGGCCAGTAGCCGGTGAGCATTGACCAGATAAGCCTTTGCTCCCACGCGATCGCCGTTCTGCTCATGCAACAAACCAAGTTTCTCGTAACTGAGCGCTAGTCTAACGTCCCCTGCTCCGAAGCTGCGTTTGGCGATTTCCAGCGCGCTTTGGCCTACCCGGATCGCTTCGGCCATGTGATTGGTCGCGAGCAGAGTATCGAGCTTGTCATTGAGGACTCCCCACAGGTGCTCCTCGCCTTTCATGAGGAATCACCAGCCTTCGCTCAATTGGGTCACAAGATGGGTCGCGAGCTCCTCGGCCGCCAAGGGCAAGGCCTGTCGCTCGTCGGTTGTAACATCAGTGCCAACGAAAAAACTGGTGGTACCCACCACTTCCCCAGAGGGCATGAGCAAAGTACCACTGCGTGTTTCCAGTTGATACTTTACGTGCATGGTGAGGTTGAACTCCGTCGTCGCAAGGACGTTTCCGCGCACCGATCGCGCCGGGGTGCGATTGATTTCGGTGATTTCAGCCTTTAAGACGGCATCGGCATTATTTTTTTCGGCGATCTTGTAAGTCCCATCCTGTTGCAGTTGTTTGATAACGCTGTCGGTAACGAGCACTTCGATACGCGGCAGTAAGGTTTTGTTTTCAAATGTTGGCACCGCAACAAGGTGGACATCGCGCAGAACGCCAGGCTTCACCGGCCCCACCTGGTAGCCGAGGCAACCGGTAAGAATCAAACAGACCGCGGCGAGAAGATTTTTCACGGCGCCGGCGAAGCGGCAGAGTCAGGCGAGGGGGAGGGCTCGGGTGTAGCAGCCGCCTCTGGAGCGGGCGATGACCCCGGGCTCGGAGACGGCTCCGGCGCAGTCGTTGTCGGCGGCAAAAGAGAAGCCGGCGGCGGCAAGTTCGAATCTTGTTCCGCCGGCGGGAGTGGAGCAACTTCGGCGTCGCTGTTGCGGAATGCAGGTCGAGAATTGCCGGCAGGAGCTCGGGAAACCACTTGCTTTTTCTTCGGCTCATTCACCGCAACGGCGGCCGTCAAAGCTGTTGGGCCCACCTTCGCGCGAATTTGATCGATCCGTTTTTGGGCCTCCGCGCTCGCAGATGACCCGGGCTGCTCCCGAATTACCTGGCTATAGTAAATGACGGCCGCGCGATAGGCTTTCGATTTATCATAAAATTTGGCAACCTTCATGGCATCACCAGTCGATTTCTGTTGCAGACGCTGAAGATTTTCGCGCGCTTGGGGCGCCTTCTCGCTCCTCGGGTAACGAAACAGGAAATCCTCGAATGCAGTCCTGGCGTTTTGGGTCGCAGCCTGGTCATTAGTCCCGAGACGCGCCGCTTCGTACCAAATATACCCGATTTGATATTGCGCATCGGCCGCAATTGCATCGTTCGGGAATTTATCGATCACCGCTTGGTAGGCCTGAATCGCGGCATCATTCGCAGACTGTTTCTGCCGGGCCAGGCCGATATCGAACTGTGCCCGGGCAGTATATCTGCCAAAAGGTGCGGTCCGCACGATCGCCGCGAAGATTTCAACTGCACGATCCATCGAGGTCCCAATCGGAATTCCCAGCAGCTTTATCTTCTTTCCCGAAAGGTACATTTCGCCAATGCGAAACTGGCCTTCGATCGCTTCGTCGAAATTGGGGCTACTGGGATATCTCTCCACCAGCCAGCGATAAGTGTTTGCCCCTTTCATATAATCACCCTCGAACTCGAGCAATTGCGCCGCCCGATAAGTGGCGCCTGGAGCCAGGGCATCCTTGGGATACTTCCGCAAAAGGTGAGTATAAACCTTGATTGCGCGGCCCATATTTCCTTGTTTCTCCGCCTCTTGTGCCTTGTCGAAAAGCTGTTGCGCGTTTCCGCTGATTTCCTCTTCCCCGGGAGCGACATATTTTACTTTTTCTCCCGGCCGGAAAATGATCGATGCCTGTCCGGCATCGGCGAGACAGAGCCCTCCAATTACAATAATAAGCAGTCGCATTCGCATGAAACGTGGCAGGGTACTTGCCTCCGTGACCCAGTCAAACTAGCCCGGCCCAAAAACGAGACTCCCGGAGGGCTGGTTCTTAGACAACGTTGGTGCTTTTTCGTTCGCCCAAGTCTGAAGTAACTTGGAGGCGGTGAACCTTAATGACCAACAGAAAATCCGGATTGGGGCTTGTGCCTGGAGCTTCGAGGATTGGCGCGAGATTTTTTATCCGCGCGACCTGCCTCAATCCCACTGGCTGGAATTTTACGCGCGCTATTTTCCCACGGTTGAGATTGATTCGACATTCTATGCAACTCCGAGGTCTGATTCGGTGCGCCGTTGGCTCGATCTTACTCCTTCGCACTTTCGTTTTTCATGCAAACTGCCACGCGAGATCACGCACCAATGCAAACTGCGCGATTGTTCAGCAGAGTTGAGCGGGTTTCTGCGCGCGGTTGAACCGCTCGCACCCAAGTTACACATCATCCTCGTCCAAGTGCCGCCGTCATTTCTTCCAAGGGATGGGAAAGTGCCGCTTCGGACATTCGTCGAGCAATTGCCGCGGGATTTTCGTTTTGCCATCGAATTTCGGCATCCCGGCTGGCATCGGCCGCAATTCATTCATCTTTTGGAAAAACATCGGATCTGCTGGGTTTGGGCGGATACTTCGCCGCTGAACGAGCGGAATCTTGCGCCTTTCGAATTTCAGCCGCGTACAACCGACTTTCTGTATGTCCGGCTGCTCGGTGATTACACCACAAAATACGACCGGGACGGCAAACACCGGCATCGCTACGGAAAACTGCTTTGGAAACGCGAAGCCGCGCTGGAAAGCTGGGCCTTAAAGATCGAGCGACAACTTTCTGATATTCGTGCCGTCTATGCCTACGTGAACAATCATTTCGAAGGGTTCGCTCCGGAGAGTGCGCAACGGCTGGCCGAGCGTCTGGGCTACGAGCTCCCGTTGCCCTCCAGTGAAGCGATAACTTCAGAGGGAGATCGCAAGCAACTCGATCTGCAATTGTAGGGCAACCGCGTCGGTTGCCGCTCTCTTTAGTCAGCAGGCGGGAGCGCCTGCCCTACAATTTATTCAAAGGAGCGGCAAGTGGGCGCGCCTTCTAATCCTACCGAATCTGCTCAGCGCCAAAATAGGGCAGCAATTTTTTCGGCAGCCGCACCGAACCGTCTTTCTGCTGACCATTCTCGATCAATGCGGCAAACAATCGTGGTAAGGCCAGGCCTGAACAATTCAGGGTATGACAAAAACGGTTTTTGCCTCCCGCATCCTTGAATCGCAGATTCATCCGCCGCGCCTGAAAATCCGAGAAGTTCGAGCAACTCGAAACTTCCAGATAGGTATTTTGTCCCGGCGACCAAACCTCGATGTCGTAGGTCTTGGTCGCACCAAAGCCGAGATCACCCGCACAAAGTTCAATCACGCGGTAATGCAACTCGAGCGATTGCAAAATTCTCTCGGCATCGGCTGTCAGGGTCTCATGCTCCTCGTAGGAACTCTCCGGGGTTGTAATTTTAACCAATTCCACCTTGTCGAATTGATGAACGCGAATGATCCCGCGCGTTTCACGGCCAGCTGAACCCGCTTCTCGTCGAAAACAAGGCGTATAAGCGACATACTTTTTCGGCAGTTCACTCGCACTCAAAATTTCTTCGCGATGGAAATTTGTTACCGGCACTTCTGCGGTGGGGGCGAGAAAAAGTTGATTATTTTCGAGCCCATACATGTCGGCTTCAAATTTTGGGAGCTGCGATGTTCCGATCATGCACTCGCGCCGCACTAAAAAGGGCGGGCTCATTTCTTCATAACCATGCTCGCGCGTGTGCAGATCGAGCATGAACTGGATCAAGCTTCGCTCCAACCGCGCGCCGGCGCCGGTAAAACAAATGAAACCGCTCCCGCTCAACTTTGACGCGCGTTCCAGATCAAAGAGTTTGAGATTCGTACCAATGCTGACGTGATCCAACGGATCGTCGAGTTTCGGTTTCGATCCCCACGAACGCACCACCGGATTGGCGCTGGCGTCCTTCCCGACCGGCACTTTGAAATGCGGCAGATTAGGAATCTCCAGAAGCATTTCTTTCTGTTGCGTGTCTACCAGGTTTACGTCTTCGTTTAAGCGCGCGATCTCTTCCCCAATTTTGCGAACCCGATTCTCCAACTCGGGAGAATCCTGCCCGCGACTCCGCATTCCGCCGATCTCTTTGCTTAGTTTCTTGCGTTCGGCGTTGAGCGCCTGCAGTGCAGTCTCCGCTTTGCGCCGTTCCGCATCGACTCGCAGCAATTCATCGATCTTCGCTTCGTCACCACCGCCACGAAGCGCCAAACGGGTCTTCACAAAATCTGGTTGTTCGCGAACGATTCGAATATCGAGCACGGCGTTGGAATATCAGCGACGTGGCAGGTGTGCAAATCCGTACCTGCCGTTCTACGGCCGGGACCTTCGCTTCGACAATGCATGTCATCCCGAGCGTAGTCGAGGGATCCCCTTGCGATAGCTTTACGGTAACTTCCACGGGATCCCTCGACTTCGCTCGGGATGACCGGTAATGGTTGGAAGTGGATAGGTTGAATCTCCTCAGTGACCGTTTTCGCCACCGGCCTTGCCATTCATTTCCACTGGATCGTTCTTGCGCCTCAATATCAATCGCTCGCTATCCTGGGCCAGCCAATCGTTATCACCATTTCCGGTGTTCTTTTCCTGCTCGAATTTTTCGCCGATAAAATTCCGTGGATTGATTCCATCTGGGACGCAGTCCATACCATCATTCGACCGATCGGAGGCGCGCTTCTCGCCACCCAGGTGCTCGGACATTCCAGCCCGACGCTGGATGTGATCATTGTGCTGCTCGCCGGCACCACCGCGCTCGCGACGCACACGGCCAAGGCTACGACCAGGCTCCTTTCAAACACATCGCCGGAGCCCTTCTCAAATATTGCGCTCAGCGTCGGCGAGGATGCAGTAGTCATCGGAGGGCTCGCGCTGCTGCACTATCACCCAATTATCGCGTTCTCGATTTTTTTAATCGCTCTCGCTGCCTTCTTTTATTTTGCGCCAAAAATCTTGCGTGCGACCAAAGTGAAACTCTGGCTGGTTTGGCGAAAGCTAAACGAACCAGCGTTTTTCCATCGCGAAGCGACATTACCGCTGAACCTGCCGGCAAAACTGGCGCCTGTTTTCAGTAAGCAAAACTTGCTCGGCGAAACCATCGCCTGGGCTGTTCCCTGCGTGAGCGGCCGTGGCCGCCGCATCCCGCCCAATCTTTTCGGCGCCCTCGTCGCCACCAACGAAGAACCGCGCAAGTTGACTTTCGTCGGGCGGAAAGGATCCAAACCAGTCGCACAAACGATCGAGCTCGATGGTATGACCATCGCGCGCGAGCCGAAGTTTCTTTCCGAAAATCTCGTCATCTTTCAAGCGGAGGGACGCGGCCAGAAATATTCTTTCATCTTCCCGCGTTCGCGCGCGGCGGAGGTCGAGAGGATCGGCGATTATCTCCGCCAAAATCTTAGCTTTCCGCCGGCGACCGAAACGCCACTTCAAGGAGCGACTGCTACTTCCAGCGCCACCTAGGGTGTCGCCGTCATCCCGAGCCGCGGAGACACGCCAGTCCGGCTCGGACCGAGGGACCACACGACAGGTCGATTATCACATGAACTTCGAGAGATCCTTCGTCGCCTGCGCCGCTCAGGATGACAAAAGACAGATGGGCTGGAGCCGATTTTAGGGACAGTCCGCGATTTCGAGATCGCCGTTCCTTGAAGATTACGCTAGGAAACTTCGGGGATGCATTCAATGGATCGCTATGCAGAGATACGGAAGCAAACCGCTCGGGTGCGCGAACGACCGTTGCTCGCGGCACCCAAGATTCCTAACGAGCTCGAACTGCAGGCGCGCTGGTTCGCCGGTGAATTTGGCCGAAAATTCCAAACGCTTGTTGGAGAATTGGTCGAGATCGTTCAGTTTGGTTTTTGGAATCGCGAGGCCGGTCCCGATTTTCAGGATGCCGCCATTCGACTCGCCGGCGGGCCAATCTTGCGCGGCCCGATCGAAATCGATTTGCTCGATCGCAATTGGGAATTGCACGGCCATGCTACTAATCCTGCGTTCGACGACGCTATTCTGCACGTTTTTCTAGAACGAAGTGGCGTTGAATTTTTTGCCCGCACCAGCACTCATCGAAACGTGCCCCAAATTCAACTCGATCTGGCCGCGCTCCGAGATGCCGCCGCCGGGATGGTTCCGCTCGCCCACGCCGGTCGTTGTGTTGCGCCGTTGAGGAATCTGGAGGCAGAGCGCGTCACAAGTGTTTTGGAGGCAGCGGCGAAGTTTCGGTTACGACAAAAGGCCAATCGACTCCGCCAGCGCATCGAAGTGCATGGACGCGATGAGGCGTTATTCCAGGCGATCGCCGAGGCGCTCGGTTACAAACAAAACCGACTGCCGTTTACACTGCTGGCCCAGCGTTTGCCGTTGGCTTTTTTGCGAAAACTGCGAGAAGACGCCGAGGCGTTGCTCTTCGGCGTCGCCGGATTTCTCGACACGCCCGATTTGGACCGGCAACGAAAATCGACCCGCAGCTATCTGCGTTCGTTATGGGACCGCTGGTGGAAATA
>QHRA01000118.1 GCA_003221295.1 Verrucomicrobiota bacterium | reverse complement strand
CTAGTGATGTCAGCGCTCATTCATTACATCGAGCGTCTCATCGAGTTCTGGCGGCAAGCCGGCAGCCTTGTGGCCGGCAACGAGAAGTTATTGTCTGAAATGGTCTGGCCGCATTTCTGGGCGATTCAGATCATTCTTTTCGTACTGATTGCCATCTACTGCACGATGCACGAACTGGTGCGCGTGATTGGGAGGGAAAAGGTGCTGCGGATATTCTTCGGCCTGATGCCTATGCCGCAAGTTTGAGCGTCGCGCTCATGGCCGAGGCGAAGAAGAACGGCTGGACGGTGATCAGTATGAAGGACGACTGGAAGAGCATCTTCTTGCCCGAAAAGAACTGAACCAACGTTTGCTCCTCTCTCATTGGACTAAGGTCCCATAGGCAGAGCCCACGGGGCCCGCGAAAATCCTTCAGTTTTTGGACGAGAAAAACAGAAAAACTACGGGAAAACTACGTTATGATAAAATCAACCACGACCCTCACGCAAAATGGACTGCTGGCCGTGTTGCTGGAGCGCCAGCGCTACAAAGAATTCCAGTTGGCCCGGCGCCGCGCATACCGCAAGCACATGCGTGCCGTCTTTTGGAGTGCCCTCACCTGGCCGTGGCGCGCGCTCACGGCGCCAAAGCTGCCCGACGATTCCGCCGACCATTGTGGGAGCCTTCAGCCACCGCACTTTTTTCCGAGTCGCACCTTCTGGAACTGTTCGGCACTTTGACGCGAAGGGGATCCAACGAGTCTATCGCTGCTACTCATTACGTCCTCGAACAGCAAGGTAAAGACTTATGGAACACGTGCTAATGCTAGTTATCTACTTCTTGTTTTGTCTGGGAATCGCTTATTTAGGATGCTGGTTTGTCGTAGTTCAGTACGGTAAATGATCAACGACACATCTACCTTAGTAGTTCAGTTAGTCCTTTTAGCTGCTATTATTCTCGCTCCCTGGCTTCATAGGAGGAAGAGTTAGGTTTGTCCCGCGCATGCCTGAAGTCCGCGTTTTATGTTACGCACCCGCAAGCTGCCTGCCTCGTTAGAATCTATACTCTCATGAGCGATCGGTCGCCATTAAAGGTCGAGATGTTCGAAGAACGCGAGGCCGCGGCGAAATGGCTGGGTGTTCCAGCTGAATCATTGACGATGCCTTAACTACGAGCGAACGAACGTCATGGAACTACCCGCCGATGTCGAGTACGTCGAAAACGCCAATCTCTTTATCTGGCGCCCGCACGGCGTCCTTAGCGAAGCGCTCGTTAATAACATAATAGCTTTCGTCAGGGAGCAGGAAGAGACGCTGGGCCGGTCGTTTAATCGATTCACCGATTTGTCCGCTCTCGATGCGGTCGATCTCAATTTCAATTACGTCTTTCACATCGCACTCTATCGACGGCTGTCGTATGCTGGCGGCAAGGTGAAGTCCGCGTTTTATGTCGCGAGCTCGGATGCTGAGCATTACGCCAAATTGCACGCGCTCCTGACGGATCATTCGCCACTGCAAGTGTCTATTTTTACTGAACTGGAAGCCGCCGCGAAATGGCTAGGCGTTCCAATTGAATTACTAATGCCGCAGGAGTAGCGAAGCAGAGTCTTGAGCTGGGGACCACCGCGACAGGGATTTGCACTTGGTTTCGTTCTCCTCGTTATTCTGCTAATCTAGATTTATGCGGCGTTTGTTCGGGCCGGTGGGATTGCTTGTCGTTCTGCTTTGTTCGGAAGCCGTTTCAGAGGCGGCATTAAAGACCGCGCTCGTGCTCTACGGAGAGCGAAGCGATCTGCCCGTAATGCACGCGATCTATTTTTCCGTCCTCTGCCGATGAGCTGGGTCACACTGCTTTGGTCGATGGACGCCGCGTTATGTTTCACGCTGGCGGGAATATGTCTGCTGGTTTGGTCGAGGCAGCGCCAGGGGTGGGTGCATTTGTTATTTTCATGCAGTGCCGTGGCGGCGGGGGTCATCGCAATGCTCGAGTTGACCTCGATGCGCGCAGAGACAACCGCACAATACGGCGCGTTGCTGCGATGGGCGCATCTGCCGGTGTGGATGCTAATCGTGTCGCTCGTCTGGTTCGTGCGGGTTTATCTCCGCGCCGGGCGACCGTGGCTGGCGTGGAGTATCTGCGGACTGCGCACGGTAGCGCTAGTCCTTAATTTCATTTTCACGCCGAATCTCAACTTCCGGGAAATCACCAGCCTGCGGCACCTCTCGTGGTGGGGAGGAGAAACGGTCTCGGCGCCGGTCGGCGTGCCGAACCCCTGGACTTTGGTCGGCCAACTAAGTGTGATGTTGCTCCTCATCTTTTTCGTGGATGCCACCATCACTGTCTGGCGGCGTGGTGACCGGCGGAGAGCGCTCATTGTGGGCGGAAGCGCAATTTGTTTCGTCACGTTGGCGCTCGGGCAGTCGGCGCTGGTGATTTGGGGAGTCATCGCATCACCCTTCTTCGTCAGTTTCCCATACCTGGGCATCATCGCGGCGATGGCCTATGAACTGAGCACCGATCTGCTCAGCGCGGCGCAACTTGCCCTCCGGTTCCAAGCCAGCGAGGCCGCGCTGCACGAGAGCGAAGAGCGCATTAACCTCGTGTCCAACGCGGCGAACCTCGGTCTGTGGGTTTGGGACATCCGGAATGACGAACTTTGGGTAACGGAGAAATGGAGAAGGTTGCTCGGCTTTGCGGAATCGGAGCCAGTGAGCTTTGACCGAGTGCTCCAGGTTGTGCACCCGGAGGATCGGGAACGCATGAAGCAACTTGTGCAGCACGCGTTCGAGGGCAGTGGCGGCGAGTATGAGAACGAATATCGCATCACGCGGCCGGACGGAAGCACACGTTGGATCGCGGGTCATGGCAGCGTCGAGTTAGACGAACGTGGCAAACCGGCCTTCGCGCGGGGGGTGTCGCGCGATATCACACTCCGCAAACAAGCGGAGGACGCGCTCAGGGAAAGCGAGGAGCGTTTTCGTGTGGTGGCTAACGCGGCGCCGGTGATGATCTGGATGGCGGGCCCAGACAAGCTTTGCACGTTTTTCAATAAAGGGTGGCTCGACTTTACCGGTCGGAGGCTAGAGCAGGAGCTTGATAATGGATGGGCAGAGGGCGTTCACCGGGAAGACCTCGACCGCTGTCTCAACATCTACAAAAATTCCTTCGATGCCCGGCAACCGTTTACGATGGAGTATCGCTTGCGACGAAGTGACGGTGAATACCGCTGGGTTCTGGATAGTGGAACCCCACGCTTTGCCCCCGATGGCGCGTTCCTCGGTTACATCGGCTCATGTATTGACATCACCGAGTTGAAGCGCGCAGAAGAAAAATTCCGGCTCGTGCTCGATGGCGCGCCGAACGCGATGATCATGGTCGACTCCGGTGGTGTCATTACCTTCGCCAACGTGCCGGCCGCAACCGTTTTCGGTTATGCTCTCAGCGAGTTGATCGGCTGCAATATCGAAGCATTGATTCCAGAACGTTTTCGCGATCGGCATCCCGGCCATCGCCAAGTTTTTTTCTCACAACCCAGGAAACGCGCCATGGGAGCCGGGCGCGATCTTTTTGGCCGTCGCAGAGACGGCAGCGAATTTCCCGTCGAAATCGGACTCAATCCGATCCGCACCGCGCAAGGTCTGTTTGTTTTGGCATCGGTGATCGACATTACCGCGCGCAAGCAGGCGGAGTTGGAGCACCAGCGCCAGAACATGGAACTGGCCCGCGTGGGACGCGTTGCGGTGATGGGCGAACTGGCGGCCTCACTCGCCCACGAAGTCAACAATCCGATTGGGGCAATGGTAGCGAACGCCAGCGCCGGGCAACGCTTAATCGCGACCGGCAAAGTCGAAATCGGGGAGGTAAACGATTTGCTCGCCGACATCGCGGCTGACGGCCGCCGAGCCGGTGAGATTATTCAAAGTATTCGCAATATGGTCCGCAAAGGCAAGGTTCACCACGCCTTGATCCAGATCGAGGGCATCATTCACGATCTCCTCCGGATTGTTCACGCCGAGGCTGTGGAAAGGGACGTGACAGTAACAGCCGAAGTGGATTCGGACGGCGGCCGAGTGTGGGCAGATCGCGTGCAGTTACTGCAAGTGTTTCTCAATCTCACGCTCAACGCCTTTGAAGCAATGTCGGCTATGCGCCCTGATGCGCGACGCCTTGTCATCCATGCTGGCAGTAACGGAAACGGAGAAATTGTTGTCAGCGTGCGCGATTCGGGCTCCGGCTTTCCCGAGGGGATGGTCGAACAACTTTTCGAGCCATTCTTTTCAACAAAAGCGGAAGGCACCGGAATGGGGCTCGCGATTTCCCGCAGCATCATCGAAGCGCACGGCGGGACACTTTCGGGAGAAAATTGTGACGATGGGGGCGCCTGTTTTATGGTTCGCTTGCCCGAAGCACAGGAGGACAAATCCGAGGCGGCTTAGTTCTGTTCTCGGAGGTGACGCCGAGCCCAAAGAATAACGGGAAATGCGACCAGAGTGGTGTAAAGTATAATACATCCGCTCGCCCCCTCACCTTGCGAATTGGAAGCGTGGAAGCACCCGCGCCCGGAAGTGGCCCTCGTTTCGGGATGAGACCAAGGTCTCATGGCGGTCCATCGATCAACATGATAATAGCTTCAGCGGGGGTAATCATTTATGACCAATGCAAATCGCAAATTTTCACAGCTCGAAAAATTGAGCACGAGAGGCCCACCCTTGAGCGATCCCGCCCGCGACGGTATCTGGCTGCTGGACGATGACGCTTCCATGCTGAAGGCGCTGGGCCGGCTGTTGAATTCGGCCGGTTTTGTCGTTGAGAAATTTAACCGTCCCGCCGATTTCCTTTCAAAGCTCAAACAGAGGGAGTGTCGCGTGGCCGTTCTCGACGTGTGGATGCCAGACATGAATGGCTTGGAAGTGCAGGCCTGCCTTCGACGCGATTCACCCGCGACGCGGATTATTTTCATTACCGGGCGCGACGATCCATCCGTGCGCCAGACTGCACTCGATGCGGGGGCTTTCGGCTTCCTCGCAAAACCGTTCGAGGACGAAGTTCTCCTACAGCTAATTCACAAGGCTGCCGCAGGGTAGGAGTGGGCATTCGCCCTCGTCCCTGCCTCTATATCCGGGATCTGTATATGTACGACGCCAGATGCCAAGACCGTTGCGTCCCGGACCGCCGCAAGCCTTTCCAGGAGGCTGGCAAGTACGACTAAGGTCCCATAGGCAAGAGTGCTCGAAGCCCTTAAATCCACCTTTATGAGACGACTTAACCTCATCATTATCGCAACCAGTGCTCTTCTAAGCAGCTCGCTATTTGCGGGACCGCCGGAATACAAGCAGGTTGTACCACCACCGACGCCGGTACTTTACGGCACTGGTTTTTATGGCGCGATCGACCTGGGGGCAAATGTCTATCAAGACCGCGGAGGAAACCGAACTCTTACGGACGATAATCCGAATTCACCTTTCTTCGGAGATAGTCTCGAAGTGGACCCAAAAAATGACGTCGGATTTTTTGGCGGCATTAAACTCGGTTACGTTTTCGGCACGGGTGTAATTCGTCCAACGGTTGAAGGCGACTTCTTTTACAATGGCTTTCGGGGCGGCGGTAACTTCACCTTGAGGGATTCGTTTGGTGATGTGCTGGCACAGAGGAACGCGACTACTTGGATTAATACGGGCGCGTTCATGGGGAACTTTATCTTGAGATTCGCACCTGGAAACCAAAAATTCCAGCCGTATGTCGGCGCCGGGGTCGGCGTCTATTACGCCGAATCTGCCGGGGTCGAGGTCCAGGACCCTGTAACTGGTATGGTCCCAATCAACACTGGCGGGGGGCGAAATCACGCGGACCTCGCGTGGCAGATTATTGCCGGCGCAGATTATTATTGGACCCCCAAGTTCAGCACGTTTATTGAATACAAGTTCCTCGAGTACACGAGCACCCAAATCGATACCAATCAGAGTCGCGTACTGGGGCAGCAGTTAGTGGGCGCTGGTCTACGCTTCCATTTCTAAAACCGACACTAATTTAGCGTGGGGACCGGCCTCTTGTTTTCATCAGGAGGCCGGTCTTTTTCTGGGAACGGTCTTTTTAGGCGACGGAAAAATCATGCCGGCGCTTGCCGCGGCGAGCGCCTCTACATCAACGCGAGGCAGAGTGGGACTTTGGTCCCATATGCGAGCGCCGCTCAGTCTGGAATTGTAGGCGTGTAGAAACCAAAAAAGTACAACTATATATATATGAAGAACATTACACTCATCGCACTCATTTCAGGCGGCGCCGTCCTTGCCAGTGCGTCAGCACTAATACTGCCAGTAATTCTCCGAGCATCGAGACCTCGCTTATCGCCGCCTAATTCAATGCGAAAAAGCGGCAAAATCTCAAACGGCAAAAACTC
>QHRA01000281.1 GCA_003221295.1 Verrucomicrobiota bacterium | reverse complement strand
CGTTCCCTGATTCGTGTTCCTTGATCACTTTCTGCGCCTGCACCAACGCCGGCGAAACGGCGAGCGCAAGCTCGAGCACGGTCTCGTCTCCGGCGGCGGCGGTTTCCTGCGGAAGAAATCCAATCGTTGCGTTCTTCTCGATCGCGATCGTTCCCTTATCGGGCGAGACATTACCGAGGAGCAGCGCAAACAAGGTCGATTTGCCAGCCCCATTGGGGCCGACCAATCCGATCCGATCGCCGCGATTGACCTGGAGCGACACGTCGTCGAACAGCGCCCGGCCGGCGAAAGATTTTGAGAGTTGTGAAACGGTCAGCATAACGGAAAGCGCGCAGTGTTCCCTCGTTCGGTGCCTGGCGCAACTCCCCGCAGCAAAGGAATGAGTCGCCTCGTGGACGTGAAAGAACTCCAAGTCTTCACGTGGCCTGCCCGAATTGATCGATGTTTGACGAACCGGAATGGAATCGGCAGGATTCGCTGCGATGAAAATCCGCGCGATGATCAAGCTCATCGAGGAGGATGGTTGGTATCTGGATCGAACGCGCGGTAGCCACCGGCAATATAGGCATGATCAGAAAAAAGGTGTGGTCACTATTGCGGGAAAGCCCAGCGACGATCTTGCGCCGGGCACGCAAAATAGTATCCTTAAACAAGCGGGATTAAAATGAGCCGGTACTTGATCATCATTGAAGAAACTGCGACCGGCTATTCCGCCTATTCGCCCGATCTCCCCGGCTGTATCGCCGCGGGCAAGGCGCGAGACAGTGTCGAACGCGAAATGCACGACGCCATTGAATTCCACCTCGACGGCTTGCGCCGTGCGGGAGAACCGATCCCGACGCCTCGTTCGCAAGCATCCTACTGCGAAGTAGGTGCCTGATTCCGCTCCCGCCAAAACGAACTTCCAAAAGAAGCGAAAGATTTTGAGAGTTGTGAAACGGTCAGCATTGCGGAAAGCGCGCAGTGTTCCCTCGTTCGATGCCTGGCGCAACACGTTAACCACGAATCGAGGAAAGGGATTTCCGACATAGAACACGCCTCGATCGGGTATCGCGCGGGTAGACGGCAACGCAGCTAGGTAGCTGGCGCAAGCACCGGGTCGTGCGAGTGATCAACGTAAAAGCTGCGAGGGTAGCAGCGAGTGAGAGCGGGAGCCGAGCGAGTTTCAATCAACACGAATGAACACGAATGGCTCGTCGCTCATTTGCGGTTTGCCGGGAAAGCCGCGCGGCGTTATTCTTTCCTCTATGAAACTTCGGCTGGTAGTTGAACACGACCCTCACACCAAACGCTGGGCGGCGTTCTTTCCCGAATTGCCAGGATGCGCTTCGGCCGGTGATACCGAAGAGGAGGCTGTGCGAAACGCCAAAGAAGCGCTAGATCTTTGGTTTGAGCCCGCACCTGTGACATTCCCTGCCGGCGCGAAAGTGCTAGAAGTAGCGCTTAGGTGAGCCAGCGCGTTCCGGTTTGCAGTGCCAAAGATGTCATTCGGGTACTGCGCAGGCACGGCTTTAGGCAGGCAAGCCAGAAGGGAAGTCACCAAAAATGGCGCCACCCAAATGGTCGCCAAGTAATCGTCGCCATGCACGGGAACAAGCCGATTCCAATGGGTACGTTCAAAAGCATCATTGAGGGAAGCGGATTAAGTCAGGACGATTTTCGATGACCGATCTGGCTGAAGTTTACCCGCCGCGGCGAGATCTACGTCCTCTTGCAGATCTCCCGTACCGCCCATCGACTTCGACCTCGACAATCCGATCGCCGCGATTGACCTGGAGCGACACGTCTTCGAAGAGCGACCGGCCAGCAAAAGATTTTGAAAGTTGTGAAACGGTCGGCATAACGGAAAGCGCGCAGTGTTCCCTTGCTCAACGCCTGGCGCAATTCGTTAACCACGAATGAACACAAATGATGAAACGATTTTCTGCGTCTGGGGAGCGGTCGCCGCGGCGACCTGGCGCATGCGAAAGCTTTCGCGAGTCGCGACTTTTCCCTGCAGCATTTGATCCGTGAAGATCTGTGTAATCTGTGGCAAAGCAGTTTGGATTCGTGTCGATTCGTGCCCATTCGTGGTTACAACTAATTTTGCGTCCGGCTCGAGTTCGGATTCAGGGCGGGCAGATCAACGGAATCACCTCGCGTTTGTTCTGGCGGTAACCGCGAAAATCCTTGTCGGCTGTGATCACGCG
>QHRA01000117.1 GCA_003221295.1 Verrucomicrobiota bacterium | reverse complement strand
TTTGGACTCATTAATGCATCCGCCGTCCTCGTTAAAACTAAACCCGCCCGCTGACACGTCCCCGCCGCACTCAAGCCCTTCGCCGACCGCGACGCGAGAGATATCGCTGCAACTGGCACCAGCTCCGACGCCGGCTCCATCTCCACAGTAACAGAGGTCGAAGATCGCAGGTCAGTTCAACTCGCCCTTTGACGCTCGTGCGCCAAGGTAGTTGCGTGAAAGAAGAGCACGCTAGATTCTCCGGCTCCATCCCGGCAGCATACGATCGCTACCTCGGACCGATGTTATTTCAGCCGTACGCCGAGGACCTGGTGGCGCGCTTACCGACAAAGACGACTACTTCCGTTCTGGAACTGGCCTGCGGGACCGGGATTTTAACACGCGTGTTGCACACTTACCTGCCATCGAAGGTGAAACTAATCGCGACGGATTTAAACGATCCCATGTTCCGCCAGGCCGCGGCCAAGTTTGGAAAAGGCCGAGAGGGCACGATGGTTGGAAGCCGACGCGTGTGATCTGCCTTTCCATGATCGGAAGTTCGACGCGGTTGTATGTCAGTTCGGAACTATGTTTGTGCCGGACAAGGCTCTGGCTGCGCGCGAAGCTTATCGTGTCCTAAAGCGTGATGGCGTTTTTCTCTTTAACGTGTGGGACGCACTGAAGCACAACAAATTAGGAGAGCTCGCACATCGAACTATCACAAGCTACTTCAAGAAGGATCCCCCAACATTCTACCAGGTTCCTTTTAGTTACCATAATCGAACTGAAATCCGGCGAGTATTAAAGCAGGCTGGGTTTCGGGAGATTAAAACCGAAGTTATCGCCAAGATCGGCAAGGCGACGCGGGCGAAAGATGTCGCAAGAGGCTTAGTAGAGGGGGACCCTGTGGCGGTGGCGATTGCGAAGCGGGACCCTTCATTGCTCCGTAATTACCAACGCGATGGCCGCTGCAATTTCGCGTCGCTTTGGAAAACAAAACATTCGCGCACCGATGCGGGCAATTGTGGTCCGGGCCTGCGTTTAAGAATCTCCAACCCAGTGCACTAAAGGACGACAATTGCAGCCCTTTTGGCTTTTACCGCCATCCTTCGCGGAGCAAATAACACTACTGGCAACGCTCTGATAGAAGTCTATGCGCTGAATTAATCGCGGCGTGTTTGACTAGCTAGAGATTCTTCGACTGCGCTCGGAAGGACAGGAAAAAGAGATACCAGACCGCGGTCAGCGACCGCAGCTACAGCTGCAACCCGCCCGGCTATTTCAGCACCGCTTCAATCGCGGAAGGATCATCGAGCAGTATCCACTCGATAATGGAAACTGGCAGGCTGCCGTTCTTAACCAAATCATCGTGGAATTGCCCGAGACGAAAATTCGCGCCCATTTTGTCATAGTATTTGCCGAGCAGATTCATGATCTGCCATTTGCCGGTGATGTACCAGATTTTCTGTGTTGGCTGCGTTGCGGCGCCCGCCGCCTCGCCCTCCGCCGCTTCACGATCAAGCCCGCCCGCTTCCATAAAATAGTTCACCGCCTGTTCGAACGTCCATTTGCCGGTGTGCAAATTGACGTCCACACCAATACGCGCGGCCCGATAACGCGACAGGCGCAAAATTTGTCCCTGCGCGGCCGAGCCTTCGGGATATAGCCCGGTGCGCATCAGCATTTCTTCACCGTAGAGGGCCCAGCCTTCGACAAAGACCCCGTTCTGATTTTGCCTCCGAATCTCATTGGGTAAATGATTCGCGATCGAGAGTTGCATAAAGTGACCGGGGATTCCTTCGTGCCCAAGAATCGGCCGCGGATCTTCGATCGCGGCACGCAGGTAAAAATTCTTCGACTTCGGATTGTAGGCGGGAATAAAAAAGAACCCGACCGGGTCCTTATCGTAAACCCCAGGTGGATTCATGAAGCCGCCCGGGCTCGTCGGCTTGAACGCTTCTGGCAACTGCCGAATCTCAAACTTCCCGAGGTAATCCGGCAAAGTGATAAGTCGATGCGATTTCAAAAAATCGATCATCTCGGCCTCGCGGCTTTCATACGCCTTCAGGAATGCCTCTTGATCGGGCGGAACACTTTTCGCGCGCTCCGGATTGGGATCGGCCATGGATGGATCAGGGAGTAGCGCTTCGAGCGCGCGATAACGCGCCAGTTCTGCGCGACCTAGCATCTCTACTTGAACCGCGTTCAGTGGTAGCAGCAAGACGTGCTTAAGGTAGTAGTTGTAGTTGGCCTCGCCCATCGGGGCGAAGTCCACCATCCGCGGCAATTTCTTTTCCAATCTATCGGCAAAGCCATGGATGGCCGCGAGCGCGCCGTCGCGCGACTTCTCAAAATCCGCGCGTTCCGCCTCGGATAAATCTTTGGCCAACGGCGCTGTGCTTTCCTTAAACAGGGGATCGATATTACGCGCCGACTGAATCGCGAGTTGGGCATAGAGCTTTACTGGTTTCTGCAAATTCTTCTCTGCTTCCACGAACAATCCTGGCATGGCTTTGAATCGCGCCGCCGCCGAAAGTGCGCGATTCCGTGGCGTGTCGTATTCCTTCTTCAGCAAGGAAAAGATGGCGTTACTACATTCGTTGACATACGTGAGCGGATTCGTCTGCTCGAGCTTCAGAATATTTTCCCCAAAATCGACTTCTTCGAGCTGCGCACGAAAAAGCAGCCAATCGATCCGATCATCTTTCGTCCACTTCTCGGTCTTCGTCGCCCGCACTTGATCGAGCAACTTGCGCACGTGCTGGGCGCGCTCGGCGATCTTGGCGGCAGAATAATCTGTCAGGCGATTGTCCCAGGTATGCAGACCCGCCTCGCTGCTGGCAATAGGATAATTTTCGTTCCGCCAGTTGTAATAGTCGTCGGCGAGTTTGTGCAACGCGGCGGAGTCCGCGGCGGGTGCTTTGCTTTCGCCAGTAATGGGGGGCGCGGTTTTTGTTATCAAAGCCTTATTGGAGACATCGGGCCTCACTTCACGCGGGGAACGCGCTTGGGCGAAGCAAAATTGCACCGCAGCGACGAAGCAGACAAAGAGTAAAAAACGTAGAGTCGTTTTCACAGCCGGATGCTACCCCACTCGGTGGATGGTGAAAGTATCTTTTCCGTTTCTGGAGAGTGCAGGTTGCTAGCCTGCTGCGACCGTTAGCTTTCCGGCCGAAATGTTCGGAATGTTTTCGACAAGCTGCCGAAAACGGCAGGCTGGCAGCCTGCCGCTTCCCAGAACTCAGATCACACCGCCAAGATTCGCGCCGCGCTGAGCGGCATTCGGGCGCACCGGCGCAATTTTCACGACGTACTCCGGGTCGTAATCGATCAGCTTCAGCCAATCTTCCGTGATGTCCGTCGGCGGGAAAATATCATTTTCGGCGTACTCGGCGTGAAAGGACATTTGCAAATCTTGCTCGGTGATGCCGGAGAATCCGGGGTCAGCGACCCCGGCTACAGCAGAATCGGCAGACGCGCGGAGGCTCGCGATGGCGCGCTTGATCGCCATCCCTTTTGCCCGCTCAACCACCGACGCGATGACGGCGCCGCTGATTAGGTCGCCGCGATACAAAACTTCTTTGCGCCCGCTCCGCAATGTCACTTCCAGGAATTTGTTCTCGTCGCGTTTGGCAAATTGCCAATCCACCAACCGTTCGATCAGCTTTTCAATCGCCGCCCCAATATTGTCAGCTTCTTTGGCCAGCGCGCCGTCGTACGGTAAATCGTTAGTTAAGTAAATCCGGTAGATTTCCCGCGCCCCTTCCTTGTTCGGACGGTCGACTTTGATTTTCCGGTCGATGCGGCCAGGGCGAAGAATCGCTGGATCGATTAAGTCGGCGCGGTTCGAAGCCAGAATAATGACGACGTCGTTTAGTGAATCGATCCCGTCCATCTCCGAGCAGAACATTGGTACCAAAGTCGAGAGAATGTTGGAGTAACGCGAGGCGCGCCGCGTCCCGAGAATACTTTCCGCTTCGTCGATAAACAGGAATGGCATGAACCCTTCCCGGCGTTTCTCCCGCGCGGTCGCGAAAATTTCGCGCACCATCCGCTCCGATTCGCCTACCCACATGTTCAAAATCTCCGGGCCCTTCACGTGCATGAAGTATTCGCGGACGTCTTTTTCGGCCGCTTTCTCGCGCAACTGCCGAGTCAAATTGTAAGCGGTCGCCTTTCCGATCAGCGTCTTGCCGCACCCGGGTGGCCCGTA
Organism: Verrucomicrobiota bacterium; assembly: GCA_003221295.1. Classification (GTDB taxonomy): domain Bacteria; phylum Verrucomicrobiota; class Verrucomicrobiia; order Chthoniobacterales; family UBA10450; genus AV69. The sequence goes on along the minus strand of QHRA01000117.1, from coordinate 2,202 downwards.
AAGCAGAAATCCTTTCGGAGTCGCATGGTGAAATTTTTCGAACAAATGCGGATGCAAGAGCGGCAGCTCGATCGCATCCTTGATCGCTTCAATGGCTCGCTCCTGTCCGCCGACCTTCGACCAGGGCAGTTCCGGCACGTTATCGAGATAATGCTCGTGCGAGCCGGGTGCCGACATCATTTCCAGCGCCATGCGATAATTGGAATCCACCCGCACTTCGTCGCCTTGTTTCAGCGCCGTTTTCGCCAGCTGCGCGGAACGTTGCAGAACTAACGATTGCGTTCCGTGTTCATTGCCGACGCGTAGTCGGTCGGTTCCGATCACTTCGGTAATTTTCGTGACCGGCCCGGCCGGTTCGAAGCCGAGATCGCCCACGATGACGAATGCTTCATTCACCAGCACGCGGGTCCCCTTCTTCAACTTCGCCATCGGAATTCGTGGATCGACATTGCAGTAATAATCCGCCCCGCCCACGACAATGTGTGCCGTCTCCTTGCCGACGTTGCCGAGAAAAGTGCCGATGCGATTGGCCGGCGAGGTCACCTTTTTGATGACTTCCTCAAGTTTCTCGATCGTCTGGCGTGCCTCGACAAAGACTTCTTCGCGCTGGCAAATTTCCATGCGCAGGTCGAGCAGCTCGCGCCGCATAGCGTCGCCGGGCGGGAGTGTCGCGATTAAAAGATCGATGCGATCGAGCAAATCGAATTCCCTTTCTCCCTCGTGGCGCTCGTCGCTCATCCGTTTTTCACCCTTAGACTATACGATGTGCGAGATTGTTCGACAATCCCCGCAGTCGCCTCCTCTTGAAGCATGAAACGGCCCACAATTATTCAACAGCAGGAATCGTTCACCGTTGCGGGGTCAACTTGCCTGATGCAACCGAACATGGCCTTCCCGTCCGTGCCGCAAACAGGCCTGCACGCCGGAAGCCCGTTGGCCGCACAGGCTAAAGCCTGTGTTTCTTCCGCCGACGCGATCAAATGTATTGGAGCAGCACCACGACATTCATGCTGACCGAACATCAGGGAGTGGTTCTAACCCATTGGTTAGCATAGACGCGCTTCGCGGTGGTTGCGTTGACAAAATCTAAGCTGAATGCTATCGGTCGTCCAACTTTACTCTCATCCCTTGACGGTAAAGTAGGATAAAGTTCAATAATCCGTTATCTATGTTACTGAACAGTCAGGTCCTGGTGCTCAACCGTCTCTGGCAGGCGGTGAACATCTGCTCGGCGCGGCGGGCTTTTGCCCTGGTCTATGCCGGGCACGCCCAGGTCGTGGCCACTGATGGCGTAAATAATTTCCTGACCCACGACTTCGATAGCTGGCGCGATTTTTCCGCACAATCGCCCGAACCCGAGATGGTGACGACGATTTCGTGGAAGATCCGTGTCCCGCGCGTGATCGTGCTGCTGCTGTTCGATCGGTTGCCTAAGAAGGAAGTGAAGTTCACCCGGCACAACGTTTTCGAGCGGGACAAGAATACCTGCCAGTACTGCGGACATGTTTTCGAACGGAGCGATCTCAATCTGGATCACGTCCTGCCGCGAGACCGCGGCGGCCTAACGACATGGGAGAATGTGGTTTGCTCCTGCATCGGGTGTAACACCCGCAAAGGCAACCGGCTTCCGCATGAAGCGCACATGACACTGATCCGGAAACCGAAGCGGCCGAAATGGCGGCCATTTGTGCAGGTAACGTTCACCACGCAACAGCATGAAAGCTGGCGGCATTTCGTCGATCTGGCGTACTGGAACGTTGAGTTGAGCGATTGAGTTGTAGGGGCGCTCTGTGAGCGCCGAAGCTTAGCCGAATCGGCGGTCATAGACCGCCGCTACAGATGGACGATTTGCCTACCGCAACGCATCAAAAATCGGCTGGGGATAAACGCCGAGCAAAAACGTTCCCGCGATCATCGCTATGATTGCGAAGCGAGTGAGCGGGCTAACGATAATTTTGTCGGCTGAAGATGGAGGCGCGTCCCAGTAAATCGCTCGCACCACTTTGAAGTAATAGTAGAAGCCGGCGCCGACCGTGATGACGGCGACGACAACGAGGCCGAAATGTTGAGCAGAAACGGCGGCGTCGAAGACAAGAAACTTGCCAAGAAAGCCGGCAGTGAAAGGCACACCTGCGAGCGAAGCCATGGCCACCAGCATGGCGAAGGCGAGAAATGGTGAACGCTGGGAAAGTCCGGCGAAGT
>QHRA01000280.1 GCA_003221295.1 Verrucomicrobiota bacterium | reverse complement strand
CGGCGTTACCGTAGTCGGTAGAGTAGCGCTGCAGCTCCCATTTTTTTGGAGGGACGCGCGCTGTCGCGTCCACCGCTCCAGGCGCCGACGGCGCGGCCCCCTCCACATGCCTCAGCACAACGACGCGATTCCCACCCCATTTCAGCGCGGTATCAACCGAATCAGCCAGCCGCACCCGAACTCCGTCACGAATGATGAGGCGATCGACGACTGCCTCGATGGTGTGCAATTCGGTTTTCTTTAATCGAATCGGTTCCGGCCGGCCGAGCTCAATGATCTCGCCTTCGATCCGCGCACGGACGAAACCTTCGCGGCGCAGTTTCTCGATCACATCGCGGAATTCGCCGCGCTCATTTTCGACGATAGGGGCGAGCACCACGATTTTCGTTTCAGCTGGGTAGGCCAGAATCTGATCGACGATTTGCTGCGGCGTTTGGCGGACCAGCGCTTTGCCGGTCGCGGGATCATGCGGTTGGCCCACAGCGGAAAAAAGAACCCGCAGGTAATCGTAAATTTCAGTGGTGGTGGCGATAGTGGAACGGGGATTGGCTCCGGCGCTGCGCTGTTCGATGGCGATGGCTGGCGATAAACCCTCGATGAAATCGACGTCGGGTTTTTCCATCTTATCCAGAAATTGCCGAGCATAGGCGGACAGGCTTTCAACGTAGCGGCGTTGGCCCTCGGCGTAGAGGGTGTCGAAGGCGAGAGAGGACTTTCCCGATCCGCTTAGACCGGTAATGACCACTAGTTTCTCTCGCGGAATCTCGACACTGAGATTCTTGAGATTGTGCTGGCGTGCTCCAATGATCTTGATAACTTGCGCAGGCATTCGGACGACGGATGTCGAACCTTTAAGTCAAGCACAAGCCTTCCTTTTCTCTACTGAAATCGACCGCTATGAGTGAAAAACTTGCCAGCATTTCTCACGAAGAGCTGAAAGAGCTTCAGGCCAAGTACAGCGAGATCAAGCACTCCGTGAATAATGCCCTCGCCGTGATCATGGCGCTCTCGGAAATGTCGCAGCGCCGGCCAGATTACGCTGAAAAACTGGCCTCAGCGGTTTTGACCAAGGCGCCGCAGATCGTTTCCAGCTTGCAGGAATTTACCGAAGCCTTGAACGAAAAAGCCGGACCCAAAGCCGAAGGCTTGCCAACGCCTGTCGCGTAAACTCTCGCGCCGTCGTGTAGTTTAGTGTCCGTTGCTGGATGATTCCGCCTCTCCCTTTCCAAAAGGGAGAGATGAAGGTGAGGGATTTCCTCTTCGAGGGTCGGCTCAAAGGATGGGATTTCATTTTTTCGACTCCTCACCTTAGTCCTCTCCTCGATCGAGGAGGAGAGGAGACGCTCGCCGCAAGGGACGCTAAACATATTCGGCGTTGTCGTCGGCCGCGGAATTTATTGGCGCCAACAACCGCGTTTTTCAACACGCGCCCAAGTGCTAGAATTGGCGGTCGTGAACACGGCCCCGGGAGAAAAAGTCCTCGTTGTCGAAGACGAAGCCGACGTCGTCGAGATGCTGGTGCGTGCTTTCAACCGCGCGGCCGGATTCAACGTCATCACCGCGGCGGACGGCGCGGTCGGTCTGCGCCGCGCGCGGGAAGAATCGCCAGTGCTGGTCATTCTCGATTTGATGCTACCGAAAATGCCAGGCTTGGAAGTCTGCAAAATTCTTAAAGGCGACTCTCTCACCCGACACATTCCCATTCTCATGCTCACGGCGAAGGCGGAGGAAATCGATCGCATTGTTGGCCTCGAGCTGGGGGCGGACGACTATGTTTCAAAACCATTCTCGCCGCGCGAAGTCGTACTGCGCGCGCAGGCGATTTTGCGCCGCGGCGAGACTCCGGCCGAAACCCAATCGCTTGTCGCCGGCCCGATCCGGATCGATGGCTTGCGCCATCATGTTTCCATCAATGGTAAAGTAGTTCATCTCACCAGCCTCGAGTACAAATTGCTGCGCACTCTGGTGCAACGGCGCGGCCGGGTGCAGGAGCGGGACCGCCTCCTCAGCGACGTCTGGGGTTACGAAAGCGTGATCGATACCCGCACCGTCGATACCCACGTCCGCCGGTTGCGCGAGAAACTGGGCAAGGCTGGCGACGCTATCGAAACTGTCCGCGGTTTTGGCTATCGTTTGCGCGAAAGTTAATCGCGCATGCATTGGTGGATTGTTGCAATAGCACTTCTTCTTGTCGTCGCCGCTGCCTTCTTTCTGCAGCGCCTTTACCTGCGTCCCTGGCAGGAGCTTGAACATCTCCTAACGAGAATTGGGCGGGGCGAACAGCCTCCGACATTTCTTCTTAGCGGCACGCCGCGCGCCCGCCGGGTGGGCCTGGCTTTGGAGCAATTGTTGGCTCGTCAGCGCGCGCTTGACCGCCAGGTTTCGAAAGACGCGGCCGAAGTGCGCGCGGTCCTTTCCGCGCTGACCGATGGTTTGCTGGTGGTTGACTCGACCCAGCACATTCTGATTTGCAATCCCGCTTTCGAGAAATTGTACGTCCAATCTCCCATCGCGGCCGGAACACCCTTACTCGACGTCATTCGCGACAGCGACGTGATCGAGCCAATTCGGGCCGCCCTCGATCAGGCCAAGGCGCGGGTTGCAGAGGTGATCGCGCCCGATCGTAAAAAGCAGCTTCAGGTCACCGTCGTTCCCATCACGGGTCAAGATGGGGGAGCGAGCGGCGTAGTTGCTCTCTTTCACGACATCTCACGACTGAAACAAGTCGATGAGATCCGGCGCGATTTCGTTGCCAACGTCTCCCACGAACTGCGGACGCCGCTTTCGATTTTTCACGGTAACCTCGAAACGTTGCTTGAAGCCGGCGATCTCGATGAAAAGGAGACGCGCCACATTTACGAAGTAATGAAGCGCCATTCCGATCGACTCAATCTGCTGGTTAATGATTTGCTCAGCCTTGCCCGGTTGGAATCGAAAGAGGCGAATTTACAGCTCGCTGAAATCAGATTGCCCGATTTTCTGGAAGAGGTGGCACGCGATTGGAAGAAACGTTTGGCTGGAAAAAATCTTCGGCTTGAATTGGAAGTTCCGGACAACTTTCCCACCCTGCGCGCCGATGAACGGCGGCTCGAGGAAGTCGTGCATAATTTGCTCGATAACGCGGTGAAATATTCACCTCAGAATGGCCGCATCCTGATCCAGGCTAGCGCGCCTAATCAGGAGGTCGTCCTCTCTGTCTGCGACGCAGGAGTAGGCATCGCGGCCGGCGAGTTGCCGCGCATTTTCGAGCGCTTTTATCGTGCCGATCGAGCCCGGAGCCGGGAACTTGGAGGCACCGGCCTCGGTTTATCCATCGTAAAACATATCGCACAACTGCATGGCGGCCGGGTTGAAGCCGAGAGCGTGATCGGCCAGGGCACGACCATTCGCGTCATTCTGCCAAATCCGCCGCAAACTAATCCGGGAAGGGCAGCGCGAGCGTTGTAGAGCCCGCGAATTCAGGCTCTTCTTCTCTGGGTGCGGCCGATGTCAGCCAAAAAGGGTTTGTAACGTAAACGTAACACTTCGGCATTTGCCGCCACCATTGCGGCGACGGCATGATTGGAAGATGGCTGAAGTTGTCGCCACCTCCCCGCTAGTCGCTCCGCGGCCTGTTCGCCGCTGGCGCGCCGACGATTTTATTAAGGCGTTTTTTGGCAGTAACGCGCTCATCGCTATTGTTGTTCTCGGGCTCATCACTATCTTTCTTTTCCGCGAAGGTTTCGGGTTTTTCGGACAGAATCTGCGCAACATCCGGCTGTATCGCCGCGCCGGTCTCGAATACGTCGATATCATGCGTGACGCGGCAAACGCCCACGCTGCCCTTTCCCGCGGATTGAACCTGACCTGGAAAAGCGCGCAAACGACGGAATCACCTGAAACCCTGGCGCGATTCGATCAATTTTCTACTGCCTTCAGAAAAGCTGTGGCTTTACGTGACGCGCTCGCGCTCCAAGCGGGCGACGTTGATCGCGGTGGTGAAAAGGAGGGGCACGCCAGCGCTGCCCCGGTTGATGAAGCAGCAACCATCTCGGCCTTGCGCGCGAACACGGCAACCTTCGCCGCAATCTCCTCGACCATGGCCGAAAAAATCCGTGGGCTGCTCAAGACGCCACCGATATTCGAAAACGCGAAAACGAAGCGGGTATTCGATAGTTGGTCGAAAAGAGTCGAGAACTATCTCGCAATTTTGCCCGGCACCACAAAAAAGCTGGCGACGTGGGATACCAACGCTCCGGTGCCAGCCTACCGTGCCGTTACTGGCTTTCTCTTCGGACGCGAGTGGACCACGGCTAGTTTTTGGCAGGATTGGTACGGGATTATTCCGTTGCTGGTTGGCTCGATCATGGTTTCGATCGTCGCGCTTGCCATCGCGGTGCCCTTCGGTGTGGCCTCGGCTATTTACGTAAGCGAAATCGCGTTCCCGGCCGAAAAACAGTTAATCAAACCGTACGTCGAATTCATTGCTGCAATTCCATCGGTCGTGCTCGGGTTTTTCGGCATTGCCGTCGTCGGTGAAACCATTCGGCAGCTCTCGCAATCGCGCTTTTTTCACTGGGTCGGTTTCTTTCCGATTTCGGAACGCCTGAATGTGTTCACTGCTGGTTCGCTTCTCGCGCTCATGGCGGTGCCCACAATTTTCACCCTGGCCGAGGACGCCCTGCGCAATGTCCCCCGCGGATTCAAGGAGGCTTCCTATGCGCTGGGCGCCAATCGCCTCCAGACAATCGGACGCGTGATCGTGCCGGCTTCCCTTTCCGGAATCGTGTCGGCTATTTTGCTCGGGCTCGGCCGTGTCATCGGCGAGACCATGGTGGTGCTGCTTTGCGCAGGAAACCGGATCGCCATTCCCGATTTCACGCAAGGCCTGGGCGCGTTTTTTCAGCCGGTCCACACCATGACTGGCATCATTGCTCAGGAGATGGGGGAGGTGGTGCGGGGCAGCATTCATTACCGCGCACTTTTCATGGTCGGCCTTGTCTTATTCGCAATCACGCTGGCGATAAATTATGGCGCGCAAAAACTGGTGCAGCGTTATCGCATGAGCATTGGGTAATGACGAAGCACGAAATGACGAATGACGAAATAATGACGAAGCACGAAAGAACACCGCGACCTCTGCTCCCTTCGTCATTCGTCATTCGTCATTCGTCATTTCGCCGTCGCCAAGTCGTCGAAGTCGTTATCTTTTGGTTGTTTCGCGTCGCGACGTACCTCGTGCTGGCAGCGGCGACCTACATCTTTCTCGACATCGGAATCAAAGGCAGCCGCACTCTTTTCACCGCTCGCGCGCCGTTCATTAACGTCTCGTTCTTCACGCAAGGGCCGCAGACGCTTTTCGTTTTCGATTACGAAGGAAAAAAATACACCCTGAGCGATCGAGAATTTCGCGCATGGAAAACGGAGCATCCGGTGGAGGTGGAGGCGACCAGTGTGGCCTACTCCGCCGGCGGGGTCTGGCCCTGCATTGTCGGTACCGCCCTGCTGGTCATCGGCTCCATGATTTTTGCGCTCGCGGTCGGAATTTGCAGCGCGATTTACCTCAACGAGTATAGCCAGAACACGCGTTTCATTCGCCTCATCCGCATCGCCATTCTCAATCTCGCCGGCGTGCCCTCAATTGTTTTTGGATTGTTCGGCTTCGGCTTGTTCGTGATTTTTCTCCATTGGAACGTGTCGCTCCTGGCTGGCTGGTTCACTCTCGGCCTGATGATTCTGCCTGCCATCATCACCGCGAGTGAAGAATCGTTGCGGGCCGTGCCCAACGGGTTGCGCGAAGGCTCGCTCGCCCTTGGCGCCACCAAATGGCAAACCATTCGCAAGAATGTCTTGCCCTACGCGGTCCCCGGAATTTTGACTTCATCCATTCTCGGTATCGGCCGCGTCGCCGGCGAGACCGCGCCGATCATGTTCACTGCCGCCTACGCCTTGCGTGATGAAATGCCGTGGCAAGTCCAGCGTTGGACCGATTTCGTTTTCCAGGGGGTCATGGCATTGCCTTATCACATTTATGTAGTCAGCTCGAAGATTCCGCAGAACGAATACACCGAGCGGATGCAATACGGCGCAGCTTGCATTCTTCTGTTGCTTGTCTTTGCTATTGCACTCGCCTCCATCGTTCTGCGCGAAAAAACCAGGAAACGTCTGTCATGGTAGTAATGGAAAAAGAGGAAATAACACATCCGGCATCGCCGCTGGAATTGCAAAAACCGCCCGAACCCGAGCTTCGCCAGCCGGTCATGATCAACGTCGATGACGTCGATTTTTGCTATGGCACGAATCAGGTCCTTTTCGATGTGAACCTGGAAATCCCGCCCCGAGCTGTCACTGCCCTCATCGGGCCCTCCGGTTGCGGGAAAACGACGCTGCTGCGCTGTTTTAATCGCATGAATGACCTGATCGACGGTGCGCGAATCTCGGCTGGCAGCATTCGATTGGAAGGACATAATATTTATGCGCCGGACATCGATGTGGTCGATTTGCGCCGGCGGGTTGGGATGGTTTTCCAGAAATCGAATCCGTTCCCGAAATCGATTTACGAGAATGTCGCCTACGGTTTGCGCGTGCTTGGGGTAAACAAGAAATCGCAGATTAACGAAGCGGTGGAAAAAGGCCTGCGTGCCTCGGCCCTCTGGGACGAAGTGAAAGATCGGCTCGATTCCAGCGCCTATGGACTATCGGGCGGGCAACAGCAGCGACTTTGCATCGCGCGCGCGCTCGCGGTCGAACCGGAAGTCATCCTAATGGACGAACCCTGCAGCGCACTCGATCCGATCGCGACCGCCAAAGTGGAGGAACTAATTTATCAGTTGCGCGAGAACTTCACGATCGTGATTGTGACACACAACATGCAACAGGCGGGCCGCTGCTCTAATTACACGGCCTTCTTTTATCTCGGCCGGCTCATTGAGTTCG
>QHRA01000116.1 GCA_003221295.1 Verrucomicrobiota bacterium | reverse complement strand
GCGGCGCGAACTTTTTCAGAAACCACTGTGATTGAAAGAAGCGAAGAATGCAGAGCGTCAATGTCCATGACACTAGATTAAAAGCCTCAAGTGACGATCCGGTTGCAGTTGTGTGTCGATTTTGTGAAATCGCAGCCAGGCAGATACTGGATGCTCGATTCTAGATTCTGGATGTCGGGCGTTTGCTTGGCCTCTCTCCCTTCCCGGCTTGACCAATCACCGCTTACCAATCACTGTTTATTCCCCAGCCGGTTTTGCCGGTACCGGGCCTGTAGCTCAGTTGGTTAGAGCATGCGCTTGATAAGCGCAGGGTCACTGGTTCGAGCCCAGTCAGGCCCAGCCTTTGCTTGGAACGCCGCGGAAGACGAAGGCTGCGACAGGCCACAAAATCACTTCTTCAATTTCGCCAGCGCCTCTTTCGCCTGATCCGCGTCATTGCCCTTCGGATCGGCCTTGATGACTTCCTCGTACCATTTTCGCGCGGTACTCTTGTCGCCGAGTTTCGAAGAGATTTGCCCGAGATTCATCAATACCAGCCTATCTTTCGGATCGACCGCGTGCGCTTTCTGCAGCCATTCCCGCGTCTTCACGTTGTCGCCGCTGACCGAATAATAGAGCGCGATGTCGTTGAACGCGTAGGGATGATTCGGAAATTGTTCCGCGGCGAATGTCGCGATTTTGAGGAAGCGCTTGTCGTCCTCCGGATTTTCCTTCTTCTCGTAATACATCCCGTAGCTGTGAAGTTTTTCGGGAACAAAGCGATCGGGAGGTTCCGGCAGTTCTTCGCCCTTGAGCCAGCGCAGTCGCTCCGGATGTTCGCGCGCGTAGGCGACCATCTTTTGCAAGATCGACAGTTCGGAGTCGAAGTTGGCCATTTCCTGAAAAGTGAATGCGAGTCCGCACCAGATATCGAGACGATCGGGAAACTTTTTCGTCGCTTCTTCAAGCAGCTCGGCCGCGCGCTTGGCAGCGCCCTCATCTGATTCGAACGAAATACTTCCCGCGACTTTTCCCGTTTTCTTATCGGTCACCGTAAAATCGCCTTTCTCCGGCTTCTTGGTCGAGATCATCATCTGGCGCTTGTTGAAATAATAATTCGCGCTCGTGATCCACGCCTCCGGATCGTTCGGCCGCTTCTCGCGCCATTCATTCAACAGCGGTTCGATCTGTGCGTCAGCCTTTCGATCGCGCAATTCCTTCAGGCGCGATGCATAATCTTCCTCGGCGGCGATCCCTGCCTGTGCAAAAGCAACCGCGAAGATTAATGCCGGTACGATTTTCGAAAGCATAACCGCATTTCTATCTTTCCTGATCCTTTGTCGACTTTCTCGTCACGATTTTTACGAACGGCTTGGCATTATGCGACGGGTGGCGATCGACCAATACAGGAGTACGGCCAGCGTTGCGCCGCAGATGTCGATCATTACGTCGCGCAAAGAGGCCGTTCGGGATGGAACGAAAGCCTGATGAAATTCATCGGTTGCTGCGTAGGCCGCGCAGAGCAGAAGCACCAGGCCGGCGGAAAGCGCCCTGCGGCCTTTCAACGCCGAATGGACAAACGCGCGATACAGCAGCACGGCCAGGATCGCATATTCCGATACATGCGCCAGCTTGCGCATAAAAAATTGCACCCGCAAAATTGTGACGGGCGAAACTGTGGGAAAGAGCCAGTGTAACAGAGGCCCGATAATACGCCATGTATGCTCGGCCGACAGCAAATCAGTCGAGCCAACGAAAATGAGGGCCAACCAAATTATGATCGGCAACCAGTATTGAAGAAATGCTTTCAAATGAGGAATGTTAAGCGCGCAGTCGTGTTCGGCAATTTACTCTATTATAGGTTCAATAATCGAAGGTGTTTAAGGTTTGAGGTCAGGCCGATGTTTGGCGCCAATTCGCCATTGCTCCTTGAGCCGATTTTCCCAAAAGCGAGTCGGGGGGCTTGGAACGGATAGTTGATGTTTGACGTTTGATGTTTGATGTAGGCGTGATGGCGGGCTCGGATTTACCGGTCGTGTTCGAACCAATTTTCAAGGAAAGGATTTGGGGTGGTCAAAAGCTTGCCGCGTTCTTCGGCAAGAGATTGCCTGCGAACAAACGAATCGGTGAATCGTGGGAGATCGTCGATCGACCGGAGGCCCAAAGTATCGTGCGTGAAGGTCCGCTCTCGGGTCGATCCCTTCACGATCTTTGGGCCACCTTTCGCGAAGAGCTGTTTGGCAAAGTCCCCGATACGCCACGTTTTCCGCTTTTGATCAAACTGCTTGATGCGCAGGAGAAGTTGTCACTGCAAGTCCATCCGCCGCAAGAAATCGCAGAATCGTTAGGCGGCGAAGCCAAGAGCGAATTTTGGTACGTCGCGGCGGCGGAACCGAATGCCAAAGTTTTCGTCGGTCTCCGGAAATCGATGACGCGCGATCAATTCGAGGAGGCCCTTCATTCCGGAACCGTTGCCGATTGTGTTCACGCGATCCGAATGAAGAGCGGTGCTGCCATGTTTGTGCCTTCGGGACGGTTTCACGCCATTGGCGCCGGAAACCTCTTGGTCGAGGTCCAGCAAAATAGCGACACCACTTATCGCGTTTTCGATTGGAACCGAGTCGACGAGCAGGGTAAGCCGCGAGAACTTCATCTCGATCAGGCCTTGCAATGCATCGATTTTAAGGACGTGGCGCCGAAGCCGATTACGCCAAGGGGTGAATTACTGGCGCGCCATCAACGTTTTTTCGAAGTGCAGAAATGGAACCTCGTGTCTCCTCGCGACATTGCCCCCCTTGGACAATTTGCGATTGTTTTGTGCTTAACCGGCGAGCTGCAGTACGGCGGTGTTGATTTCACACCGGGTGATTTCTTTCTCGTGCCGGCCTCGGTACAACATCGATCGATCTATCCGTGGGATAAAGGCACATCGCTCCTGCGCATAACGATTCCAGCCTTCGATTGAGCGCAGCTCAACGTGAAGGCTACCACGCCGGAGTCATACGTAGGCGGGCTATGGCGCTACCCGTTACCTTCTGCCGTTCAGGCTATAGCTTGGCAGGCCGCAACGCCTGCGGATGAAGGTTAGTCAGTCATCCCGAGCGTAAAGCGCCTGTCCGGCTCGGACCGAGGGATCCCGCCATGTTTCCTTAAAGCTTTCGCACGGGATCCTTCGACTTTGCTACGCTTCGCTCAGGATGACGGTGAATTGTTGCGAATCCTTGGAATTTTCGCATGAGATTCATGTCGGCGGCGTGCTCGAAGATAATCGCCGCAGATATTGGAAACTGTAAATCCCAGTGTTGTGACGATCGTGCCAGCGCGGTTGCAGGGCGTAACCGCCAATGACCACGAAGCTGTCGAGCTGGAAGCTCGCGTCCGTATAACTGACCTCTGGTCGCAAAACATTTCCGAGCACGTCCGGTTCGCCGCCGCAAGCTGCGCAAGGACAGGCGCGGCGGAGTAGCTCAAGATTAAGATACGATTCGCTGCCGTCGTTCCATTGAATCGCCAACTCATTACCAATTTGCTGAATGTTTGTCGGCGCCAAAGGCATGCGATTGCGACTTTAGCAGAATGTCTTCGGAACACAGGCTTTTTAGCCTGTGCGCCCAGCGGATTTATAACCCGCTGCGTCGAATTTCTGCGGACAGAATGTCCGCTGGGCGCACAGACTACAAGCCCGTGTTCCGACGCCGGCGTTCACCAAAAATAGCGGTGCCGACCCGGACAAGCGTCGCGCCTTCTTCCACTGCAACACTGTAATCGTTTGTCATTCCTATCGAAAGTTGCGGCAACTTTACTTGGAATTCTTTTTCGATCGCATCACGTAGCTCACGAAGCTCAACGAAATATTTACGCGAAGCCTCCGCCTCTTCCGCGAGCGGCGGAATACACATCAAACCTTCGATGGACAGTCGCGAGAGCAGCAGAAGCGATTCCAGCTCGGCTCGCAGTGTTGTGGCTTTAAATCCAAATTTGCTTCCTTCGCCCGCGACATTCACTTCCAACAGGATGCGCGGATGTGATCCATCCTCCTGGGCGATACGGTCAATCGCCTGCGCGAGATCGAGACTATCGACGCTATGAATCATTTCAAACAAAGGGAGAGCATGACGGATCTTGTTCTTCTGAAGGTGACCGATGAAATGCCAGCGAAGGTGTGACGGTAACAACGGGATTTTAGTACGAGCTTCCTGCACTTTGCTTTCGCCGAAAACAACCTGGCGGGCACCGATTGCTTCGCGCACGATCTCCGCAGGGTGGGTCTTGGTCACAGCAACGAGCTCAACGTCGGTCACGTTTCTTCCGGACACTTTCGCCGCTTGAGCAATCTCATCTCTCACGCGGTTGAGGTTTGCTTCGATATTGATCACAGCTTTCAATCAGAACATTCCAGCCGAGCATACGACCCAGTTATGTGCGTCCAAAATAGCTTCGGATCAAAAGCAAGTATCCGAGGAAGGGATGGGGTCAAATTAGGGCAAGCCCAGTCCGTCTTCGATTCTGAACTGCCGTGGCACGCCCAGAATCCTCGTTGAGACCAACGCAGCGGGGTCAATGAAAAAGTGCAAAAAGGTGGGGGACTGACCCCTAGTTGCCCGATCGGATTCCCAGGCTGGCGATCACGCCGCACAATTTGCGTCGAAAGGCGTCGCCGGTTTCACTAAGCTTTAATGAGCACGGTTAGGTCGGAAGCTGATCGGAAGCACTCCTTAGAGTTCCCTCCGAGAAATTTTCTGTGAAACGTCGAATGATTGATCGGGTAGTGATTGCGCTTTTGTTTGTCGCGCTGTGCTTCGTGCTTATAGAACGTGTGAGTTGTCCACCCGTCGCTCTTGCGGCGAGCGCTCAACTGACTTCGTTTTCAGCAGAGCGAGCAATGAAGCATGTGCTCGCGATCGCCCAGCGGCCACATCCAATTGGGAGTGCGGAGCATGATCGCGTGCGCGACTACTTGGTCGCGCAGCTCAGCAACTTGGGGCTCGGCCCGCAAATCCAGAATGCAACGGGCGTTGGCACACGCTATGCCGACGCCGGAAGAGTGCAGAACATTCTCGCGCGAATGCCCGGCAGCCAGAAGGGCGGCCCAGCGGTTCTTCTGGTGGCTCATTACGACAGCGTCGAAGCCGGACCGGGTGCCGCAGATGACAGCGCCGGCATCGCCGCCATTCTCGAGACCATTCGGGCATTGCGCGCCGGAGCGCCGCTTATGCACGATGTAATCGTGCTGTTCACCGACGGTGAGGAATCGGACCTGCTCGGCGCAGCGGCCTTTGTGCGCGAACATCCATGGGCGAAAGACGCTGCAATGGTGCTCAACTTTGAGGCGCGAGGGACGAGTGGTCGCTCCTTAATGTTCGAGACTGGCCCGAGCAATCTCGACACCACACGCGTATTGCGCACCGTCCCCGGTGTTACAGCAGGTTCCTTGTTCACTACGATCTACCGCACGATGCCGAACGACACGGACCTGTCGGAGCTAGGGCTACTTGGCACGCCTGCTTTAAACTTTGCTTTTGGTGATGGCGCCGATCGTTATCACACGTCGCATGATGATGTGGCTCATCTTAATGTGGGAAGCTTGCAGCATCACGGCCAGCAAGCACTAGCGCTAGCGCGCGCTTTCGCCAACGGACCGTTGCCGCGCCGACGAACAGGAGACGCAGTCTTCTTCGACTTCCCTGGAATTGGACTCGTCGTTTACTCCGAAAAGTGGGCGATCCCCTTGGCCCTGCTAGCGGCGGCGCTCACACTTGTCGTAATCATGGGCTCTCGCCGTGAAGCCACACGATTTGGCCGTGACGCCGTATTAGGCGCTACGGCTACGGTTGGAGCAGTCGTTTTGTCCGCCGCGGCCGCGTATCTCGCAGGGTTAATCCTTTCACTTCTACACGCCACGCTTCCCTGGGGCGGCGCTCCCGCATGGAGTCCGCTCTACTGGGCCGCCGTCGCGCTGTTGTCCCTGTTGATTTCTACAGCCTCGTATGTCGTCCTACGCCGCCGAGGCAGCGTGAAGGGACTCCATGCTGGAGCGTTGGTAGCTTGGACGCTGCTCTCATTAGCAACTGCGGCGATTGTACCGGGTTCGAGCTATCTCTTTACCTGGCCTACGCTGGTCGTCGTGCTCGCAGCATTATTCCCGGACGGCCGCGGGCTTCTGACAACGAAAGGTGTAGCGATGTGTATCGCAGCGCTCGTGACGGCCGCGATGCTTATTCCAATTGCATATTTGATCGGCGCTGTTTTCCTTGGAGTCACTGCGGCAGGCGGAATCATAACAGCAGCGATCATCGCGCTAATCGCGTGGCTACTTATGCCGTTACTCGAGATCCTATGCGATGGCGCGCGCTGGTCCACGCCGCTCATTTGCACCGCGGCTGCGCTGGTCCTCGTTGGGATCGGTGCGCTGACCGTGCGCGCAAGCGATGTGCACCCGGTGCCCTCCATGCTGATCTACGCCATCGATGCGGACAGCTTGGATGCTT
>QHRA01000189.1:2180-24700 GCA_003221295.1 Verrucomicrobiota bacterium | reverse complement strand
CAGGTTATCCCATTCGGAAATCTACGGGTCAAAGCGTGTTTGCCGCTCTCCGTAGCTTATCGCAGCTTACCACGTCCTTCATCGCCTATTGGCACCAAGGCATCCATGATGCGCTCTTTGTAGCTTGATCAATCTGTTTGATCGACATGCAGTCGATCAAGATTCTTTGATAACTGAAACTCTCCGTTCCGATCGAAACCGGAACGCATTTTTCAGACTCAGCTCTTAAAGTTGTACTTTCTTACTACCCTGTATGTAGATGTCAAAGAACCAGCCCTCACGTCCATTTTAGGCGACAAAAAAACTCAATTTCGCTCCCCGACCCTCGATCCACGGCTTTCCGGGTATCGTTGCCGGGACAAAATTGAGTCCAATTTGCAGTCCCAAATGTACGTAGAACGATCTCCTGATTAGAGGAGTCCCCCGCTTCAGCGGGATCAAAAAATTAACCCGAGTCAGCCCGCCGTCAACACGATTTCTCGGATTTCGCGCGATTTTTTCGTTGTTGCCGGCCTCTTCCGCAAAGGGGCACGGCTGAGCCACTCACGAGCAGCGAAAATCTTTTTTGTATGCCGAAGGAAAAGAAAATTCGCCCACCCCAACACCAACGAAAACAGCCTGGTCGCCAGCACAAAATGCGGCCACAACCCCGTTCCGGAGTCCGCCATTACGCGGGCTACGGGAAACTTCGGGACAAAGTCGCGTTGATCACCGGCGGCGATAGTGGAATTGGTCGTGCGGTCGCGGTTCTTTTCGCCAAAGAGGGTGCGGATATCGCGGTCGTTTATTTCAACGAGCACCGCGATGCCAGGGAAACGAAGCGGTTAGTGGAAGCCGAAGGCCGCAAATGTCTCTTACTGGCCGGCGATGTGGGCTGCGAAAAGTTTTGCAAAGATGCGGTGCAGCGAACCAGCCAAGAACTCGGCAGAATCAACATCCTGGTCAATAACGCCGCCGAGCAACGCCCACAGGAGAGCATAACCAGGATCACGGAGAAGCAGCTGGAGCGAACTTTTCGCACTAACATTTTTTCGATGTTCTTCATGACAAAAGCCGTGATGCGTCATTTCAGGAACGGCGGAAATATTATCAACACCGCGTCAGTTACGGCATACCAAGGCAGTCCCCAGTTGCTGGATTATTCTTCAACCAAAGGCGCAATCGTTGCCTTCACTCGTTCTTTGTCCCAAGCCCTCGCGGTAAGGAAGATCCGAGTAAACGCGGTTGCGCCGGGACCAATTTGGACGCCGCTGATCCCATCGACCTTCCCGGCCAATGAAGTGGCGACATTTGGTTCCGATACACCGCTGGGCCGGGCCGGTGAGCCCGAAGAAGTCGCCACCTGTTTTGTCTTTCTCGCTTCGGAAGATTCCTCCTACATAACCGGTCAAGTGCTTCATCCCAATGGCGGCCGCGTCGTTAACGGCTGAAAGCCATTAACGAAAGCTCCAAATCCAAGCTCCAAGATCGAGGGAAGATCCAAATTCCAAGCCTCAATTAGTTGTGCGGCACATTCTGCCTGAGATTTGGTAATTGGACATTCATTGGGATTTGGGGTTTGGGATTTGGTGCTTACGTTGCTGCAATGCAGCTACGTCCCGACGGCCGAGCACCAGATCAAATTCGCCCTATCGGGTTCGAATTAAATATTGCGCCGCATGCCACCGGTTCAGTTCTGGTCGCGATGGGAAATACCCGCGTCATTTGCGGGGTAACAATCGAGGAAATTGTGCCGCGCTGGATGAAAGACCAAGGCGTTCCCGGCGGTTGGCTTACCGCTGAGTATTCGATGTTGCCGTATTCGACGACAACACGGAAGCCACGCGACATCGCGAAAGGAAGACTGGACGGTCGCAGCTCGGAAATTCAGCGACTGATCGGGCGATCGCTGCGCAGCGTGATCGATTTGGAGAAACTTGGCCCCCGCACGATCTGGATCGATTGCGATGTTTTGCAAGCAGATGGTGGGACGCGCACGGCTGCGATCACGGGCGCAAGCCTGGCGGTGACGGTTGCCTGCAAAAAGCTGCTGGAAGAAAAGAAGATTGCGTCCTCGCCGATGCACAGGCTGATCGCGGCGGTGAGTGCGGGGATCGTTGAAGGCAGGGCGATGGTCGATCTTAACTACGAAGAGGACAAAGGGGCCGCAGTCGATTTCAATCTGGTCGCGACCGAGGATGGCAAGTTTGTGGAAATTCAGGGCTCGGGTGAAGAAGCCACTTTTACACAGGGCGAGTTGGAGGAAATGCTCACGCTTGGACGCAGCGCGATTGCGCAGTTGATCGTGGCGCAGCGGAACGTGCTTGATCTTCTCGCATAGGAGCGGGACGAAACGACCTGTTACGATTTCTGTTGGAGGGCGGAGCTCTGCGACGCCGATAACGTCACGCGGGCTCGCGGAGCTCACCCCTCCATCACCAAAACGGAGCTAGCGAATACGCTGCAAGGATTTGCGGTCGCGACATCGATGCGCTAGAGCGCATGACTGCGATGAAACGCGCCTTGATCACCGGGATCACCGGCCAGGATGGAAGTTATCTGGCCGACCTGTTGCTGGAAAAAGGCTACGAGGTGCACGGAATAATTCGACGGGCGAGCACCTTCAACACCGCGCGTATCGATCATCTTTATGTCGATCCGCACATTAACGGCGTCCGTCTTTTCCTGCATTACGGCGATTTGGCTGATTCCGTTAATCTGGTGAAACTGCTCTATGATCTGAAGCCGGACGAGATTTATCATCTCGGCGCGCAAAGCCATGTCCGCGTAAGCTTCGATATTCCGGAATACACCGCCGATGTGACCGGCGTCGGAACCATTCGCATTCTGGAAGCGATTCGCGAAACCGGAATCCGCTCCCGTTTTTACCAGGCATCGAGCAGCGAGATGTTCGGCAAGGCGCAGGAAGTTCCGCAGACGGAGCAAACACCATTTTGGCCGCGCAGTCCCTACGGCGTTTCCAAAGTTTTTTCTTACTGGGCGACGGTGAACTACCGCGAGAGCTATGGCCTGAACGCCTGCAACGGCATTCTTTTCAATCACGAAAGTCCGCGGCGCGGCGAGACATTTGTGACACGCAAAATTTCGCGCGCGGTCGCCGCGATCAAGCACGGGTTGCAAAAGGAATTATTTCTCGGCAATCTGGAAGCGAAACGCGACTGGGGCTACGCGCCGGAGTATGTCGCGGGAATGTGGCAGATGTTGCAGCAGGACAGCGGCGATGATTTTGTGTTCGCAACTAACGAGACGCATACGGTGCGCGAGTTTTGCGAGGCCGCTTTCGGCCATGTTGATCTGGACTGGAAGGAATTCGTCAAACACGACCCGCGCTACGAACGTCCGGCCGAAGTCGACATCCTTATCGGTAACGCTGCCAAAGCGAAAAAGATTCTCGGGTGGGAAGCGAAGACGCGATTCAACGAATTGGTGCGCCTAATGGTGGAAGCCGATATGGAATTGCTCGAGCGCAAAACGGTGCGCGAGCACCTTGGCGATCAGCCGTAGTTGTCAGATGGAGCGCCTCGTCATTGTGTTACGTCGTCCATTTTCATATACGACGTAGCCAATCAAATTTGTAGGGCAACCGCTCCCGGTTGCCAATCGGCAGGCCGGCAGGCGACGCACCTGCTCTACAATTATTCAACGGGGAAGATGCCCGTTGGCCCCACAGCCAAGATGGCTGTGCTACGGAGCCGCGACCATTCCGCCGTCGTTGCTCGAGGCGATTTGCGTCTCGCCGGCCGAACCGGGTACGACCGCAGCCAGGGACGTGTCGACGATCGAGACCTGTGCGCCTATTCCGACGATCTCGTAAAGCTTAATCACGTCTTCGGACCTCATCCGCACACAACCGTAACTGGCCGGTAGACCGAGGTTCCGTTCTTCGGGTGTGCCATGAATATAAATATAGCGCCCAAACGCATTCGCGTTTTGCGGCTCCCGCCCGCGCAACCAGATGATGCGGGTGACGATTGGATCGCGCCCAGGAGCATTGGGCAAAACGATCTCGCCGGTGCGCCGGCGGTCTTTGAAGACGGCGCCCAGAGGCGCGTTGTCGCCAATTTTTTCCGCGATCTCCAATTCACCTAATGGCGTGCAACGGCTGCTCGGCCAATCGCCGAGCCCGTATTTGGAAGTCGAGACCGGATAAATCGCGACCAACGTTTCACGATCAAGGAGCGCGAGCTTCTGGTCTTTCACGCTGATGATGACGTGATGCTGCAAATCTTTCGGCGTGGCGCAGCAGGCTAACAGAATGGACAACAAAGTAAGAGCCGCAAATTGGAGGGACACGCTCCGTCGTGTCTTTAGCATTAGGGCGCCGACAGCGCGGCGCCCTCCTTTATTGGCAAATTCCCTCATCCTCGATCAAACCGAAAGAACTTTTCCGCGGTTTCGGTCGTGGCGTCCGCCAATTCCTGCAGCGGAATCTCTCGTGCACTCGCGATCGATTCGGCTACGAGGCGGGTATAAGCAGGCTCGCACCGTTTACCCCGAAATGGCACCGGCGCGAGATAAGGACAATCGGTTTCCACCATGAATTTCCAAAGCGGAATTTGTGCCGCAACCGCGCGAACGGAAGCGCCATTTTTGAAAGTCACGATCCCGGTAAAGGAAACGAGATGATCGAGATCGATTACCTCATTTGCTTGGTCGAGGGAGCCGCCAAAGCAATGAAACACGCCCCGCACCTTGTCGGTGTAAGGCCTCATCATCTCGAGTGTGTCCTCCCAGGCGTCGCGCTGATGAATAACGACATTGAGCCCGAGCTCGACCGCGAGATCGAGTTGCTGCTCAAATAGTATCGCTTGCTTCGATTTATAAGCGCCATCTTCGATGCTGGCGTCGATTTGCTCCTCCGTTTCACCTTGCAATGCATTGGCGAACACTTGCACTTTCTTGTCCTTCGCCGTCGCCTTGCTCGGCAACGAATGATAATCCAAACCCGTTTCGCCAATCGCCACCACGCGCGGACTCTTCGCCAGTTCGCGTAACGGCGTGATCACGTCGTCCCCCGCTTCTTTGGCATAAGTCGGATGAACACCGATGACCGCGAAGATGTTTGAATTTTTCTCGGCTAAATCGATCGCGCGTCGACTGCTTGCGATTGATGTCCCGATGGTGAGAATGCGGGTAACGCCAGCCTCATTAGCGCGCCGCAGCACGTCTCCGAAGTCGTTTGCGAAATCGGGGTAGTCTAAGTGGGCGTGAGTTTCGATGAGCATGGAAGCAGTTAAAAGATTACAAGCGTTACAATGTTACAATGTTACATTCTTCGGCGACCTTTGTAACGTTGTAACCTTTTAACTCTCGTAACGTTTAATCACCATTCGACGACATCGGCAGCAAGAATTGCAGTGAGACGGCGTTCCATCGTTGCGGCGTTGAAGGGTTAAAGGGGAAGAATCCAGGAACGCTAACGCGCAAGAGGAGCGACTTCAACGCTTCATCCTTTATCGACTCGTTCGAATAACCTCTGGTAGCGGGGATGGCTGCGCAGCGGCTCCAACTCGGAATCGTACTTCGCCCAATTTACCTTTTCGTGGCCAAGGTTTGGAAGGCATTGTTCCAGCAGGTTCAGAGCTGCGTCGATATCGCCCAGTCTCGAGTAGCTGCAGGCGGCATTATATTGAGCCACCAGGTCATCGGGATCGATGGTTAGCGAACGAGCGGTCCATTCCCGCGCGCGCTCCTTTTCCCCAAGTAGAAACCAGGCACCAGCGCCAAGCTGTGCCGGCCTCGAATCTTCCGGATGAAGGATAAGTTCACGCTCTGCCAGTCCGACGCCCTTTCGAGCCGCATTTTTAGCATCCTGCCTGCGACCTAACGACTTGTAGATGCCAACGAGAAGACATGGAACCTGGTAGTCGTCCGGTTTGATTTCAGCGGCGCGTTCAAACAGCGCAGCCGCGCGATCGACTTTACCTTGTGCGAAGTTAGAGCGCGCATAGAAGTAGTGCGCTTCGTAGGAATCGGGATTAAGCGCCAGCGCCTTCTCGAACTCATCCTTGGCCTCTTCGTACCTTTGTCCGGCGGAGAGGGCCACTCCGCGCGAGGCATGCGCTTCGGCGAGATTAGGGTCGAGCGCGAGCGCCTTATCGGTCGTGGCCAGAACCTTCTCCATCGCGACCTTCTCGTGATAAGTCATGTAGAGGTAGGAATCGCAATCAGCCATTCCGGCGTAAGCGCGGGCATACATCGGGTCCCGCTCGACCGCCTTGGCGAACATTTGCCGCGCCAATTGAAGATAGCGTTTGGAACGCCGGTTCAGAAAATCCCTGCCCTTCAAATAATATGTATAAGCTTCGATGTTATCCGTGGGGGCCTGGGCGATAGACTTCTGCTCTTGAGGATGAAGCTTGACTTTTAATTGCTCAACGATGGCGTGGGTGATTTCGTCTTGGATGGCGAAAATATCAGTCAACTCGCGATCAAAGCGATCCGCCCAAACATGATTGCCATCCTTGCTGTTAATAAGTTGCCCGGTGACTCGCACTCGTGCTCCGGCTTTCCGCACGCTTCCTTCCAGGACATAAGCGACCCCAAGTTCTCGACCGACTTCCTGCACATTGACCGGTCTGTTCTTGTAGGTGAATGCCGTATGACGAGCCACCACAGAAAGCCCGGAAACTTTCGACAGATCAGTAATGATGTCTTCGGTGATCCCGTCGCTGAAATACTCCTGTTCCGAATCGCCACTCATATTGTTGAACGGCAAAACCGCAATCGATGGTCGTTCTTCCGGTGCTGACGCACGGCCTTTGCTGTTTCGCGCAGCGACCTGCTCAACGGAAACATTGTAAACGCGAATTGGCCTCTCGATGTTCTTGAGCTTCTGCTCCCCCGTATCCTCGAAAACCAGAGCAAGCCGGTTGCCAACCTGATCGCGCACGGAGTGCGAGATCGCAATCCCACCGGGTTTGGCCACACCCTCCAGTCGCGCGGCGACGTTGACGCCATCGCCGTAGATGTCGGCTCCTTCAACGATCACGTCACCGAGGTTGACGCCGATACGGAATTGGATGCGGCGATCCTGCGGCACATCGGCGTTCCGCTCCCGAATCCCACGCTGCAGCTCCACCGCACAAGCCACCGCATTCACCACACTCGGAAATTCCGCGAGAATGCCGTCACCTGTAAGTTTAACGACCCGTCCCTGGTGCTCAGCGATCTTCCCGTCGATGAAACCAGTTCGCACCTCTTTGAGTGCCGTTAGCGTACCGGCCTCGTCCGCGCTCATCAGCCGGCTATATCCGACTACGTCGGCGGCAAGAATAGCACTGAGGCGGCGTTCCATCGTCGCAGCGGTTAAAAAGGTTACAACCGTTACAATATTACATCGTTCACGCCACCTTTGTAACGACGTAACGTTTTTAACTTTTGTAACGTTCCCGTCACCACTCCACAATCGTGCTGGCCCAGGTCAATCCACCACCGAAAACCACCATCAATACATAATCGCCGGATTTTATCCTGCCGGAGCGGTTCGCTTCATCCAAGGCGATCGCCACCGCTGCCGCTGAGGTATTTCCATAGCGATCGACATTGACGAAAACTTTTTCGCGCGGAATCCCCAGCCGTTCCCCGATTGCCTCAATGATGCGCAAGTTCGCCTGATGCGGAATGACACAAGCGATGTCATCCACGGTGAGACCGGCTTGATCGATCGCTTTCCTGGCCGCTGCCAGCATCGCGGTCACGGCTTGTTTATAGACTTCCTTACCTGACATATGGATCGTTTGCAGATGCAGATGCGCGTTCTCGGCCGTGATCGGCGTCTTCGATCCCCCGCCCGGCATAAACAAGATGTCGGTATACTCACCGTCGCTTCCCATGTTGGTGCTAATGATACCGTGGCCGCTACCGCGATGGCCCAGCACCGCCGCGCCAGCGCCATCGCCGAAAAGCACGCACGTATTTCGATCGGTCCAGTTGGTAATCGACGTCAGCTTATCCGCGCCGATCACCAGCGCTGTATCGTAGGTTCCCGAAGTAATGAATTGCTGCGCGATCTCTACCCCGAACAAAAATCCAGCGCAGGCGGCCGAAACATCGAGGCAGGCGGCATTTTTGGCGCCGATTTTTTTCTGAACGAAACAAGCCGTCGCGGGAAAAATCATGTCGGGCGTGGCGGTGGCGACGAGAATGAGATCGATTTCTTCGGGCGAAATCTTCGCCTGCTCGATTGCTTTGAGCGCGGCTTTCGCCGCCATGTCGCTGGTCGTTTCGTCCTTGGCGGCGATGCGCCGTTCCTTGATTCCGGTGCGCGTGGTGATCCACTCGTCACTGGTATCGACCATGCGAGAGAGATCTTCGTTGGTAAGAATCTTCTCCGGCGTGTAACTGCCGGTACCGATAATCGAAACCGTCCGTTGATTCCTAGCGAATCGCGGGCTCGAGCGGGGCTGTCGCTTCATGATAACGCTGAACCTCCTCGATGATATGCGGGTTCACCTGCTGTTCAATCGACTCCGCTGCGACGCGCAGCGCGTTTTTGATGGCAAGCGGCGTGCTCGAGCCGTGCGCGATGATGCAGATGCCATTGACGCCGAGGAGCGGGCTGCCACCGTATTCTTCGTAGTTGGTTTTATCTTTAATAGTGCGAAACGATTCCTGCGCCAAAAACGCGCCCAGCTTTCGCATCGGCGTCCGGGACAGTTCGTGCTTTAGCCACTGAAAAATTGCCACCGAGATCGATTCGCAGGTTTTCAAAATTACATTTCCGACAAATCCGTCGCACACCACCACCTCAACGGGATCCTCGAAGAGATGCCGCCCCTCGATGTTGCCTACAAAATTCAATGAGCTCCTCTTGAGCATTTTGAAGACTTCCTTGGTCATCTCATTGCCTTTCACATCCTCCTCGCCGAGCGAGATCAGGCCGACCGTCGGATTCTTGTAGCCGAGCACGTGACTGGAATAAACCGAGCCCATGAACGCGTATTGGAGAAGATGTTCCGGCCGGGCATCGATGTTCGCGCCCGCGTCCATTAAAACAAAAACATTCGTTTCGGTGGGCAGTACCGCAGCGATACCGGGCCGATAGATTCCGGGCAAAGTGCGCAGTTTAATCATGCTCGCTGCCACGGCCGCGCCGGTGTGGCCAGCGCTGACAATGGCGTTGGCTTGACCGTGCTTGACCAGATCGACCGCACGACTGACGGACGAATCTTTTTTTCGGCGCACGGCGGACCAGGCGCGGTCGCTCATGTCGACCACTTGGGTCGAATGCACGATCTCGATCCGACTGTCGTTGCAGCCGAGTTTCCTCAGCTCCGCTTCGATTTGAGCGGTATCGCCAACAAGAAAGAGTTTGCTGATGTGGGAATACTCACGCAAAGCGAGCGCGGCTCCAGCAACAAGGTTGGGTGGGCCAAAATCGCCGCCCATCGCATCCAGCGCGATTTTCATGCGAGCAAGCAGTTTGCGATCATCGCGCGGCTAATGCAAAACGAAAATCGAGATCCGTGAATCGTGAATCGATCTAACGATGTAACGTTTTAACGATTCAACGATTTAACGTGCCGTCAGGCACCCACGCTCAACACCTGGCGCCCTTTATAATAACCGCAGGATGGACAAACCGTATGCGAGGCCACGGTGCTGCCACATTGCGAGCACTTATTTAGCTGTGGCGCATGCCAACGGTTGGCCGCTTTGCGCGTACGCAACCGCATCTTCGAGGTTTTACGTTTGGGGACGCCCATGTCAGGCGGCTATGAAAGCACGATCTCGCCGAAAAACAACCGGCCGCCTGGATAAGGTAATTCGTTAGAAAGTTAAAACGTCAAAATGGGCCCTCCCCCTTTTAACCTTTTAACGTTTTTAACCCTTTTAACCTTTCAGCTTTAACTTATCCAGCGCGCTCCAATCCGCTTTCCCTGTGCCATCGTCGCTGGTGGTTTCAACTTTCGCTCCTTTGCAAACGCGCCCGCCCTCGCGATCGCAATGCGGGTAGGGTGGCAGATTCAACAAAATGTCCTCGCGCATGAACGGCGTGATATCGATTTTTTCCGGCCCATGCAATTCGGTGTGGAGCGCGAACGCCGAAACCTTGATTTCGTGCTCGAAACGCTCGAGACAGGCCACGCAGCTCAGCTCCACGGTTTGCGCAATCGTTCCATTCGCCCAGAGCGCGCCATCGGAAACGCCGACGTCCAGATTATAACGCATCGGCCCGACGCAACGAATTTCCGGCGTCGCGATGTCGCCGAGCGGGCAATCTTCCTCGCCGTCGAGATGCAACCCTTCCGGTGGAATTTGGTTCAAATGAATTTTCACGCGGGACGCCTTTCGGAGCTCAGATCACGCTCGCAATGTTTCCCAATTTAGGGTTAAATTTTTTTGCGAGCGCCTCAGCCACTAATGGCGGCACAAACGCGGAAACATCGCCCCCGAGCTTGGCGATTTCTTTCACAATACGCGAGCTAAGATAGGTGTATTCCTCCTTCGGCATGAGGAAGATAGTTTCAATTTCGGAATCGAGCTTTCGGTTCATCAACGCCATTTGAAATTCAAACTCGAAATCGGAAATGGCGCGCAACCCGCGCACAACCGCATGTGCGCCTTCCGAAGCTGCGAATTCCACCAGCAGTCCTTCCATGGGCGCGACTCGCACGGCATCGATCGTAATCGCTTGCCGCAGCATGGCGAGCCGCTCATCCGGTGCGAACAAGGGTTGCTTTTGATCGTTAATCGCCACCGCCACTATGACTTCATCGAAAAGCTTGCGGGCCCGCTCGATGACGTCGAGATGACCATTCGTCACCGGATCGAAGCTGCCGGGATAAATCGCGCGTCGCACGGGCAGAAATTCGTGCAGGAAAGCACAGTTGCAACGCTGATCGAGTCGTTCTCGATCAAGAACTCAGGAAGAATGACGAAATCCGAATGACGAAGCTCGAAGGAATGACGAAGCCCGAATGCGGGACAGATTAGCGACCATAGGTGGCGTCGTACCTCCTTTTGGGTAGCGCGCGCGTCTCGCCAAAACAATCTTTCGGAAGACTCTGATGGCGCGACGCCCTCACGAGTACGCAAGAAGCGCTACGGTCCTTCGTCATTCGATTATTCCGTCGTCATTCGTCATTCGAGCTTCGTCATTTTTACGCATCCCAAGTTGCCGAGTAAGGGCAAAGCGGGAAAAGTACCCATCTCCTGATGATCGATCCGTCGCCTTATCGCAGCGTCGCCGTTGCCAGTACGTTCTCGCCCCGCTTTGAGCAGGTATTGGCGGAAGCGAAACGGATTCGGGACCGGTTCGACTCGGAGCTCAGCCTGGTTTACGTGGGTGAAAAAAGCGAGGAGACCAGTGCGAAGTTTGTAGCTGCACTGGAGCGGCTCTCGTTGCCGAAGAATTCCCCTATCCATTATGAGCAGGGCGATCCGGCAACCGCAATTCTGCGAGCGATCGAGCGAAACGAGATCGACCTGATCGTGGCGGGCGCGCTCGAGAAGGAGGTAGTTCTTCATCCCTTCTTGGGAAATGTCGCTCGCCGGCTTTTGCGGGAAGGTCGCAGCTCGGTCATTCTCTTTACCCATCCGGCGCGCGAACCGGAGCCGTTGCGAAAGATCGTTTTCCTCGTGGAATATTCCGAACACGGGTCCAATAGCCTGCGTCGAGCGCTGCATTTGGCCGCACGCGAAAATTCGGAACGCGTTTACGTGGTGCGGCTTATCACAACCTTCGATGAAGCGCGCGCGAAACAGGACGGCATGCCGGCGGAAGAGGATGAGGATGCGAAATTGGAGCATTTCGTTCTCGATCTCGGCCATACCGATGTACCGATCGAAGTGCGCTGCATTCGTGGCAACACCGGGTTTGCCGCAGCCGATTTTGTGAAATCGGTGGAGGCGGATTTGCTGGTCGTGCCGCTCGATCCCAAGAAAAATGCCGGCCAATTGCCACCCAATCTGGAATGGCTCATGGACGTTATTCCGTGTAATCTCTGGGTGATGCGCTGAGCAACGAGGAGGGGCGATTTCCAAATCGCCCCGGCGGTCACAGACCGCCGCTCCTTGATTACCCTAATGAATTCCTCTCCACCCTTCCATCCTTACGGCGTCGCGCATCTTCTTGTCATCTTTCTCACAATCGCGTTGCCGTTCGCACTCGCGGCGCTCGTCCGTTGGACGAAATCTTCCGTAATAGAACGGATCATCGTCGGCGCACTCTCTCTTGCGCTGGTGGTGAATTACTTCGTCTACCTCAGTCTGGTGCGGCAATTCGGCGCTGTCAGCTGGGAGCAACTTCTCCCACTCCAACTTTGCGATTGGGCGATGGTTGTAATCATCATCGCAATGTGGACACGCCGGCCGCGCTGGTTCGAGGTCGCCTATTTTTGGGGAATCGGCGGTACCGTACAAGCCGTCCTGACCCCGAATTTGGCCTTTGGTTTTCCCGATTTCCGATTCTTCAGCTTCTTCGTTTCCCACTGCGGAATCATCATCGGCATCATTTTGTTAATGTCGGTGCATCA
This sequence comes from Verrucomicrobiota bacterium, assembly GCA_003221295.1. GTDB lineage: Bacteria > Verrucomicrobiota > Verrucomicrobiia > Chthoniobacterales > UBA10450 > AV69. The sequence goes on along the minus strand of QHRA01000189.1, from coordinate 12,221 downwards.
TCTACGACCACATCCCTTTTCCATCGTTCGTGTCTTCGCCTGGACGGAGTTCTATTTCATTATCACGCTGACGGCGGACAAGTTCACCGGGTTCAATTGCGGCTTTCTTCTTCACAAACCGGAGGCGAAAACGCTCCTCAACATTCTCTCGGATTATCGTCCGCTTTATCTTTTCGAGATGCATCTGCTCGCGCTCGCATTTTTTGTCGTGTTGTATCTGCCATTCGCCATTTACGACTTAGCGATAGGCAAGCGATAGCGACGTTCTTAATAACGCTTGTCATCCCGAGCGCAGTCGAGGGATCCCGCCATGAAAGCTTTAAGGTAACGCCTCGGGATCCCGTCGACTGTCGCTCGCGATGACGGATTTTGCACACGGCACGCGAGGGCGCGTGCGCTCCCCAGCCAAACTGGTGTCATCCATAGGCTGGCGTGACAGTCTGACTACCGTTAGAGTGCACACTTGTGAACGCTAAACCGCTCCGCATCCGAAACGTCACCGTCGGCGGGCGCGAGCCTGCATTTATCCTCGGGCCGTGCGTGATCGAATCGGAAAAATTCGTCCGGCGGATGGCGCAAAAAATTGCGAAGATTTGTGCTGCGGAAAAAGTCTCATTCATTTTCAAGGCGTCCTACGACAAAGCCAATCGCACCTCGGTGAAATCATTTCGCGGAATTGACGCGCGCGCCGGCTGCGAACTCCTCGCTTCTATCGGCCGGGAACTGAAAATTCCGGTCACAACGGACGTGCATTCACCAGCCGAGGCGGAAATCGCGGGCGAACTCATCGATTTGCTGCAAATCCCCGCCTTCCTTTGCCGGCAAACCGATTTGCTGCGCGCGGCTGCGGAGACCGGCCGTGCCATCAACGTAAAGAAAGGTCAATTTCTTGCCCCTTGGGACGTGAAAAACATCGCGGAGAAGTTGGAGAAATCTGGCGCGAAACAATTCCTGTTCACCGAACGCGGCACCACCTTTGGTTATAATAATCTCGTGGCAGACTTCCGCTCGCTGGCCTGGATTCGTGAAGCCGGCTACCGCGTGATTTTTGATGCCACCCATTCCGTGCAACGCCCAGGTGGCGCCGGCGACTCTACTTCGGGCGACGGCCACCTCGCACCTTTGCTGGCGCGCGCGGCCATGGCAGCCGGATGCGACGGTATTTTTATGGAAGTGCACGAGAATCCGGCACACGCCTTATCCGATGGTCCAAACCAATTGCCCCTAAAAAATTTGCCGAAGGTTCTTCGCGTGTTAAAAACTGTTCATGCTGCCGTTTCGTAACGGGCGCGCGCGGCGCGCGCTTTTTTTCGGTCTGATCGGCGCAAGTTTTCTCGTCGGGCCGGCCGATTTCGCGCAGCAATCGAAAAAGCATGGCGGAAAGAAGAACAAGGACCAAGAAACACCGGCGCAGTCGGCTACTCCCAGCCCGGGATCAGCCGGCCAGGTTCCCCTGCCCATCGGCCATGAAGCAAAAGGACTCGTCTTGCCCGATATTGATGAAAATGGACATTTGCGCGGTCGGTTCGTCGCTGGCACTGCGCGACGCGTCGATCAGGACCACATGCAATTTCGTGAGTTGAACATCACCACTTACACGGAGGACAATCAGATCGATCTTCAGATTGCGATGGCAGACTCCGTGCTGGACTTGAATACGCGTGTCCTCAGTTCGCCGCAACGAACGACGATTAAACGCGCCGATTTCGAGATCGTGGGCGACACCGCCCGCTTTGACACCGCGGCGCGACTGGGAACCATCACTGGCAACGTGAAAATGGTGATCACCGATCAATCCAAATTGAGGCCGCAAAAATCGCCATGAAGCTGATCGGGTTCGCAATCCTGGCGCTGGCAATTACAGCGGCTGCCCAAACCGAGGTCGTTACCGCAGCGGCACAAACTTCCAAACCAGCAAGTTCGCCGAAAAAGAAAACCGACGATACTGGCAAAAATCCTTTCGGGACCGAATCGAAAAACGAAGGTCCGATCACGACCGAAATTTATGCGGATGAAGCATCTTTCGATTCGGGTAAGAACGTTGGTGTTTTTACCGGCCACGTGAAAGTGTTCGATCCGCGATTCAATCTGCAATCGGACAAGCTAACGGTTTATTTACACAAAGGTGAAGAGCAGGGACTGGAGAAAGCCATCGCGGAGGGAAACGTCGGCGTGGTGCGTGATCGGCCAGATCCGAACGGCGGTCCGCCGACGCACGCCGTCGGCCGCTCCGAGCATGCCGTTTATACTGCAAACGATGGCAGCGTCGAGCTGACAGGCATGCCCAAGGTCCAGCAGGGACTGAACTTGCACATTGCGACCAGCTCCGAGACGGTCATGGTTATCAATCAGGACGGACATCTTAATACGCATGGCCCGAGTCGGACCGAAATACGCCAGGAACCAAAGGGAGAAAAAGCGGGATCGCCGACGCCGTCGCCGAAACCATGATTAGCACGACCGCTGCACCTTCACCGATCAGCGCGAAAACAACCGTGCCCCCGGATGTTTTGGCCACACGCGAGCTGGTCAAAATTTACGGTGGCCGCGCCGTGGTGAATGGGATCAACGTTAACGCCAAGGCCGGCGAGATCGTTGGCCTACTGGGACCTAACGGTGCGGGCAAGACCACGACATTCTATATGATCGTCGGTCTCGTCCGCCCAAACAGTGGGAGCGTCATTTTTCGCGATCAAGACGTGACCACTTTCCCGATGTTCAAGCGGGCGCGATTGGGCATGGGCTACTTGCCGCAGGAAGAATCGATTTTTCGCAAAATGACGGTGGAACAAAATATCTTGGCGATTCTGGAAACCTTGCCCCTGAGCAAACACGAGCGGCGACAGCGTTGCGATCATTTGCTGCATCAATTCGGAATCGAGAAAATCGCGAAGAACACGGCATTGACCTTGAGCGGTGGGGAAAAACGTAGGCTCACCATTGCGCGTTCGCTCGTGACCAGCCCAAGTTTACTCATGCTCGATGAACCATTCAGCGGGGTGGACCCGATTGCGGTTTATGACGTGCAACAAATTGTCGTAAACCTGCGGAAGTCCGGTCTCGCCATTCTCATCACCGACCACAACGTGCGCGAGACCTTATCGATTGTCGATCGCGCCTACTTGATCTATGAAGGCCGGGTCGAAAGCGAAGGCTCCAAGGATTTCCTCATCAACGACCCAATCAGCCGCCAGTTATATCTGGGCGAACGATTCCGCATGTAGCACGGCCATCTTGGCTGTGGGGCCGGTGGGCATCTCGCCCGCCGATCTATCATTTGCACAAGGCCGCCCTTCGGCAAACTCAAGGGCCTTGAGCCTGTCGAAACGGCTCCACCGAGCGACGTTAATTAAGGCGCCGAGGGTGCATTCCTATTTGCATCGAGCAAGGGGCTGCGCGATCCACCCGATCTCGCGCGATTATCGGCTCTAACGAGTCCCAGGCAGCTAGCCGTTTCCGCGTGTTACTCCTCAGGTTCGCCCTCAGGTTCACCCTCATCTTCCTCCGGCGGTGCGGACCATTCGACGTGCTTGACTTCGTTTTGTTTTTTCAGGGCATCCTCCAAAGTTTTGTAGATCGACATGGTGAAGCGATCGGGATCTTTGCCGAAAGCGAGGCGAAGGAATTTGCCCTCGAAGTAGCTCGACTCACTCTGGTCCTTAAGCTGAAGAACGAAGAAGCTGCCGTCGCTGTCCTCGGTAATATCATCATAACGGATGGGTTTCTCCTCATTCACCTGAATACTCCCGCTCGTTATCTGAAGCTTATCGCCATGCGCATTTTCCCAATCGCCATAATAAGGAGTTGCTTCCTCCTCTTCTGCGGTGGCGGTGATCCTGGTAGCAGGGACAAACATGATCGCGAGAAGCGGTAACAAAAAGCGGAGGTGTGAGAAGTGAGAGCTGAAACGTAAGAGGTAGGTCATGGTCTGTAGTCTGTATTCAGTGGCCAGTAGTCTTGCCTGCCCAGATTTTCATCACGTCAGCGGAACCTTGGGATCGGACTCCATTATCATTCAGGATATTTTCGGTAGCGCTGACCATTTCGGCCCTGGGAAAAACACATGATTCGCCACTGGAGCGAGTATTAAACTCAAAAGTAACAAATTCATCCTTTAAATCTCGCAGAACCTCGACCAGATGAGCCAAGTTCTTAATTGGTTGATGGTTAACGGTCTTCAATACCTGCCAGGCGGGGTTTCCATATCCTTTTGAGAGCCGGTGCGGAAAAAATGGACAGGGGACGACGACCAATCGTTCATCTGGAAATGCCGGCTTGTCGCCTATTCTCGCGATCAAGGGACTCCCGATATAAGTGAGCAGGCCAATTATTGCGCCAGTCTCGCGATTTTTCTGGGCGATAGCAATCAAGTCCATCGTCGCTTCAGAGAAAACCATCGGTCCGTAAACAAAGTAGGAAGGGTAGCTTCCTTTTAGCTCCGGAATGACCAATGGACGCTGCCGCAATACTGGCAGGTTTATCTTCAATTCCTTTCCGCCCCGAAAAACAGTAAGCGGAACGGTGTCCTTGGCCGCTAGTTTCTGAACCATGTAGGGGAAACGGATCCGAAGAGTATCTCCAATCTTGATCATACCTTCATCGTCGACTGGTACATCACCGATCTTCGTGATTACATCCCATTCCTTTAGTGGATAGCTCACCGCCGAATCGAACGGGCGGTGAACAATCATCCCTTGCAAAGATTCCGGCAGATGCAGAAAAGAGCGCAGGGCCGGGTTCTCCAGGGTCTGGAGATCATCGTACATGGTTGGCTTTCCATCGTAATGGCCGTCGGCAATGTCTTGCAGGAATAGCTCGATCTCCTCTACTGGAATGATGTAGCCGATGTTCTGCGCCGACTGCAGATGACTAAACGCGATGCCGACTATCTCGTCATTAACTATCGCCGGGCCGCCGCTATTGCCGGGATTAATTGCGGCATCAATTTGAATCCTTAGTCCAAGGGTCGAGAGACTGTAACCGGTGAACTCGATCCGAGAGATAATTCCTTTGGTGATCGAGAGGCTGGCCCCGCCAGTTGGATATCCATAGACCATCACCGGGTCCTTTGAGTCCGGCAGTGTCTTCTTAAATGGTAATGGCGAATGCGAATCGAAAAATTTCTGGTCTTCCAATTCGAGAATGGCGAGATCCATTCCCGGCGCGACTGCCTTCACGGTCGCGGGAAGCTTGTCCCCTGCCTGATTCGCCTGGACCTGCACTTCGCTGGCGTATTGGACAACGTGCGCGTTGGTCAAAATACGTTTGCCGCTGATCACAGCCCCACTGGCGGTGATTTCGCTGGGCTCTTTTTTTGTCCAAGGCTTGCTCGGATCGGGGAGGCGAAGGGTTGCGAAGATTTTTACAACCGAGTTCTCTACCGCTTTTGAGGGAGTTGCGGCTGGGGATAAGACAACGACAGGAGAAGGTTTTGCTTCCGGCGTGGGAGTAACCGGAGGTGGACTCTGCTCAACCGGAGCTGCCAGGATCGACGCGACCGCAAAGATTAGCGAAGCGGCAAAAGCCAATGTAATGGCGACGACAAGCCGCGAACTCTGGTGGATCATCCGGCAAGGAACTCGATTCGAGAACGAAAGCGAGCGTCCTTTTTTTGGGCTCGGTGAATGGTAGGCGTTTCGGTGAAACACCATTCTCGTTGGTTTGGCGGCTGACACAGCCGCCCTACAATCAATTACCCCCGGCTCGAATTATTTGGGCGGCCGATGTGGAAATTCCCGCCGCGACAAGGTAAACGTTGATTCCGTTATGCCTGAGGGCCCAACCACCCAAACAATCACCTCCGCGAGCGACCAACGCAAAAGCGTGCCCGTCGTAACAGTGGAAAGCTTTTTCAATACTCACGGCGAGAAATTGGCGCTGCGACTGGAAGGCCCGCGCGTCGGTTTTCACCGCAAAATCCGCGAGCCGACCATTAACCGGCCTGGTCTCGCCTTGAGCGGGTTCTTCGTTTATTTCGCCGAGAAGCGCGTTCAGGTGCTGGGCGCCGCCGAGAATACCTATCTCAAAAGTCTTTCCCCCAAATTGCGGGTGAAACGGTTCCGCGCCTTGTGCGAACAAAAAATCCCGTGCGTGGTGATTTCGCGGGGAGCACATCTCGACGACCCCATGATGGCAGTGGCAGCGGATGAAGAGATCGCCATTTTTCGCACGCCGATGATCACGATGAAGTTCATCAACGCCGCGACCATCGCGCTGGAAGTCGATTTTTCTCCGACAGTGACCGAATTCGGCAGCATGGTGGACATTCTTGGCGTCGGCGTTCTCATTCGCGGCGTAAGTGGCATCGGCAAAAGCGAGAGCGTGCTGCAATTGATCGAACGCGGATACAGCCTAGTGGCAGACGATGTGACGCGGATCACTTCGCTGGAAGGGCGAGAATTGATGGCGACGGCGCCCGACCTGACGCGCTATCACATGGAAGTGCGCGGGATCGGGATCATCAATGTCGCGTCGGTCTTTGGCATCGGTGCGATTCGGGTAGAAAAGCGGCTCGACCTGGTGGTGACGTTGAAGGATTGGAATGAAATGGAGGAAGTCGATCGCACCGGCCTCGATCGCGAGTTTTATGAAATTCTGGATATCAAGGTGCCGCACGTCACCATTCCAGTGCGGCCGGGCCGCGATCTGGCTCGCTTGATTGAAGTGGCGGCGATGGACCAAAAACTAAAGAGCCTCGGCAGCAATGCGGCGTTGGAATTCAATACAAAGCTGCTCAATTTAATGGAACCGAAAAATCCCGATGGGATTGCTTAATCGAAAAACCGGCCCCGGCGCCTCCGTGCAAAAAGCCGAGAAGGAAATCACGATCGTGAACCGGCTAGGATTGCACGCGCGGCCTGCCGCCCTTTTCGTTAAAGTGGCGAGTCGTTTTCGCGCCGAGGTGTGGGTGAAAAAGGAGAGCGAAGAAGTAAATGGCAAAAGCATCATGGGCCTGATGATGCTGGCGGCGGGACAGGGATCGAAATTGCAAATTCGTTGCGAAGGCCCCGATGCTGAGCGCGCGCTTGAAGAAATCGAAATGCTGATCAACGGACACTTTAACGAAGATTGAAGCGTCTTCGGCAAGCAACATAAGCTTCCGTTGTAGGGCGGCTGTGCCAACCGCCGGATACCCAATGGCGTTTCACCGAAACGCCCTACAATTTTTTGCCGACGTGCTTGGACGAAGACTAGGAGCCGCTTGCGTTGCTTGCGGAACACAGGCATTCCTGCCTGTGCGCCCAGCGCGGCTTTTAGCCCGCTGCGCTGGATGGTGAAACAGGCAGGAATGCCTGTTTGGCGCACAGGCTAGAAAGCCTGTGTTCCTTTGTTGACATTCGCGTTACTCTCCCTCCGATGACTGACGAGTCGGCCGAAACACGTTTCCACGGCGTAGGTGTGTCGCCCGGCATCGCCCGCGGTGACATTCAGGTCATGCGTGACGAGTTCGAGGAAATCGAGCGTTATCGGATTGAACCATCGCAGATTCCGGGGGAGATCGCTCGCTTCGAATCGGCACTAGTCCAAACCCGCATTCAAATCCTCGAAATGCAGCAAAAGATCGCGGAGGCAATCGGAACGAAAGACGCCGGGATTTTCGATGCGCATCTTCTGGTGGTGGAAGATCGCACCTTGATCGATGAGGTCCTGCGCAAGCTGGAATGCGATCAGGTCAACGTCGAAGCCATCTTTCACGACGTAGCCGCGAAGTACGCCGAGACTCTGGGGCAGATCGACGATCCCTATTTGCGCGAACGCGCGCTCGACATCCAGGACGTGATGCGTCGTGTCGTTCGCAATTTGCAAGGCAAGGCGCCCAAGACCATGCCGCTGCCGGGCGAAGCGCATATTCTGGTCGCCCACAATCTGACCCCCTCGGACACGGCCTCGATGGATCGGCACCGGGTCCTCGGCATCGCAACCGATCTCGGCAGCCGCACTTCCCACAGTGCGATCATGGCGCGCTCACTCACCATCCCTGCCGCCGTCGGCCTGCATGATGTTACGGAAAAAGTTGAGAGCGGCGTGATGGCGTTGCTTGATGGCTATACCGGCTTGCTCATCGTCAATCCATCACCGGAAACGATCGCCTATTACGGGAAGGTCGAAGTCCGGCAATCGGAAGTTTCGAAAGAACTCGCGGTGCTGCGTGAGCGGTCGGCCACGACCCGGGACGGCGATCACATTGTTTTGTCGGCAAACATTGAGTTGCCGGATGACGTCACCAGCGTATCGGCTCATGGTGCGGAGGGAATCGGGCTGTATCGCACCGAATTTCTTTATCTCGATCGCGATTCCTTGCCGGGCGAAGAGGAGCAATATCAGACGTATCGGCGCGTCGCCGAAGCGGTCCGGCCCCATCCGCTCATCATTCGAACATTCGATCTTGGCGGCGACAAGATCGCCGGCGGAATCGATGTCAGCGACGAACTTAATCCTTTTCTGGGTTGGCGCGCCATCCGCTTTTGCCTCGAGCATCCTGAAGTCTTCAAACCGCAACTGCGCGCCATCCTGCGCGCGAGCGAGCTCGGCAATGTCAAACTGATGTTTCCGATGATTTCCGGAAAAGCGGAATTAATTCGGGCCCTCGAGGTGCTGGACGAATGCAAAAGCGAACTGGCATCGGCCAAGATCCCGTTCAATGCTGAAATGCAGATCGGCGCCATGATCGAGATTCCGAGCGCTGCGATTTGCTCGGAATCACTCGCCCCCGAAGTGGATTTCTTCAGCATCGGCACTAATGATCTCATTCAATACGCCATTGCCGTCGATCGTGTAAACGAGCGCATCGCGCATCTTTACGAACCGTCACACCCGGCTGTTCTGCGTTTGATCAAGATGGTTGCCGATGCGGCTCGCAAACATCAGATCTGGTTTGGAGTTTGTGGCGAAATGGCGGGCGAGATCGAGCTGACCCCTCTTCTGCTCGGACTCGGAGTGGACGAATTGAGCGTCAGCCCGGCGTTGGTGCCGCGAGTGAAATCCGCTATTCGCAATCTTTCGCGCGAGGAATGTGAGAAACTACTCGACGAAGTAATTTCGCTCGATACTCCCGCGGCAATTCTGGAGCGCTCCCTGCAAATGGCACGCGAAGGCTACGGAGAATTGCTGGGCTGATGACCTATTCCTCTTCCGTCGCTTCCGATTCCGGGTCAATTTCCGGCTTCAGCCCTTCCTCTTCCATTTTGCGCAGGACATCGCTCATGTCCTCGACCTCGTCCCAGACTTCCTGGCTCACATAAATGGGCGCCTTTTGTTGCGTCGCCATCGCGATGCAATCGCTCGGTCGGGCATCGAGCTCGATGATTTTTTTCTGCTGCAGCTCATTCTCCGCGGCAATGATCATGCGCGCATAATAAGTCGCGTTTTTTAGATCGTTGATGATTACTCGCTCGACATGCGCGCCCACCGCCGTCATCAAATGCGCCATCAAATCATGCGTCAACGGTCGCTCTTTCGACATCTCGCGCATAAACATCGTGATCGCGCTGCCAACCGTTTGATCGACGTAAACGATGAAAACTTTGTCGCTATTCCCGATGAAAACCGCGCAACCGCCACTGGTTGGGAGCACAGCGCGAACATGTACTTCAATGACCGTTTTGTTCACCGTGTTGACGGTACTGATAGAAGGACGAAAAACAAGCTGCTCCAGCCGTGCTGCTGCGCCTGACGAAGGTTTCGCACGTATTTCTTTAGCATCGCGAGGGGAATGATTGTTTCTGGGGAGCGCAGGCAACCTGCCTGCGCTCCCCGGATTCTCTCGCTACGCCGAAACGGCCAGAGATTTGCTGCTGGTTTTTTTTGAATCGACCTTGCATGTTCCGCCGGATCAACAATTGTCCGCTTTGCAGCCGCTGACGAAATGACGAAAAACGATTGGGACCTGGAGGCGGCAAACGCCACCTACAACATCGAGGGTTGGGGAACCGGTTACTTTTCCATCAACGCTGATGGCAACGTCGTGGCCAAGCCGCTCCAGGAAAATGGCGGTGCCATCCCCATTCTTGAAGTCGTCAATGAAGCTCGCTCGCGCGGGCT
>QHRA01000189.1:0-2110 GCA_003221295.1 Verrucomicrobiota bacterium | reverse complement strand
TCGTCGATGCCGGCCAGGCGTTTCACTTTGGCTTGGAGGCTGGCAGCAAACCCGAGTTGGTCGCGGCCCTGGCCATGCACAAGGACGCGGAGAGCTTGGTCATTTGCAATGGCTATAAGGATCCGGCTTTTATTCGGATCGCGCTGCTGGGTCGCAAACTAGACAAGCAGGTCATCATCGTAGTCGAAAAGCTGGAAGAGCTGGAACAGACCATTCGGACTTCCAAGGAAGTTGGGGTCGAGCCGCTCATTGGGATTCGTGTTCGTTTGACCAGCAAAGGTGCCGGCAAATGGACCACCAGCGGAGGCGAGAACGCGAAGTTCGGACTCGATACCGTCAATCTCCTTACCGCCAGCGAGATGTTGAAGAGCGAGGGGCTGGCGCATTGCCTGAAGCTGGTTCACTTCCACGTCGGCTCACAGGTTCCCGACATCTCGACGATCAAACGCGCCGTGCGCGAAGCGGCACGCTATTACTCCAAGATTGCGAAACTCGGCCACGAGTTGGAATACCTCGATGTTGGAGGTGGTCTCGGAGTAGACTACGATGGTTCGCGCTCTACTTTCGATAGCTCAACAAACTATTCGCTTCAGGAATACACCAACGACGTTGTCTGGAACATCATGGATGTGTGCGATTCCGAAGGCGTCGCGCATCCAGCAATCGTTAGCGAAGGCGGGCGTGCCATTGTCGCCCATCATTCGGTTTTGGTAGTGGAAGCATTCAGCTCGATCGAGAAGACAGCCGGGAAAACAAAGATCGGCGAGAGCGAGAAAGACCATAAACTGGTGGGCGATATTCTGGAAGTGAAGCAACGGCTTAAGCGCGGCAACCGCTTGGAAAGTTTGCACGACATCCAGCAAATCAAAGAAGAAGCCCAACAAACGTTCGACCTCGGCCTGCTCGATCTGGAATCAAAAGCAAAAATCGACGCTGTTTACTGGCAACTGGCCATCCAGATCGTCGGCATGCATCGCGGTCTGCGATTTATCCCCGATGAGGTAAAGGAGCTCGAAACTTCGCTAGGCGATCAATACATCTGCAATTTCTCCGTCTTTCAATCGCTGCTCGATCATTGGGCACTGGGCCAGCTCTTTCCCATCATGCCCATTCATCGCCTGACCGAGGCGCCCGAGCGCAACGGCACCATCGTGGACATTACCTGCGACTCTGATGGCAAGGTTTCCAAGTTCATCGACCTACTGGATGTTCGAGATACCCTACCGCTTCATCGAATTAATCCCGGAGAAATTTATTATCTCGGCGTCTTCATGGTCGGCGCTTATCAGGACATCATGGGCGATCTGCACAACTTGTTTGGACGGGTGACCGAAGTGCATATCTTTCTCGACCCGGACGAAGAATCCGGCTGGTACATCGAAGAAGTAATCGAAGGCAGCACCATCGGTGAAGTTCTCGCCATGACCCAGTGGAACAAGGTTGAACTAATGCGTCTTCTCAAAACACAAGTCGATACCGCGATTAAAACTGATCGACTGAAACCGAACGACGCGATGAAGCTACTTTCCGATTACGAGCGGCTTCTGCAGGAATACACTTACCTCAGTCTCAATGGCAACAAACCCGTGCCACAACCGGGCAGCTTTTTGCCACTGAGTTCGTGAATGAGAGTTGTTCTTAGCCGCTAATGCCCGTGCGCGAATACCGCTGGCGGCATTTGGCATTGCTGATTTCGATTCTCCTGCTCTTTGTCGTCGCCCCCTTTGTCGTCCCCCTGCGTCATGGTATCCTGGTCATGAACGTGATCTCGGCCGCGGTGATGGTGGCCGGCTCCTATGCGCTCAGCGAACGAAAGCACTTGTTCGCCATTGCGGTCGTGTTATCGGCCATCACGATCGTTGGCACTGGATTGCTTCTCGTTTTCCGGCAACCCTGGGCCCTGCTCATTTCCCATTCATCCATTGTCGTTCTCATCGCTTTCTTCTGTGTAACTATCCTTTCCTACGTTCTGGAGAGCGGCCGGGTTACCGCAGACAAAATCTTTGCGGCGATTTGTGTCTATATGTTGATCGGATACGGCTGGACCTTTGTTTATTCGCTTCTTCTGGAGCTGCAGCCGCAATCGTTTGCCGCTACGAGCGAAGTCGCC
>QHRA01000115.1 GCA_003221295.1 Verrucomicrobiota bacterium | reverse complement strand
ATCAATCAACACGGCGATGTCGTCGGGTTTGCCGGCGACCCCGCCTTTGTTGAAGGCAATATATTACACGCCTTTATTTGGACTAAGGACAACGGTATCAAAGTTCTCAAACCATTACGGGGACGTGTCCCGGAACATGTAGACAGTGAGGCCTACGGTATCAATGAAGCCCAGCAAGTAGTCGGTGTCTCCTGCGACGCTGACCAGGTTGATTGTCGTGCCGTTATTTGGGATCACGGTGTCTACCCCACAGACCTCAACGATCTCAAAGGCGACTATTCTGCCTTTCTCGCACTCGCGAAGGACATAAATAACAAGGGAGAGATTACAGGTAGAGCTTTCGACCCAGCTACGGGTGCGTTAATTGCGTATTTGGCAGTCCCTTAGCCGTTCCAAGGTCTCCTTGCTGCACATCGACAAATTGCCGGATGCCAACCCCAGGTTGACGTCCGGCATTTCTTTCCGGGCAGAGGACCGCGGATTACGCGGATCGACACGGATCTTTTTGGGGAGCGCAGGCTGCCAGCCTGCTGGTTTCGGCAACTTGCCGAAACAATCTTCTCCGAATCAAATTTTGCTTTCGGGGACTTTTTGCCCGGAAAATTTTTCCAGCGAGACGTCGATGCCTGAGACTATCTTCAAGTTCTGGAGGCAAGGGGATTCGAACCCCTGACTTCCAGCTTGCAAAGCTGGCGCTCTACCAACTGAGCTATGCCCCCGCGAGAATGGAAGATGGTAGATGGAAGCCGTGAGATTGCAATTTCCGCAAGCATGCGCGCGACGCATGGCCACGAAATTGTCTTGGGTTCGTGAGCCTTTTGAATTGAAGGGACACGCGGTGTCGTGTCCTAAATACTTAGACACCGATAGCGGTGCCCTCTAATCCGGTGTTGCGGCAAATTGGCGCGGTCAAAATGTTGATTGCACCCGGGCAATTGAAACTGGAACCTTTGCTCCGCCATGCATCGACCATTCTTACTTAAATCTTTACTCTTCCTCTTTGTCTTCGTCTGCATTCTCCGGGCCCAAACCCCGGCGAGGCCGCAATACGGCGCGTGGGGATTTGATCTGGCGGGCGTAGATACGAAAACCAAACCGGGCGACGATTTCTTCCGTTACGCCAATGGAACCTGGATCGATAAAACCCAGATCCCGCCGGACAAACCGGCCTATTCTTTGCGCCTGGCTATGACTGATCTGACCGAACAGCGCTTGCACGAGATGATGGAAACGCTCGCCGCGAAAGATGTGGAAAATCCTTCAAGCTTGGAGGAAAAGGTCGCAGCCTTTTATCGCTCGTTCATGGACGAGGCGGGCATCGAACAACTCGGCGCCAAATCCATCGAGAGTGTCTTGTCTGACGTAAAGAAAGCGGAGACGCGCGACGATCTTGCGGCTTTGATGGGACGCGAGTGGCTGGATTACGAATCCTCTCTCTTTTCCTACGGCATTGAAGTCGATCTGAAGGATCCGACTAAGTATGCGTTTTATCTGAGGCAGGGAGGACTTGGCCTACCGGATCGGGACTACTATTTGAAACCGGAGTTCGAAAAGCAGAAGGCCGCTTACCAAACCTATGTAACCACTTTACTTAAGCTCGTGGCCTGGCCGGAGGCCGAGGCACGCGCGAAAGACGTGGTCGATTTCGAAACCAGGATTGCGGAGGCGAGCTGGACAAAGGCAGAGCAGCGCAATCTGGATGCGATTTACAATCCACTGACGGTGGATGAACTCGCAAAATTCGCGCCTGGGTTCAACTGGAAAGGCTTCTTGGGCACGGCCAAAATGGATAACCTGGCGCGTGTCGTCATCGCAGAGAAAAGCGCGTTTCCGAAACTGGCTGAGATCTATGCCAAAGCTCCGGTCGAGACCATTCGCGCATGGCACACATTCCACATTGCGGATAACGGCGCGCCTTATCTATCGAAGGCTTTCACCACAGCTACTTTGAGTTGCGCGGGAAGACGCTCTCCGGTCAAAAGGAGCAACAGGCGCGATGGAAACGGGCCATTACTACGGTCAGTGGTGGCGACTTCGGTGTAGGCGACCGTTTCGGAACATTCGGTACGATGGGGTTCGGAGTAGGCCAGCTTTATTCGGCGAAGTATTTTCCGGCGGAAGCAAAGGCCAAGATCCAAGCGTTGGTTACGAATCTGATGGCGGCCTATCGATCGCGTATTCAGAAACTGGATTGGATGGATGACAAAACCAAAGAGCAGGCCTTACAGAAACTCGACACCTATACTATTAAGGTCGGTTACCCGGATCACGCGCGCGACTATTCGAAGCTGGTTGTGCGAAAAGACGATCTGGTTGGAAACGTGCGACGGGCCGCGCGGGCGGACTGGGACTTCTATAGCGGACGCTTCAACGGTCCGGTGGACAAGACCGACTGGGGCATGACGCCGCAAACTAACGATGCTTATAACGGTTTATTGCGCGACATCGTTTTTCCCGCCGGAATTTTGCAGCCGCCGATCTTCGATCCCAATGCCGATCCGGCGATCAACTACGGCGCCGCCGGTGGCGTTATCGGGCACGAATTGACCCACGGCTTCGACGATCAGGGGCGCAAAATCGATGCCTCGGGGGCGTTGCGCGATTGGTGGCTGCCGAAGGATGCAGAGACTTTCAAGGCGCGCGCCGAGATTCTGGGCAAGCAATATTCGCAGTATGAACCGCTGCCCGGCGTGAAAGTAAATGGCGAATTAGCCATGGGCGAAAATATTGCGGATTTGGGAGGGCTCACGCTCGCGCTCGATGCCTATCAGCGATCGCTTGGAGGAAAACCGGCGCCGGTGCTCGACGGGTTCACTGGCGAGCAGCGCGTTTTTCTGGGTTGGGCCCAGGCATGGCGTGGCAAAGTTTCCGATGATTATGTGCGCAAGCAGGTGGCGAGCGATCCGCATTCGCCCCGTCAATTCCGGGTGATTGGTCCGGCCCGGAATATCGACAGCTGGTATGAGGCATTTAAGGTGCAGGCGAGCGATAAAATGTTTGTCGCGCCGGAAAACCGGGTTCGAATCTGGTAAGTAAGTTAATGTTCGCCATGCCGAACTTAGATACGTGCTTCCGGCTTCGTAGGGCGTACACCTCGGAGAGAGGTGCCGCTCTCCTATTTTTGCTTTACTAAATCTGCCCGGTTCAAGTCCAGATTCGATTGAGGAATTACTCTGGTCTCGGAAAAGCTCTTTTTTAAAGTTTCAAGAAAAGCCGAAGCCTTGCCCACAATTACCAAACTGGAAGGGGTCCCGAGATACTTGTCCGCGAACGCTGTTACATCCTTTGTCGTGACGGCGTTGACCGAGGGGATAAACTTGTCCAGGGTCTCAAGCGGCAAATTGAAGACTGCCAAACCAGCAATCTGACTCGCGAATCCCAGATCAGTTTCCAGGCTTCGCGCGTAGTTGCCGGCAAGCAATGCCTGGCGCGACTTTAGCTCGTCTCCCTGAACGGGATCTGTTTTCATCCGTTTCAGCTCGACTTGCAATAATGATGCGACCTCAGCGGCTGATTCGTTCTTAGTTTGAGCGGAAGCGGTGAATGCCCCTGCATCGCGACGGATATCGAGCGAGCTCCTGGCCCCATAACTAAGACCGCGTTTGATCCGAATCTCTCGATTTAATCGTGAACCAAAACCATTGCCCAGCGCCGCATTTGCAACCAGTCCTGAATAATAGTCCGGCGAATCACGCTTGATCGCGGGCTTGGTTATGTTGACGGAAGCCTGACCGGCCTCTGGCATATCAAGGACTATGCTAGTTGATTTCCAGGTGCCTGTGGTAGCGCTGATAGGGCTAACCGTCGCTTGATGTGGCTTCCAATCTCCGAAAAACCTTTGGGCGTACTCTTTCGCTTGTTCAAAAGTAACATTACCCGAGAAGATCAGGGCCGCGTTATCCGGTCGGTAATAGGTCTGGTAGAATTTTACGATATCCGCTCGTTGAATGGCCGGCAACGTCTCCAATGTGCCTCCGGCGGCGTGACCATATTCGCCATCTCCGTAAACAACACGTCCGATAACATAGGATGCGACGGAGCCTGGTTGTTGCAAGGCAACACGCAATCCATCGAGTGACTGCTTTCTTAATCGATCAATCTCTTCCTGCTTGAAACTAGGCCGCAAAACTACATCCGCCAGAATAGTCAAAGCTGGTTCAGCCTTATTTGACATGACCAGAACTCCGGCACTCGAGTTATCGGAAACTGCGGACGAGAAGATTGTGCCACCTAACGATTCAATTGCATTTGCAATTTCTGGTGCCGACATCTTTTCGGTGCCCTTGGTGAGTAAGGAACCGGTCAAGCTGGCAGTTCCCGCAAGATCATTGGCATCTGCTTCGGATCCGCTTCGGATAATTAATTCTATCGCCAGCAAAGGCAAGCTTGGCCGTTCCGCCACAATGAGTCGCAAGCCATTATCGAGTTTCGTTTCCTTGGGCTGAGTGAAACTGACTGGATGCGGCGCAGCCGGTGGTGGGGTGGTATCGACACCGCCAATGGCAAAGCAGTATTGCCCTAGAGCAAAGCAAAACAGCGCCAGCAATAGATGAACCTGTCCGTTCCTCACGGCTTCTCCGCCTCCTCCGGTTTTGCTGCTTCTCTTTTTGTTTCAGGCAAATACTCGATCAAGACCTTCTTTTTGCCGGCAATATATTTGTTCAACACCTCTTTGATTTGGTTCGCGGTCACTGCTTGATACTTCGCCAAATCGGTATTGATATGGTTAGGGTCACGGTAGATTACCGCCGCTTCTCCCAACGCACTTGCCTTGCCGTTGTTAGTCTCCCGCTCCATCAGCTTTCCCGTTAGAAACCGGTTCTTTGCTTTATCCAACTCCGCTTCGCTCACGCCGTTCTTCAGGATTTTCTCAATCTGATCGTTCAACGACTTTTCGGCCTCCGGCAGCGATTTACCGCTGGCCACAATGACGCGAAATGTTAGCAGGCCCAGATCCTCGCGAAGATCGGCACTGAAAGAGGCACGCTGCGCAACTTGTTGTTCATAAACGAGCGACTGGTAAAGGCGCGACGATTGGCCGCCCGATAGAATTTCATCAGCCAAGTCCAACGCTGCTTCATCTTCACTGCGAACCGACGGCGCCAGATAAGTCACGGCAAACGCGGGCAATGGGGCCTTAGCGCTGGACAGAACCTCGCTCGCGTCTTCCTTGCGCGGCGGCTCCGCAACAGTGACGCGCGGAATTTTCGTTGCCGGCCTGGTGATCGGGCCGAAGTATTTTTTTGTCCAGGTTTCCAGGTCGGTCGCCTTAAAATCACCAACTACAATTAACGTTGCGTTGTCCGGCCGATAGAACGTCGAGTGAAATGCTTTTACCTCGGGCAGCTGCGCGGCATCGAGCTCTGCAATATTGCCGATGCTCGGCCGTTTATAAGGATGAGCGGCAAAGGATTTCTGATCGATCGCTAACGAGAATTCGCCATACGGATTTGCCAGGATGCGCTGGCGATATTCTTCTTTCACAACGTCCCGCTCCGCATTGAAGTTCGCATCATTGAGGGCGAGTGAAGACATCCGTTCCGCCTCCGCCCAAAGGATCGGCTCGAGGTAGTTGGAAGGCACAACCTCGTGGTAAACGGTCACGTCCGGCGCAGTAAAGGCGTTGTTCTCCCCCCCAACGTTTTCGGTTAACTCCTCAAAAGTGGACGGGGTCAGGTGTTCGTTGCCTTTAAACATCATGTGTTCGAACAAATGCGCGAACCCGCTGCGCCGATTGGGGTCATCCTTGGAACCGACGTGATACCAAACCTGAACGGCGACGGTTGGATTGGAATGATCTTCAATCGAGTAAATTTCCAGACCGTTTTGCAGGGTAGTATGTTTGAAGGATAGCTTCTTGATCTCGGCTTCGGGTTCGCGCGCAAGACCTGAGGTGGCCAAGGTGAAGCACGCAGAAAAAAGAAAGAGAAGCCGACCGGCGTACACAGAGCGCAAACCTTAGTGAGCGATCTTCTTTCGACAACCGCTTTTGCGATCTACTCGCGCTTTCAAGCCACTGCGATGACTCAGCAGAGAGAGTAGCTGCTTAGCATTAGCGACACGATGCGTTTGCCTCTCCCTTTGCCAAAGGGAGAGGATAAAGATTAGGGATTTCTTCTTCGGGGGGCGGCTCATTCCAAAAACGGGATTTCATCTTTTCGACTCCTCACCTTAGTCCTCTCCTCGATCGAGGAAGAGAGGAGATCGTTTCAGTGCGCTCCGTTACCCAGGGCGCGCCTACACGCAGCTCACGCTGCTTGCTCGTACGAAACTTGTCC
>QHRA01000114.1 GCA_003221295.1 Verrucomicrobiota bacterium | reverse complement strand
ACCAGACCGAAGGGGAAAACGCCGTCGGCCTGAGCGGCGTCACCTTTACCGTCGGCGCGGATGGCAAAGCCACCGAGATGTCAGTGGAAAACTTGAACATTCACGGGGAAGGCACCTTCAAACGTCGCCCTCGCTAGCAAAGCTTCGACATTCGACATTTGTAATACATCAATATTGATGTTGCGACCAAATGGAGTTCACGATAGAGTTTTATGTGAGCCGGAGTGGAGTTGTTCCCGTCCAGGAATTTCTTGATGAACTTAAAGAAAGCGACCCGGTTGATCATGCAACGGTACTTCGCGGTCTGGCAAAACTGCGGAATCGACGCTATCATCGCGAGCCGCTCTCCAAGGCGCTGGGCAACGGCTTATTTGAGCCGCGCGCACGTCGGCAAATTAAACGCGCGGATCATTTGGTTCTTTATGAAACAGCGCCGCATCATCCTCGTTCACGGTATCCGCAACAAAGGCCAGGCTATCCCGGCCTGCGACTTCGACAGGGCGCGGGAACGAATGCGCGACTGGCAGGAGCGACATGAGAAAGACGAACTTCGATTTGTATCTCGAAGAACAACTGAAGCACCCTGTTTTTGCGGAGCGCTTTGAAAGAGCGGGCGAAGCCTGGGATGTGGCCCTACAACTCGCTGCACTCCGGGAAGAGGCGGGGCTCTCTCAAAAAGAGCTCGCCCGCAAAATCAGAACAACCCAGCAACAAATCAGCCGGCTCGAATCGCCCGGTTACGAAGGTCATTCTCTCAGCATGTTGCGCCGAGTCGCGCGCGTGTTGAACACTCATGTGCGCGTCGTCTTCGAACCTCAAGCAAAACCGGAAACCAGCCGTGTCAGTGAGCGACCGGGCAAAGATCAAGTTAAGCGCCGAAGAATTCGTTGAACTCGCTTCTGCCGATAACAATTAGCCGAGAACAAATAACACCGCCGCTGGCGCAGTCACCGTTTCAGCTTCGTGATTCTGCAATCCTTTCCTGCTTCCTAATTCTAACTTTTAATTTTTAATTTCCGTTGGGAACCGATGAACGAGGCAAAGCACGATCACGAGCACCACGAAGTTCATCATCATCCGCGCTGGAAGCGGGTGCACCACAGCTGGATTTTTTGGGTCGCGGTGTTCCTGATGCTACTCGGCATGATCACCTACGTCATGACTGGCGACCTATTCTGGGGCCTGCGAGGCCAGTCGAAACCGCCCTCAACGCACGCGCCCGGAAGATAAAACCCTTCCGCAAGCGTCGCTTAATTCTTACTTCATCCTTCAACCTTTTCCCCTTCGCCTTGACCACGTTAAAGTCTGATCAGACGGTCATCGTCAAGGGGCACATGCGTAAGTCGCCTCACAGCCGGATATGATCAACGATCTTTGGTACAAGAATGCGGTCATCTACTGCCTGTCGGTCGGTACTTACATGGATGCTAATGGCGATGGGACCGGCGACTTCCAGGGACTAATGCGCCGCCTCGATTATCTGCATGGACTGGGCGTGACCGCGATTTGGTTGATGCCGTTTCAGACTTCGCCTTGTCGAGACGATGGTTACGACGTCGCCGACTATTACAATGTCGATCCGCGGTACGGTACACTCGGGGATTTCATCGAGTTTACTCACGGCGCCAAACAACGCGGCATTCGCGTTCTGATCGATCTCGTAGTCAACCACACCTCGGATCAGCATCCATGGTTCAAGCAGGCGCGCTCCGATCCAAATTCCAAATATCGCAATTGGTACGTCTGGTCCAAGAAGAAGCCGCCGCATTCGAATGAAGGAATGGTGTTTCCCGGCGTACAAAAAACAACGTGGAACTACGATCGCGAAGCCAAAGCGTGGTACTTCCACCGATTTTATGACTTCCAACCTGATCTCAATACCTCAAATCCGGAAGTGCAGGCTGAGATACTTAAAATCATGGGCTTTTGGATCCAGGCTGGCGTCTCCGGATTTCGGATGGACGCGGTGCCTTTCATCATCTCGACTAAGGGACCAAAGGTGCGAAAACCAAAGGAGCAGTTCGATATGCTGCGCGTGTTTCGCGAATTCCTGCAGTGGCGCCAGGGCGACTGCATTGTGCTGGCGGAAGCCAACGTCGTGCCCGAAACCGACATGGATTACTTCGGCGAAGACGGCGAGCGCATGCACATGATGTTCAACTTCCAGGTCAACCAACATCTCTTCTATGCATTGGCCGCTGCCGATACGCGCCCGCTGATCAAAGCATTGAAAGCAACTAAACCGCGGCCGGCGACGGCACAGTGGGGGATCTTTTTGCGAAATCATGACGAACTTGACCTAGGTCGTCTGCAAGAGAAGCAGCGGCAAACCGTGTTTGAGGCGTTCGGGCCGGATGAACACATGCAGCTTTACGATCGTGGGATCAGACGCCGCCTTGCCCCCATGCTCGGGGGCGATCGGCGCCGGCTCGAGCTGGCTTATAGTTTAATGTTCACATTACCGGGAACGCCGGTGATTCGCTACGGCGATGAACTCGGCATGGGCGACGATCTCACCCTGCCAGAACGCGCTTGCGCGCGGACGGCGATGCAATGGTCGAACGAACCGCACGGTGGATTTACGAAAAATGCAAAGCCGCATACTCCGGTGATCGATAAAGGACCGTACGGTTACCAACACGTTAATGCCGCGATCCAGCGGCGCCATGCGGACTCAATGTTGAACTGGACCGAGCGCATAATTCGAATGCGCAAAGAAGTTCCCGAAATTGGATGGGGAGATTTTACCGTGCTGAATGTCCGCGATCCCGCGATTCTCGCTCTTCGGTATGACTGGCGCAATAATTCAGTGTTGTTTTTACACAATCTTCACGAACAACCGCGTGAAATTCTCTTGGATCCACGGGTGAGTGGCGCACACGGCAAGTTGCTGGTTAATCTTCTTGCTGAGGACCACAGTCGGGCTAACGAATCCGGCAAACACCGCATTGTCCTGGAAGGGTATGGTTACCGATGGTACCGAGTCGGCGGACTCGACTATCTGCTACGTCGCACCGAAATCGACCAGGATGATACCCGCGTCGGTTAAAAAGCCGAAACGCAGGCGGTTGACCGTATTTCCTAATTTTTACTTTTTAATTCCCCCTCCACATACTTCTTTTGCCTCAGTTCGCCCTCAGCCTCATCCAGTTTTTCTTCTATTAACTCCTCCACTGGAACCGTATGAAATGAGACAACTACCCAGTCAGCGTCTTTGCCGACTACTGGTCGATGCCACACACTTGGTGGAATCGAAATCCACCGTCGTTCCAGCGGCGCACTCGGTTCGCTAACCAAAACATTCGACTGCCACGCTGATAACGCCCGTCCGGTCGACGACTCGCCGTGGAGAGCTCGGACTCGCATGTCACCGGTCCCATGCAGAGTCATCATGCGCTGATGACTATTTGGATGCCGTTCCGCGCCGGTATCGGCGCCGGCGCGCAAAACAAAAACCCAACCTGATCGAACTTCCGGTGGCAACTTTTGTCCGAATGTCTCCAGCGGAATCGGCTCCCACGTCATCACCGCCTCCGGCTTTTGCGCGAGCGCCGCGCAAACACGATCGACCACGGGCGTGATCTTCGCGCGCGCCTCATCCGATCGCACGACTGCATCCAACGCTTCCAGTCGAGAGCATTCGTCGGCCGTCATACCTTCAAACGTGCGCCTTCTGCCGGCGCCACACAAACTCAAAGCAACGGCCTTTCCCTCACTTTCCCAACTCCCCGCTCTTTACTTCTTATCCGTTCTTATCCGCCATCGGACGAATTCGCCGCGGCGAACTTCTTGCGCTCCTTTTTCTCCAGCAACATCTCAGCGCCTTCGCGCGCACCTTCAATCACCATTGTCTTTCCGCTTTTCCTCACCAGCTCCCGCGCCTGCTTCACCATTCGATCGATCATGTCATCGTCATGACTGGGATCATGATGGAAAAGCAAAAGCCTTTTCACATTCGCATCGAGCGCGAGCTCGACCGCGCTGCTGAGTGAACTATGCCCCCATCCGACGTGTCCCTTGTATTCCTCGTCGGTGTATTGCGCGTCTAGAATCGCAACCTCGCAATCCCGCAGAAACTCCACCATCTTGGCCCGCTCTGAGTCGGCAAAATCTCGCGCTTCGTTCCCATCGATTCCATTCTGAGCCGCGAGTTGCATTTTAAGAGGCTCGTACGGTTCGTTGTCCGGCATGTAGGCGATCGATCCGGCGCTGGTAAAGAGCCGATAGCCGGCGCAGATGCCCGGATGATTGGCAAACTTTGCCTCCACCTTCACTTTGCCGATTTGAAACTCCATGTCCTTTAGCTCTTGGATCGCGAGATGACTCGGCAATTGATGAAGGCTAACTGGAAAAAACGGCGTCTCCATCTGGCCGGCCAGGATCGTGCCCAGACCAGCACGCGCTCCTTCGTAACCCAGGATCCGGATCAGATTCTTGCTGTTGTAGGCCGGGGAAAAAAACGGCAGACCCTGAATGTGATCCCAGTGCGTGTGTGTAATGAGAAGGGTCAGCTTGATCGTTCCCGGTCCCAGCTCCTTTTCCAGCGCCAGACCGAGAGCACGAACCCCAGTGCCCGCGTCGAGCACGATAATTTCGCCATCGGCCCGCACTTCTACGCAACTCGTATTACCGCCATATCGGATCGTCGCCGGCCCCGGCACCGGGAGCGAGCCACGCACGCCCCAAAGTTTTATCCGCGGCGGCACCGAACCGAGTTCCTCTGGCGAAGTCGTCGCTAGTGGGCGCTGCGGAATCTCCGTTCGGAGTCGATCGATTGATTCGCACAGCACTTCCCAGGTAATCGGCTTCAGCAGAAATTCGTCTGCGCCGGCTTCCAGCGCGCTCGCACGATCTACCGCATAATCACGTCCCGACACCACGATAATCTTCGTCGGCTGGAGCTGTTGCCGGATGGTACGACAAACTTGGAAGCCATTCGACTTCGGCATCAGCAGGTCGCATAAAATAACTTCCGGCCGGTTCCGGAGAGCGAGTTCCACTCCGGAATCACCGTCGGCGGCCTCAAAGACTTTCCAATCTGCCTTGGCAAATAACTTGGCGACGGCCCGACGACCATCCTCATCATCCTCAATGATCAATACACTTGGCATCAGCATACCGCTCTCCGTCGGCTGTTTGGCGCAATCCTGGTAGACATTCTGCCAGATTAACCGGCAACACTAATGAATTGCGAGAAAATACCGACATTCCCTCTGCGCAACCGCATTTCATTCTGCGCGATCTATTCAATTGTCGAAGCGATTTTCGCCCCGGCCGTCCCTTCTGCCTTTCAACTTCTGTCCGTCAATCGTCACTCGTTCGTTGACACCTCAGTACCGGTCCTGCGATCATTGTCGCACATGAACAGTCGTTCTCTCCGCCGGTTTATCGTTGTTGTAATCTTGCTCGCTGCCATCAAACCAGTCCGAAGCGAGCAACCGTCCCTGCATTCACACCGCGAGTTTAAGATCGGTGTGCTCGTCTCATTGACCGGCTCCTGGAATTCACTCGGGCAAAACACTGTTGCAGCGCTTCAGCTCGCCAACGAGCAACTCCAGGCTGAAGCCAAGGCCGAGCACGGCGGCTACCGATTTCACTTATTCGTCCGCGACACGCAGCTCGCCCCCGCCAAGGCGCTCGCCGCCATTCAGGACCTCGATAAACGCGGCGTGAAGATTGTCATCGGACCGCAGTCGAGCGCTGAGGTCGCGATGATCAAGCCTTACGCTGACGCCCATAACATTCTCGTCATCAGTCAGGGCAGCACCGCTTCCTCGCTCGCCATTGCGGACGACAACATCTTTCGCTTCTGTCCAAACGACATGCGTGAAGCTGAGGCCATTGTCGCGCTCATGTGGCACGACGGCATTCGCACTCTCGTTCCACTCTGGCGAAACGACGCCGGCAACAATGGCTTGCACGATTCCGTCAAAGCCGATTTCGAGAAACTGGGCGGCACCGTCACCACCGGATACCAATACCAACCGACTACGACCGATTTTTCCGCTGCCACGACATCGGTCGCGTCGCAGATTACCACGTTGCTGATTGCCGGCGCGGATCCTGATAGCGTCGGAATTTACCTCGCTGCGTTCGATGAGGTTGTAAGTGTGTTCCACAGCGCGGCGAGTAATTCCACCCTCTCATCCACTCACTGGTACGGCAGCGACGGCGTCGCCCTTTCCGCGGCCTTAGTCGGCGATTCGGACGCAGCTGCTTTTGCTGCCAGCGCCGGATACCCGAACCCGACCTTCGGGCTTCCCGATGCTTTGCAGAGTTTGTGGCAACCGGTTGCCAATGCCATCGAAGCGCGAACCGGTATCACAGCGGACGCCTTTGCACTTTCTGCTTACGATGCGCTCTTCGTAGTGGCGCAAGCGCTGCAGGATGCTGGCAACTTGAAAGACTTTGCCCGTTTCAAAGAGGCTTTCGTCAATGCGGCGAACGCCTATAGCGGCGTCACCGGATCGACCGCGCTTGACAGTGCTGGCGATCGGTTAAATGCCGACTTTGATTTCTGGGCCGTCCGGCTGACGAACGGTAGTTACGACTGGGCGCGAATCGGGACC
>QHRA01000188.1 GCA_003221295.1 Verrucomicrobiota bacterium | reverse complement strand
CGTGAGCAAGGCAGCGAGTTGCATCGTCTGCTCGAGATTTGAAAGATCGGTCTCGCGGATCTCGACACGTAGCGCCGGATTCGTGGCGACTAATTCGGTACGCAAATGTTCGAGTCGATCGCGCCTTCTGGCGACAAGAACGAGAAGTTTCGCGCGCGCAGCCAGTTGCCGCGCCAATTCGCGACCGATCCCGGCCGAAGCGCCGGTGATCACCGCAGAGCAATTATCGAGATTCATCGTCATTCCCAGCGAAAGTCGAGGAATCCCATTGCGCAACCTCAAAGCTACCGCGGCGGGGTCCCTCGGTCCGAGGCGGACTGGCGGTTTTGCACGGGGTAACGCGAACTTCTTGGGCGCTCAAGTGTCGCCATTTCCCGCGCGGAAGATCATGCAGTCTTAAATTGCCCATTCGAACTCGCGTCAATTTTTTCGCGTGAAATCCGAAACACTCGAGCATGCGCCGGATCTGGCGATTGATTCCTTGTTCAAGCACAATGCGCAGTCGCGTTGGCGAAATTTGCTGCACGCGTTTAGCACGAGCGCGCTTCCGATCGAGAACAACTCCGCGCAAAAGTTTCTGCGCCAAATCCGAGGTGGCGGCGCGATTGAGCACCACTTCGTATTCCTTTTCGACCTTGAACCTGGGATGCGTTAATCGCTGCGCGAATTCACCATCATTCGTCAGCAACAATAAGCCTTCGCTCTGAGCGTCGAGCCGGCCGACATTGGCGAGCGAAGAAAATTTCAGTGGAAGCAAATCGTAAATCGTATCGGTTACGTGTGGATCGCGTCGCGTGCAGACGAATCCAGCCGGTTTGTTGAGCAAAATGTATATGGGCGCGGGTTGATGAACGAGTTTGCCATCGACCTTGACGTGATCGTTTGTCGTTGGCCGGAAATGAAAATCCCGACACGGTTTTCCATTCACGGTGACGCGACCGCCAGCGATCAGTTCGTCCGCGCCGCGACGCGAAGCCACGCCGGCGGCAGCGAGAAAGCGATTGAGGCGCAAGGAAGGTTAAAAAAGTTACAAGGTTAAAAAGTTACAACGGGACCGGCGCCCTCCGTTGTAACGTTGTAACTCTTTTAACTAATCACTCCGCAATCACACATCAGGCTTCGTCTTGGGTAGCCCGATCACCTTGCTTGTTTCCTTCCATTGCCCGCGTTTCTTGAGCAGATCGACGCGCTCGAAGCGTTTCAAGACGTTGCGCTTGGCTGCGATAGTGCTGGCTCCCTTAAGACTGCGATGCTGCGACATGGATTGTGAAGGTGAAAAGGTAAACGTTAAATAGCTAAATCGTGAATCGTGAAAACAGGTTCGCACGGTAGCGTGTTCCGCCTCTTTTTCAAACAACCTACAATTGATTCGAGAGAATGATGTAGGTGCCGAAACTCGCGACCTGATGATAAACATGGAAGTGCTGCACCAGTAGCCCACGCCAGTAAACCACCCGCTTTTCTTCGATGATGAGAAACACCGGGCGAGGCGCCCGCCATTGCTCGAGCGCGGCCTTTTCTTCGAGAAAGAGCCTGCGCTGTTCGAGAGTAAGTGGTATTCGCGGATCCGGCCCTTGGTTAACCATGGCAAACTTACGTTCGAGATAAAACCCGAGACTGCTGGCGATGTCAGGGGGGCCCTCAAAGAGCACCTGACCGTTCGTGCCCAATCGGCTGTTTAAGAAGCGGGCCGCATCCGCAAGGGAAAAAAATGGGGCAATTCGCGCCACGCCGCTGATCATGCACAGACCGACCACAATCATTCCGAAGGCGAGACCAACCGTTGCGATTTTTTCGCGTCGGCGGCAAAGCAGATAAACCGTGGTGATTGCACCGGTCAGGAGCCCGATTGCGGCGATGGCGAGAAGTGGGCGAAAATGTAGCCAGGCGCTCGCCGGCATGTCGGCAAGTGCCTTCCACGCCGTCCACCGAAGATCCGTTTCGCCCCACTCGCTCTCGTTTTTGGGAAGAAGATGCGGAAGCGCGAGGGCGATGAAACCGATCCCGATTCCGGTGAGCGCAACAGCAGTGGCGCCGAGATTACGCATAGAATTTGGCGCGCGCTCAAAAATCATCGCGGCCCAGAGCGCGAATGCGCTGAACATGCTCAGCGCGTAGTAATCCTGTCGCTGCCCGATAGCCAAAACCGGTCCCAAAACCCCGATGGCCCAGGCCATCGGAAGAGCATCCTGGAAACTAATCTCGCGCGGTCGCATCACGCGTCGCCAGGAAAAGATCAGCCCTGGCAAAATCGCCAGCGACCAGGGAAACAACCAGGCGAGATGGCTGGCGAGAAACTGCCAGCGTGGAACGTCGTCGTACCAATTCCCGTTAGGATAGCGGCCCAGTAAGTGTTTGGTCCATTCGTCAGCAACGAGGCGATGGAACGGACCGTCAAAATGAATTTCGATCCAGAGATACCAGGGCCCGATGATAGCGAAAAAAAGTAACAGATAGGGCCACCAAAGAAGCGAGCTAAACCGTATCCGCGCCTCACGATAAAAGATCGCCAGCGCGGCAAGGGTCGCCGCCGGAAAAAGCAATCCATGCGGACCCTTCGTCAGACACGCGAGTGCGGCGCAAATCCAAAATCCGGCAAACCAGGTGCGCCGCTGACGACGTTGCTGGAACCCGGCCAGCCCGCAATAAATCGCTCCGGCAAAGAGCGCGGCAAAGAGGGGCTCCGGCATGACGATGCGACCGAAAATGAACGTGCCGCTGAGCGTGAGATAAATCAGGCCGGCAGCGAATCCCCGCCAGCAATCGGCCAGCCGTTCGCCGATCAGAAACGTGAATGCTACCGTTGCCACAACCGAAAACGCGATCGGAACGCGCGTGGCCGCGGTATTGATCCCGAAAAGCTTGTAACTGGCAACGATTAGCCAGTAGAGCAGCGGCGGTTTTTGCAGACGCGGAATACTGTCATTCGTCGGCAACAAATACTGACCGCTCTGAATCATTTCGCGCGCGGCCGCGGCGTACTGGCCCTCGGTCTCGCTGTAAAGATCACCGATGCCGATGGTCCCGAAATGCACCAGCGCGGCCAGCGCAATCAGAATGGCAAAGAGCGCGTGTCGGGTCGGCGGCGGCGGCAACGCCTGTGGTCCGAGAAACGTTTCCTCAATGCTAAGCGCGCCGGTGCCCGTGACCATTTTAGCGAGCGTCCACCGCCGCAGCCCGATACCGGTCCCAACTGTCGGGCAAGCGCAGCAATTTTGCCGACGGCATTTGGATCAACGCCAGCGTCTGCCGACATTCGGCAATCAGGGCATCGTCCTCGTTCCGCACGATCCGAAAAGCGCACCAAAATCGCACGCGTTCGAGTTGATCGAGCGAACCTTCAACCGTGAGGCGGTCGCCAAGTTTTGCGGCACGGCGGTAGTCGATCTCCGTCCGGACTACGACAGGATACTTTTGCGTCGCCGCCATGTCCGATAAGGCGAGTCCGAGCTGCTCGGCCAGGAGAGTGCGGGCGATCTCGACGAAGCGCAGATACGCGATGTTATGCACGACACCACCGCAGTCGGTATCGAAAAACATCACCTGCACTTCGGTGCGAATGCGGGGCGCGCCGATTGCCATCATACCGGCTTATGATTTCGGAATGCGGCCGTGAAAGCAACGTTACCCGATTTCGCCGCTTCAGCCTGCCCGGAGATCATTTGTTGAATCGCGGCAATGACCTCCGCACTCGTGACCGCATGCATGCAGCGGAAATCGAGAGGACATTCGCGCAGAAAACACGGGCTGCACTCGACATGATGCCGAAAAATGCGATGGCCCTGGCCGAGCGGGCCGGTGCGCAGCGGTTCGGTCGATCCGAAAATCGAGACCGTGGGAACCCGCAGCAGGGCCGCGAGATGCATTGTCCCGGTGTCGTTAGTAAGCAACAGATCGCAATCGCCTAGCTCATCGATCAATTCCTCGAGCGTCGTCTGCCCGATCCGATTCAAACATTTCTCGCCCAGAACCTCTGCAATTTTCGCACCGACATCGGCATCGCCGGCCGTGCCGAATAGGATCCATTGCACCGGAAATGGCGCTGCAATTTCCTGCGCCACTTCCGCGAAACGTGGCCATCGCTTCGCCGGGCCGTACTCGGCGCCGGGGCAAAGCGCGAATCTGAACTGATCCCGGCTCCCATTAATCGAATTCGCCGGGGGAAAATGCGGCTCCACTTTCGCCCCCATCGTGCTCGCCAGTTCGAGATACTTGTAGGTCTGATGAACGATGCCACGGGCGAAGGTCTTCCGTGGTCGTTGATTCAGCAGCCAGCGGCGCCAATGCCCGGTTAAACCAACGCGCCGCGGGATGCCCGCCAGAAAAACTTCGAGCGCGCTGCGCAGCGAATTCGGAAACACGATCGCGACATCAAACGGTGGTTTCTGACGAAACAAGCGCGCCGCCGCGAAAACCGATTTCGACGGCAGAACGATAATCTCATCGGCTTCCGGAACAATTTTCCAAAGGGCCGCAAGTTTCCCCGGGACGGCTACCGTCAGGTGTGCGTCTGGACGTCCACCCTTAATCGCGCGTACCGCCGGGACGCTCATAACAGCGTCTCCCAGCCAGTTGCTACTCCGGATCAAGATGCGGAATGGCTTTAGCCGCGTGTTCTCCGGCAAAAGGACACCGCGCTTATATTTCGCGAGCAGGAAATTTGGCCGCGGCGTTTTCCAGCGATTGTGTACCCAAAACCAATCTTCTGGCGCGCGTCGGACTTGTTTTTCCAAAATTTCGTTGCCACGCGCGGTGAGTGATTCAATCGATTCGCCAGAATTTTCAATTGGCCTTTCCGCCACCGCGCGCCAGCGCGCGAACCCCTCGGTGTGAACCGCAAATCCGATCAGCTTCGCGTGGGTCCGCCGCGCCAGCAGCGCCGGTAATGCGGTGGTCGAGGCGAGCCTGCCAAAGAACGGCGTCCAAAGACCGCCGTCGCCGGCGTGTTGATCCATTAGGATACCGATTCCGCCGCCGCTGCGCAGTAGCCCAATCGCTTTGCCGAAACCTTCGCTCCGCTCAAAGACTTCCAGACCAAATTGGCTGCGCGCCTCCCGAACGTGGCGATCGATGTGCGGATTCCGGATGCGCTGGTAAATGGTTGCAGTGCGCTGCCCGTGCGAGAAATGCGGGAATAGTCGGGTGCAAAACTCCCAGGAACCAATATGGCTCGAGAACAGCACGAACGGTTGCTTTTGCCGAAAACAATTTTCGACGTATTCAAAGTTTTCCAGGCGCACCCGCTCGAGAATTTTTTCCGTCGGCATGCGGGTGAACTTCACGCTGCAGAGCAGGTTCGCTCCCAGCTGTTTAAAATGCCGGCGCACGATCCAGCGAATCTGTTTCTCGGAAAATTCGTCCCCGAAAGCGATGCGGACATTGCGCAGAGCCAGCTTTCGGTACTGCGGCAGGACTAGCCAGGCAACGGCGCCGCTGATTTGCCCCATGGCGAATAAGAACCGCAGCGGCAACAAGGTGAGCAAATCTGTTCCCGCCCGGTAAAAAAGATAAACGGGATAATCGAACATGAATGTGGCCGGGCACGCTACGTTTGCCCGCCCGTGGCATCAATCAATATACTGTGCCGGTGAAAGGCGACGAATTGCGAGCAGCCGAAGCGCACATCGCGCGGCTGGAGGAAGAACTGTTGCATCTGAAAGATGTTAAACGCGACCTCCAGCTGCTGCGCGAGGAACATCGACGGTTGCGCCGCAGTGCAGAAGGCCGTGTCGCAAAAATTCTTTCCGCGCCGTTCCGGTTATTCCGGCGGCGGCAATCAACTGAGGCCGTCGAGCAAGATGAATACGGCCGCTGGTTTGCGCAGCATCGCGTTTCCGCGGAGGAGGCTGCGAAGCTGCGCGAGCAATCGCGAATGTTCTCTTATCGGCCCCTCATTTCGATTTTGACGCCAACGTTTAACGCTGATGAAAGATTTCTGATGGACGCAGTCGAATCGGTCATTGCGCAGGCCTACGAGAATTGGGAGCTGGTTTTAGTTGATGATGGTTCGAGTGATACGCGCGTTCGCGGGTTGCTGGAAAAACTGGGGCAACGTGATGTCCGCATTCAAACCGGCTTTCAGGATCACGGCGGAATCTCCTCAGCCTTAAACACAGCGCTGGCGCAGGCGCACGGTGGCTGGATCGCGCTGCTCGATCACGATGATCTGCTCGAACCGGATGCATTGTTTCGTGCAATCGATCTTTTGCAAAACGACCGGGAAGCCGATGTGATTTATTCCGACGAAGACAAAATCGTGGACGGGAAACTGGCGGCGCCGCTGCTGAAACCCGATTGGTCGCCGGAATTTTTTTGCACACACGATTACCTCGGCCATTTCGTAATCATCCGTCGCGATCTGGCGCAGGCTGGGTTTCGCAGCGAGTTCGACGGTGCCCAAGACTACGATTTGCTCCTGCGTGTTTCGGAAAAGACTGGCCGTATCCGGCATATTCCGCGAGTGCTTTATCATTGGCGGCGAACGGCCGAATCAACCGCGCACAACATCCGGCGCAAACCGGGCGCGCTGGAAGCGGGACGACGCGCGATTGAAGAGCATTTGGCGCGGCGGCTGGAAAATGCGCGGGTGACGATTGATTGGGAGACGCATCTTTACCGCGTTCGCCGCGAGGCTGGCGCGGAGAAAATTTCTATCATTATTAATGGCGCCGAGGCCGCGGACCGGGATCGGATTCACGCCAAAACAGATTTTCCAAATTTTGAAATTGTCGCAGACCTTAAAGAAGCTACCGGAGAATACGTGCTATTTCTCGAGTCCGACCTTGAGCCGCTCGACGAGAAGTGGTTGAGCGCGATGGCGGAGCAACTGTCCAATCCGGAGATTGGCGCGGTTGGCGCGCGCGTGGTTTCATCAGAGGGCGCAGTTGAAAGCGCTGGATTGATTTTGCTGCCGGATGGAAAAGTGAGTTTTGCTTTTGCCGGATGTGCGCCTGATTTCCGTGGAGCGAATCGGCAATTGCAAACGGTGCGGAATTACAGCGCGTTGAGCGCGTCGTGTTTGCTGACCCGAAGGGAGCTGTTCGAGTTTGTAGCTTCAAGGTGCGCCCCGGGATCCCTCCACTTCGGTCGGGATGACGCTATATGCGCGGCGGTCGAGTTTTGTTTGAACTTCCACGAACAAGGATTGCGAACAGTTTCGATTCCCTATGCGGAATTGCGTCGCACTTCGAAAAAGGAAAATGCATGCGGGATGTGCCTGGAGCTACAGCAGCGCTGGCCGGAAATGTTTCGACGCGATCCTTATTATAATCCAAATCTTTCTAGCGAACGGGCCGATTTCTCGCTAGGGACGTAGTTGGCCGACGTGAGATCGGCGGTCATAAACCGCCACTACAAATGAAAAAATCCGGGAAAAATATTTGGCGCGGTTTACAGCCAGCCGCGGTGACCGCGTTGAGCACGCGCGACTATCGAGCCCCGGCGCTGGCAAAACGGCTTGCGGGCGGGGGCGTGGAAGCAGGTCAGATCGTGTCGGCGAACCGCCGTTCCCTCGCGGCGGTCTGGATCCCTGGTGTCGAAATGTTCGCGCGCACCATCCATGTGCAACGGCACCGTGGATTGTTCGGAGAACTGGCCCGGCGGGATGAAGGCGTGCTCGGGGGTTTAAAATTCTGGCCACGGCAATGGGCCACGGCCCGCATGTTCGCCAACACCGCCAAAGGCTTTCATGTTCATCCTCCATTTATTCCCGAGGGCGAAGACCCGACGAAATCATTACGGCGCAGGTTCACCAGGAAAGCGACTATCGACTACGAGGCGGAACAGTGGGACGTAATGTTTTTCGTGCAGGGCCGAGTCGAAATGATTTTGCGCGACGTCCGCGAAGGTTTTCGTGGCCGCATCATGCATTTTTTTATTGATGGCGACAATCATCGCGGCCCGAACAATGTCGCGGTTGTGATTCCGCCGGGGGTGGCGCATGCGGTGCGGGTGGAGGGAAGCGAGGACGCGATCATGGTCTACGGCACCAGCACGAACTTTGAGCCGGCGTTCGAAGGCCGGATTGCGAGCGACGTGGAATCGGCGCTTTTGCCGGAAAGCTGGCGGAGTTTTCTGGCGGAATAAGTGAAGCGGCAGTTCGATCCGGCGTTGCCGGAATTGATGGACCGGCCGCAGCCGGTCACGCGCGAGCTGAAACGCGACCTTGCCAACCTACGCTCCCTCAATCGCTGGTTTGGTAGCCATCGCTTGGTGCGACATTTTTTGCGACGCTGGCTCAAGCCAAATGACAAAGCGCGAATTTTGGACGTAGCCACCGGCTCAGGCGACATCCCACGCCTGATCGTTGATCATGCGCGCAGACAAAATGTTTCCGTTCACATCGACGCGATTGATCAACAGGCGTCGACCATTGAAATTGCGCGAGGACTGAGCGCTGATTATCCGGAGATCGATTCTTGTTGCGTGGACCTGTTCGAATGGAATCCGCCTGAGCTTTACGACATCGTGCTTTGTTCGCTCACCCTTCACCATTTCAGCAACGATGACGCTGTGCGCGTGCTGCAAAAATGTCGCGAACTGTCGCGTGCGCGAATTTTAGTTGCCGATTTGCGGAGGGCACGCTTGTTAACGTGCGCGGTTTATTTTGTGACGGCGACAATCTATCGCGATGCGATGACGAAAACGGATGCACGACTATCAGCGGTGCGTGCCTTCAGTTTCGGTGAAATGCACAAGGTGGCTGAGTGCGCCGGCTGGAGAAATTTCGGGCACCAAAAATTTGCCGTTGGCCGCCAAGCGATTTGGATCGAATCGTCATCGCGAGCATAGTCCAGGGACCCCGCTGCCTTACCTTAAAGATTCCATCACGGGATCCCCCCGCCACGGCGGGTAAACTATTGCGCACGGGATGACGAGTTTTCTGAATGAAAATTATCGAATCGACTGACGCGGCCCAGGCACACGTGCGCGAGCGAAGGGCCAAATCCGTACTCGTGCCGACGATGGGTGCGTTGCATCGTGGGCATCTAGAGTTGCTTCGTGTCGCGCGTGAGCATGCTGGCAAAGATGGGGAAGTTGCGGTCAGTATTTTTGTCAATCCGTTGCAGTTCGAGCCGGGATCGGATTTTAAGAAATATCCGCGGCCGGAATCTACGGATGCAAAATTTTGCGAGGATGCGGGAGTCAATCTGCTTTTTCGCCCGCGCGAAATGTATTTTGATGATCGCTCAGTTTACGTTGAGGAAACACGATTGTCCGCCGGTCTGTGCGGCGCCTCGCGCCCGGGACATTTCCGCGGTGTCTGCACGGTAGTGGCAAAGCTGTTTAATTTGCTCGCGCCGAACGCGGCGGTGTTCGGTGAAAAGGATTATCAGCAACTGGCAATTATCCGGCGAATGGTGCGCGACCTGAATTTTCCGATCGAAGTCATCGGCGTGCCGACGGTGCGCGAGGCAGACGGGCTGGCCCTAAGCTCACGCAATCAATATCTGAACACGGACGGGCGAGCTGCGGCGCCGGTGCTGTATCAGGCCATGCTGCGGGTGAAAGAACTGGCCGCCAACGGAGAAAATTCCGTCACCAGATTGATTGACGCCGCGAGAGGCGTAATCGAGTCAGCCAAAGACGCGCGCATTGATTACATCAGCATCGTCGATCGGGAGAACTTGCAGCCACTGGAAAGATTGCGGCCGAATGCCTTTATCGCCCTCGCGGTTTTCATCGGCAAAACGCGATTGATCGATAACTTGCGACTCACGTGAAGGAATTCGATTTCGTCGTGGTGGGAAGCGGGATCGCGGGCCTGAGCTTTGCCTTGAAGGCGGCGCAGCACGGTTCCGTCGCCGTGATCACGAAACGGAAAGGGGCCGACAGCAACACTGCGTGGGCCCAGGGCGGGATTGCCTGCGTTACGAGTGACGAAGATTCGTTTGAGTTGCACGTGCGCGACACGCTAGAAGCCGGCGCCGGGCTTTGCGACG
The DNA here is from genome assembly GCA_003221295.1 of Verrucomicrobiota bacterium. Lineage (GTDB taxonomy): Bacteria > Verrucomicrobiota > Verrucomicrobiia > Chthoniobacterales > UBA10450 > AV69. Next base: position 12,722 of record QHRA01000188.1, on the reverse strand, counting down.
AACAAGTTGTGCGCACGATTGTGACGGAAGGTCCGGAGGCGATCCGGGAGCTAATGGAAGTCGGCGTGCATTTCGATGAACGCGAGGTCTCGGGTCATCGCGAGCTCGATCTTGGTCGCGAGGGCGGGCATTCGAAGCGGCGAGTCTTGCACGTGCAGGACGTGACCGGACGCGAGATCGAAAACAAACTACTGGCGGCGCTCGGTCGATCGCCCCAGGTGCAATTGCTGGAAAACCATACCGCGATCGATTTGATCACCGCGGCCAAACTTGGATTCGCCACGGAAGACCGGTGTCTTGGACTTTACTCACTCGATGAGAAAACGGGTGAAATCGAGACGATTCGAAGCGATCGGGTCGTGCTGGCCACCGGCGGGTGCGGCAAAGTTTATCTCTATACGACGAATCCGGCGGTTGCGACGGGTGATGGCGTGGCCATGGCATGGCGCGCCGGCGTCGCCATTGCGAACATGGAATTCGTCCAATTCCATCCCACCTGTTTGTTTCACGCCGAACAACGTTCGTTTCTGATTTCGGAAACTGTTCGCGGCGAAGGCGGAATCTTGCGCGATGGCCGGGGCGAAGATTTCATGCCGCGGTATCATCCGCGTGGATCGCTGGCGCCGCGCGATGTGGTGGCGCGGGCGATCGATGCCGAGATCAAGCGCAGCGGAGCACAATGCGTTTACCTCGATATCACGCACAAGCCCGAGGCGTTCCTGCGTGAACGTTTCCCGCACATTTTCGAAACCTGTTTGCAGCTTGGGATCGACATGAGCCGGCAGCCAATTCCGGTCGTGCCGGCGGCGCATTATCAATGCGGTGGAATCAAGACCGACGTAAACGGGGCGAGCAGTCTGCGCGGTTTGTACGCCATTGGCGAAGTGGCCTGTACCGGTCTGCACGGGGCAAATCGACTGGCCAGCAATTCGCTGCTCGAGGGCGTGGTGGTGGCGCGTCGGGCCTCTGCGGGGCTAGCGCGCGAGTTTCCGAAGGAGCAGGATCACAAAATTGCGTTGCCGGAATGGGTCTCGGGTAACGTCCAAAATGTGGACGAACTGGTGGTGATTTATCACAACTGGGACGAGATCCGGCGCTTGATGTGGGACTACGTCGGGGTGGTTCGGACCGACAAACGTCTGCAACGCGCAGCCTCGCGTTTACGGAATCTCCAGCGGGAAATCCGCGAATTTTATTGGAATTTCAAGGTCTCGGTCGACCTCCTTGAACTGCGGAATCTAGCTACGGTCGCGGCCCTAATTGTGGATAGCGCCCTACTCCGCAAAGAAAGCCGGGGACTGCATTATACTTTGGATTATCCGCAGACCGACGAAGCCCATTTTCGGCACGATTCCGTGCTCTCACGTGGCTAAATGCTTGGAACGGATACTGCTGCAAATGATAAATAGCTCGCTAGGAAGGATTCCTCGAAAAGAGGAAAAACCCTTGCCTGTCGGCAAGTTTTCGGTAAAACAAGGCCACGCCAATGAGAAAAGGTTTTCCCGCCCTCGCTCTAGCGCTCCTTGGAACGGGGGTGGGGATGGCCCAATCGCCTTACGAGAGCGCGGCCGATTTCGCCAAATACGCTCGCAAATTGCGCGAACAGGCCTTACTCAAAGTCGAGCCGCAGGTTTTTGTCCCAACCGCTTCCAAGACCAGCACGGCCACCCGCTACCCATGGAAGGCGAATATCGTGACAACGGTCTTTTGGGTAGGCGAGCAGGCCGGCGGCAACAATCCGGTCCCAAATTACAAGAGCTGTTGGGACGCGAACTGGACCTCGAATTATGGCGGCTTTGATTCTCCCGATCCGTCCTCACGCCGGAATTACATTCCGGCTTCATTCACCCCGCGGCAGAATCCGTTTTATTGCGCTCTCCCCTACAACGACGTCACACACGGGCAGTTCAAGCCGGAAGCGCCGTTGGTGATTCCATGGTTCAGGACAGTCTACACCGAACCGGGCCGCTCCGTTTGCAAGGACCGCTGGGTGGCAATCCGCAAAGGCAGTCGCATTTGCTACGCCCAATGGGAAGACTGCGGACCGTTCCGTACCGACCATTTCCAGTACGTTTTTCAGAATGAACGACCGAAACCGAACTTGAATCACGGCGCCGGTCTCGATGTCTCGCCGGCAGTACGCGATTACCTCGGGCTCGGCCCAACCGATGTGACCGACTGGCAATTTGTGGAAGTGCGCGATGTCCCGCCCGGACCGTGGCGCAGTTATGGCGACAACAATCATTTCGTGATCGCCAAGCGCCAGGCTGAGGCGCGGCTTGTCCAGCAGAGCGGTGCCGCCTCGCGTTAGCTAGCGCGGCTTCCCATCACGCGCGGACGCAGTTTTTCGAAAGTCGTGTCGAGTTCTCCAATCCGATCGACCAGCAGTTGAAAATGTGCGCGTTGCGCGGTGCAGAAGGCGGTGAGCGGTTGTATCGCCGCATTGATCTCACCGTAGAACAAATCGATGGTGTGAGAGATCTGATTCTCGATCGCAAGCACGAGCTCGCTGCGCTTTGCTTCCATTTGCTCGGCGTAAACACGGAGAATTTTTCCGCGCTGCCGTTTTGCTAGCAAGGTTCCTATGATCGCGGCTGAAGCCGCCAGCACACCGGTGACATCGGCCACGGCGGCGCTGCTCATGGCCGCGACCAGTGCGACGAGTCCACCCGCCGCCGCCACGCCCGCTGGAATTCGCAAGCGGTCCGACGTTTCTCGAAATATCTCTCCCATTTGTTCTTCAATGCCGTTTCCGCCGCTTCGCGCCGCCAGCGTCAGTTGAATGGATTGCAACAACTCACGGCGTTGGCGCGCGAAATCCGGTGGCGTCCGTGGGGCCTGAGATTTCACTTCGCCACCAAAATGCGTTTCGATCATGTCCTGTAATTGAGGCCAGATTCCACGCAGATCGGTTTCAAGTAATTGCACTGCATTTTCGATTTGTGGCTGCACGATCTGACGAAGTTTCGTTTCCATTTCCTCCTGAAAATCGCGCTGCCAATAATCGCGTCGCCAAATCATGTTCACCGTTGTCCAGAAAGTCAGTTTGCTCTCCAGAAATCGGGTTCCCTGGACAGCGCAGTCACGGCAGGCTTGGTCGGTTCCCCGGACAAAACCGTGCACTTGCCGCAACGTTTGCTCCTTGCGCGCCTGCAGGAAGTGCATCAGGCGATCGAACCGTTCTTCGTCGTGGCTAATGGTGCGAAACGCCTCGCGCACTTCCGAGGCGATCTCTTGCAGAACAACCTGTGCCGTTTGCCAGGCCGATCGCAATTTGAGCGCATGAGCACTCGCATCCGACATGATCAAATCGATGTGTTCTTGCAATGGAACAATCTGGCTTTTCTCTTCGAGGCTAGCCGCTCCGGGCGCCCCCGTGCGCGCGAGTAACGCCTGACGCGCGGAAACAGCAAAAATTGGGGGGGCGGTTCCGAGTTTCTGAAGGGCGGTATCCTGAAGATGACGGCGGATAACAGCAATCTCGGCGGGGTCGCGCAAGTCGGCCTGTTGCAAAACGAAAACGATGTTTTTTAGCCAACGCTTTTGCACGAAAGCGAGAAGATCCCACGCCGATTGCGTCCAGGGATTGACCACGGAAAAAACGAAGAGGACGAGATCGGCCCGGGGTACGAATTCCTCGGTGATGCGTTGATGCTCTGCCACCATCGTGTTCGTCCCGGGTGTATCGACGACATTGAAGTCGCGCAGGAAATCGATCGGAAGGAAGCGCTCGATCAGTTGGGGGGAGACATCGACCGTTTTTTCCACCTCGCCATAGCGAAAAATGCAGACGCGATCGGTCGCTGGCAGGACACCGGTCTTGGCGAATTCGCGGCCGAAAAGCGCGTTTAGAAGCGAGGATTTTCCCGCTTTCACTTCGCCGACGACGACGAAGAGAAGCGGTTGGCGAATGTCGATGAGAAGGGCGTGCAGCGTCTCCAATGAGCCTGGGCTGCGGTGCAGATCCGCGCCGAGTCGCAGCAGTCGGATCAGCGCAGTTTCGAGATCGGTTCGAACCTGCAAATAATGATCGGCGATCATGCCGCGAGCTAACCGTTCGGCGAAGGTGCGACAACCGGCGACGGAGTGGCGGCTGGCGCGTTGACCGGCTTCGGCGTCGGCGGTGGTACCGGCGTCCGCAGCTTCAACAATTCGGAGACGGTGACGAATTTGAATCCTTTGGCTTCGAGCTCGGACAAAGTTGCCGGCATCGCCTGGATCGTCTGCGCATGAATATCATGCGATAGCACGATCGATCCCGGGCGCGTCTCTTTGAGAATACGACTACTAACGATACTTGGACCGGGTTCCTTCCAGTCGAGCGGATCAACGTCCCACAGAATAATTTCATAGCCGAGGTCATCGTGAATAAAATGTTTTTGACGCGTCGTGAGCGAACCGTAGGGCGGGCGAAGTAGAACCGGACGCGAACCAATCGCGCCGATTATCGCCTCTTCGGTGCGCTTGATTTGGCTGCGGACGGCGTCGTCGGACATTTTCGCGAGATTAGGATGCGACCAGGAGTGGTTGCCAATCTCGTGGCCTTCCCGCGCTGCGCGCTGCAAGATTTCGGGATGCTGCGTCACGTTTTCGCCGATGACAAAAAAAGTGGCGTGAATGTGATGTTGCGCGAGTAAATCGAGCAGCCGTGGTGTGAGTTTTTCGTTTGGGCCGTCGTCAAAAGTGAGGGCGATGTCGGGGCCATCGACGTGCACCGAGCTGACCGTTACTTTTTGTTCCGGGACCGGCGGCGGCTTTGGCTTTTCGGGTGCGGGCGCGGGTTGCTGGGCAAATGCAACCGTGGCCGGAACGAGAAAAAAAAGGGCGCGGAATTTTCGCAGCATGAGACTCAGAAGCGCGACAGATTGCCTTATTAACGCGGCAGCACCGGCGGCGCAACCGCGCCAACGAAAATCGGAGGAGAGAAAGCCCGGCTACAGCCGCCGCGAGGCCAAATTTGGCAACTAATCTGCTGTTTTGGGGTGGATCGATGTTGGGGCGTTCATCGAACTTCGGCGCGAGGCCGAGAGGCCGCACCGACGCCGATATCGCGTGATGAATATTCTTCTTGTCGAAGACCAGGACGACAGCCGGAAAACGCTCTCCAGGCTGATCGGAATGCGCGGCCATAAAGTGACGCAAGTCGCCACCGCCGAAGAGGCCGAGCGAGTGCTGGCAGCAGACAGTTTCCCCTTCCTTATTCTTGATTGGATGCTGCCGGGAAAAAGTGGCATCGACTTGTGTCGCGAATTGCGGGCGCGCCAGGACGGCGACGAGATGTTCATTCTGCTCGTGACCGGCAAAACCGATCGCGCAGATCTGGAGATGGCGCTGGAAGCGGGCGCGAATGATTACCTTACCAAACCAATCGACTTGTCGTTGCTGAATGTGCGTCTGGCGGTGGCAGAGCGGCAAATTCGCGACCTCACGGAACGCAACCAAGCCCGGATTGCACTCCAGCAATCGGCCCGGACGCTGACGGATATTCTCGAGAATACGACCGATGGTTTCTTCGCCCTCGATTACGCGTGGCGCTTTACCTATGTGAATCCGGAGGCGGAGGCTTTATTCGGACGCTCGCGCAAAGAGCTCCTGGGAGGCGAGCTGTGGCAGAAGTTTCCCGAGCTTCGCGGCACACCTTTCGAACAGAATTATCGGCAAGTTATGGCCGAGCAGGCACCCGTCGAATTTGAAGCGTGCGATCCGCGCGGAACGAAGTGGTTTGAAGTTCATGCCTATCCCAGCGGCGGAGGCGTTTCGGCTTTCTTTCGTGACGTCACGGAACGTAAGCGCGCGGAAGATGATCGGCTCACCAAAGGCAAGATCGAATCATTGGGAACGCTGGCCGGCGGAATCGCCCACGATTTGAACAACATTCTCACCGTCATTTCCGGCAACATCGGCCTGGCCCAGCTCGAAGCGCCGGTGGAGGAAAAGAATTTGCTTGGTTGCCTGGCGAAAGCATCACAGGCAGCGCAGGAAGCCGCCCACATGTCGAGCCAGTTGCTCACCTTTTCCAAAGGGGGCTCACCGGTGAAAAAAGTTGTGAGAATGTCCGAGCTGTTGGCGAAGTCAGCCCATTTTTCGCTGCACGGCTCGAATCTCCGCGCAGAAATGGATATTCCGCCGGATCTTTGGCCGACCGAAGTCGACCCCACCCAAATCGAGCAGGTGATCAACGCACTCATGATCAATGCTCGCGAAGCGATGCCCTCCGGCGGCACGGTGGATATTTCGGCGCGCAACGTAGAGCTGGACGATAAACCGGGCGCGCTCTTGCCGGGCGGCCGCTACATCAAAGTTGCGATCGGGGACCACGGGGGTGGCGTTCCCGTGGGTATGGCGACGAAAATTTTCGATCCCTATTTCACGACTAAACCGGTGAGCAGCGGGTTGGGCCTTTCGATTAGTTTTTCTATTGTTAAGAAACACGGAGGGATGTTGCACCTCGAACAATCCTCCCCGGTGGGCGCCGTCTTTGCCTTCTATCTTCCAGCAGCCAGGGCCGAACCAGCAGTGGTAAGGACGGTCGCGGGCTCTGGATTGTCATCTACTCTGCAACGCATCCTGGTGATGGACGATGAGGAGGGAATTCGGGAACTCACTTCACAATTGCTCAATACGCTCGGTTACGAAGTCACGGCCGTGACCGACGGCGTGGAAGCGGTGAATACTTACGAGCGCGCCATGCGACGCGGCGAAAATTTTCAGGCGGTGATTTTGGATGCGACGATTCGCGGCGGTATGGGAGGATTGGCCACAATCTCGCGCTTACGCAATATCGATCCCAGCGTCGTCGCCATTATTTGCAGCGGTTATTCCGACGAAGCGGCGCTGGCGGAATTTTTGCAATACGGATTCCGCGGGGCATTACCGAAACCGTTTACCCGGCGCGATCTGGCGGATGTATTGCAACGCGCCGTTACGACTTCGCAAACCGAGCCGGCGTTCGTCCGCTAGGTCTTGCGCAACTTTTCCAGCGCGGCAATGATGGCGTCCGGTCCGCCCTCGATGTAGCCGAAGAAATTGGCCACTCGCTTCCCTTCGGGGTTCAATATGATCAGGGTCGGAAAACCTTCGATTTCGTATTCGCTAGCCAACTTCATATTTTGTTTTCTGACCGCGTCGCTTTGCGGTTTGGCACGAGGAAAATCGAGTTCGACCAGAATCAGATTCTTTGCGGCGTAGTCCTGGAACTGCGGTTTGGAAAAAATTTCGGCCTGCATGCGCTTGCAATAGCCGCACCAATCCGAGCCGGTGAAATCGAGCAAGACAAGCTTGTGGTCCGATTTCGCTTTCGCCTTGGCTGCATCGAAATCAGTCAGCCAGTTAACGTCAGCCGAGGCGAAGCCGGCCGAAACGAAAACTATAGAACAGAGGAGGAGCAGTTTCTTCACGTCGCAAGTTTCCGCCAACGAAGCGGCTTGCGCAAGTTTGCCCCTGATTGCCCTGCAGGAAAGGAGAGAGCCCGGCGCGGGAAACGCCGGGCCTTCACCAGAAGATCTTATTTGATATGTCCGGAGACGAGCTTGGTCATCTCGAACATACTGACCTGACCTTTGCCGTTGAAAACGGGACGAAGCGCATCATCGGCATTAATTTGGGTTCGCTTCTTTTTATCCTGACAACCGTGTTTCTTGATGTAGTCCCACAGTTTTTTCGTGAGCTCGGAACGCGGTAGTGGTTTCGAGCCAACGATGGCAGAGAGTTTTTCATCAGGCTGGACGGGGCGCATGAATGCGGCGTTCGGCTTGCGTTTGGACTTTTTGGCTTTGGTTTTCGGCATGACCGCTGATTAAAACCGAAGCAACGAGCAGGGCAATATATTTTTTGCCTCGGAGAAATTAATTTTTTGCTTTGAGGCGCCGGACGACCAGCACCGCGATGTCATCCGGCGGGACAGGACCGGCCGGGGAAGGCGCGGGTTCGCGCAATAAATTTTGCAGAAACGACTGGGCATCGCCTGGCGCGGCAAGTAATTGTTTCGCCACTAGCGCGGGCGCGAGCCGGGGTTGGTCGCTCTCGCCCGCGCCGTACAAACCGTCGGTGTAAAGCAGAAACAAATCTCCGCTGCTCAATTGCACTGGCGTTTCGGTAAAGCTTGAGCCGGCGACCAACCCCAGCGGCGCCGAGGTCGAAGCGATTGACACTGTTTGCCCGTCGTGTCGTGCCACCAGCAGCGGCGGGTGGCCTGCGCCCACGATGCTGCCCGCGCCGCTTTGCGGATCGAGCGCCACGCACATCGCCGTCATGAAGGAACGGGCGCCGAGAATGCTGCGAAAATCGCGATCAACTGCACGCATGATTTCCGCCGGGGTTCCGTTTTCGGCGTTCGCGTGATGAAAAAGCAATTTCGCCAGCGTGGTCAGCAGCGCTGCGGCCGCGCCATGGCCGGTGGCATCAGCAATCCAAAAAAGCATCCGGCCGTCGCGCATGCGAAGCCAGCCGTAAATATCGCCGCCCACTTGAATGACCGGACGATAAAATCCCGCAATCTCCCACCCGGGCAACGCTGGTGGTGTGGCTGGAATCAGAGAGCGTTGCGTTCGTTGAGCCGCGTCAAGGTCCTGTTCCAAATTTCCGCGCCACGCTTCCAATTCTTCGTTTTGCTTGAGCAGTTGTTCGCGCATCGAACGCAAACGCAATTGGGTTTCGATGCGTGCCCGCAGCACCTCGGGATGAATGGGCTTGGTCACGAAATCATCCGCTCCCGCTTGGAGACATAGCACCTCGCTTTCCTCTCCGCCGTGACCGGTAAGCATGATCGTCGGAATTTGCGCCACCGCCGGAGAAGGATCGGCCCGAATTTGTTTTGAAACATCAGCACCGTCGAGGCCGGGCATGTCGTAATCAAGGAGGAGAAGACAGGGCGGCTGCTTGCGGACAAGTTCGAGCGCTTCTTCGCCGCTCTCAGCTTCGGCGCAGGCATAGCCGGCGGCGGTCAACGTTCGTGCCAGCAACCGCCGGCTCACCCGATCGTCATCAACCACAAGGATTGGATTCTCCGCGCACGTCATCCTTTGAAATAGAATCGAAAAGTAATCGTGCGCGACGTGTATCCGCGAGACGATATAGCATGGCCGCTCAATTATCGAAGAGCGCGCTTTTCGATTGTCAGTATATTAGGGTTGAATTAGAAAGGGACGGTTTCGTCGAATCGATTTTATGAAATGTTCACCGTGGCTCGTTTTTCTCGCCGGCTTTGTTTTCGTATCCTGCGCCGAGGACGAGCCGCCGGTGCGTCATCGCGTGGCGCGTTATCCAAATGCGCCCGAAGAGCAACCGGTCACGCAGCCTTATAACCCCAACCAGCCTGCGGCGCCGCCCGAGACAACAGAGCAAAACCTTCCGCCGGAAGCCTCCGCGTCACCGGCAGCGAGGACAACCAAGGGCGATCTGCCTTACGGTATTCCGGTCCCGGGAAAAGCTGGATTTGTGACCAGCCCCTACGCGCCCAATCAGGGCTATGTGGATGTTCGCGGTTTCCCGCCAGGAACCGAAGTGAAAGATCCCTACACCAACAAAATCTTTCTGGTGCCGTAGGCATCTCGCTTCTTTTGGGGTGAAATAGTCGCGTTGCTGGACAAGCGCGCCGGATATCGGATGATTCCTCCTTCCAGTTTTGGGGCGGCTGGGGATTCGAAAGGTTAAATGGAACTTCGCGTCAAACGCGCACCTCACATCGACACGGAAATCACCGTGCCGGGGGACAAGAGCATTTCGCATCGGGCCGCCATTATCGCTGCGCTCTCCAATGGAGTTTGCCGTCTCGATGGATTTCTCATCGGTGACGATTGCATGCGTACCGTTAATGCCTTGCGCGCGCTGGGGATTCGTATCGATGAGGCGGAGCCCAATGCCATTATCGTCCATGGAAAAAAGCGCGTGCTCAATCCGCCAGCCGCGGAAATTAATTGCGGCAATTCCGCTACCACCATGCGGTTGATGGCGGGCCTTCTTGCTGGGCAGACATTCGAGAGCCGCCTGGTGGGGGATTCTTCCCTTTCCAAGCGGCCGATGGATCGCGTCATCGCTCCATTGCAGCGAATGGGAGCAGACATTACCGCGGAGGGCCCGGAGGAAACTCCACCGCTGCGCATTCACGGGGGCTCGTTGCGCGGAATTCGCTATCAAGTGCCGGTCCCCAGCGCCCAGGTAAAGAGCGCAATCTTGCTCGCCGGTCTTTTTGCCAAAGGAAAAACCGCAATTGTCGAGCAGACGCAGACTCGCGATCACACTGAGCGAATGCTGCGTTATTTTTTCGTTCGCACGACGCGGGACGAAAACGGCACGATTGCGATTTTCGGCGATCAGGTTCCGGAGTCGCGCGACTTCCGCATTCCCGGTGATCTCTCCTCCGCGACTTACTGGCTGACAGCGGCGGCCGCGCAACCCGGAGGACATTTACTCGTCCGCGAACTCGGCTTGAATACGACGCGCACGCCCGTGCTCGGTGTGCTGGTTCGCATGGGAGCCCAGGTTCGCGAAGCGATTGAAGATGTGGACCAACTCGAGCCGCGCGGCATCGTGGAAATAACCGGTGCAACGTTGAAAGGAACTGTCATTCAAGGAAAAGAGGTCGCGCAATTGATCGACGAGCTTCCGGTGCTGGCAGTGGCCGGCGCCCTTGCCAACGGCACAACCATTATCCGGCAAGCTCAGGAATTGCGGGTAAAGGAAACCGACCGGATTGCTGCGATCGCGCACAACTTGCGAGTGATGGGCGCGCAAGTGCTCGAGTTAAGCGACGGGCTCGAGATTCATGGTCCGGCGCCGTTGCGCGGCGGACGCGTCGCCAGCTTCGGCGACCATCGCATCGCCATGGCATTTGCCGTTGCCGGACTGTTCGCCGACGGCGAAACCATCGTCGAGGACGCTGAATGCGTGGAAATTTCCTATCCCGGTTTCAAAGACGCGCTCGAACAATTCATGACGACAAAGCGCGGGCCGGGAAGCACGCCTGTGATCGGATCGCGCTCGCTCGCCCCGGTTGACCAATAATCGTTAGGCGCCGCTTGCCTCAGTGCCATTTCCAATGAAGAACTTGCGCAAGCGCCATGCCCACCCATCACATCATCGCCATCGACGGTCCGGCTGCTTCCGGCAAAAGCAGCGTCGCCCGCGCGCTGGCACAGCGGCTTGGATTTTCCTACGTCAACTCCGGCGCAATGTATCGCGCGGTGACGTGGCACGTTTTGCAACGCGGCGTGAACGTGCACGAACCAGCTGCTGTTGCCAGCGCCGTCGAGCAATCAAGTATCGTTTGCCATCTCATCGATAAGCAATCGCGCATTTCAATTGATGATCACGATCCGACTCCGCATCTACGCGATGACGATGTCAACCGCGCCGTTTCTGTCGTTAGCAGTGTCCCGCGTCTTCGCGAGATTCTCGTCGCTCGCCTGCGCCAGTACGCAAACAAAGACAACGTCGTCATGGAAGGTCGCGACATCGGATCGGTTGTTTTTCCGGAAACGCCTTTCAAGTTTTACATCGACGCCTCCCCCCACGTGCGGGTGCAGCGGCGCCTAGCCGAAGGGCAGCGCGATGAAATCGCCGCGCGCGATCGTGCCGATTCTTCACGCGTCGCATCACCGCTTGTCATCGCGCCGGATGCCGCGGTGATTGATACGTCTGCGCTCACGATCGATGGCGTCGTCGATCAAATCATGCAGCGATTAGTAAGAAAAGGTTTGCCGGTTCACTCCCAGACAGTGACAGCGCGCCGGCAACGGATGAATCCGTACTATTGGCTGGGCTACACCCTGTCCCGTTTGCTTGCCCAAATCTTTTTCCGATTTCGCATCCTGCATCGCGAGCGCATGATCCAAAGCGGGCCAGTGATTCTGGCGATGAATCATCAGAGCTTTTTCGATCCGCCGCTGGCGGGCAACGCTTCCGATCGCGCGATTTTTATTCTCACCCGCAAAACCTTGCTCGATCACTGGTTTTGGGGCTGGCTTCTGCCCAAGCTGAATATCATTCCAGTCGATCAGGAAGGCAGCGATCGCAGCGCTCTCAAAGCATTGATTCGAATTTTACGCGAGGGAGAAGCGACGCTCGTGTTTCCGGAAGGCGGCCGCACGCTCGACGGTAACTTGCAGCCGGCCCAGCCCGGTATTGGCTTGGTGATTGCGAAAACGCTGGCGCCGGTTGTGCCAATGCGCATCTTCGGCGCGCATGAGGCCTGGGCACGTGGCAGCAAAAAAATTCGCCTTCATCCCATAACCATCGTCGTCGGGCATCCAATTTTTTTCACGCAAGCAGACATCGCCGAGCGAGGAAAAGACGTGTATCAACGTTTGAGTGAGCGGGTGATGAACGAAATCGCTAAACTAACGATCGATGGAAACGGGTGAGGATTCGAACAAGGAAGAGCGTGTTTCGAAAAGCGCGTTGATCGCGATGATTGCGATTATTGTTGGTCTGATGGTAGTTGCGACCTACGCCAACTGGCAAAATGCGGATCGCGACCGCATTGAAACGACAACCGTCACCCACTTTACCCCGGAAGCTTCGGCTTCGCCCTCATCAACACCGTAAAATTTTCGGTCATCCCGAGCGAAGTCGAGGGATCCCGTTGCGTGAGCTTAAAGGTAGTCCCTCGGGATCCTTCGACTTCGCTATGCTTCGCTCAGGATGACACGCATATTAAAGTTGATGAAAAAGGTTCTCTGCCTCCTGGCGTTGAGCGCATGTTTTTTTGCGTATCAGAAACAGCA
>QHRA01000279.1 GCA_003221295.1 Verrucomicrobiota bacterium | reverse complement strand
GCGCGCCGTCGAGGGCAGTCTGGCCGCGGTGGCCGACGCGAAACCGTATGCGAAAGAAGCCGCGCGCCGCGCGATCGCCGATCATCTCAAACGGATGGGGGTGGCGGCACGCGTCGAAGCATGCCCGGAAAATATCGAATCGCATCGCGTCATCTACGAATTGCCGGAGCCGCGGCCGAGCGTTTCGATTATTATCCCAACGCGTGACCGGGCAGAGCTGCTCGAGCGCTGTCTCGCCAGCATTCGCGAAGTGACCGATTACGCTCCCACCGAGATCGTCATCATCGATAACGGTTCGACGGAATCGGCCGCGCTGGAACTTCTGCGCCGGGAAGAGCGGCGGGGAAACGTGCGCGTTGTGCGAGACAATGGCGCATTCAACTACAGCCGTCTTATCAATTGTGGCGTATCGGCCGCGTCGGGCGAAGTGCTCGCGCTCCTGAACAACGACATCGAAGCGAATGAGCCGGGTTGGCTACGCGAAATGGTAAGTCACGCCATGCGCGTCGGAATCGGTGCGGTTGGCGCGCGTCTCTGGTATCCCGACGGGACTCTTCAGCACGGCGGTGTTATTCTCGGCTTGGGCGGAGTGGCGGGCCACGCTTTCCCGCGAATTCCGCGCGGACATGCCGGCTATTTCAATCGTGCCTGGTTGCAACAAGATTGTTCCGCCGTTACCGGCGCATGTCTGGTCGTGCGTCGCGACGTTTTCGAAAAGGCCGGCGGTTTGGATGAAGTAAACATCGGCGTCAGTTTCAATGATGTGGATTTTTGCCTGCGTCTGCGCGCCGCCGGGCTGCGAAATATCTGGACGCCCTATGCCAATTTGATCCATGTCGAATCGGCCTCGCGCGGCTACCACGCTACTTCCGAGGAGAAGGCGCTATTCGTTCGCGAAGCCGCTTACATGCAGCACAAGTGGGGCGCCGAGTTGATGCACGATGCCTTCTACAATCCGAATCTAAGTCTCAACTTGCCCGGATTCGAGCTAGCTGTCCCGCCGCGCGAATAGAATATATGCGCAGCAAAATATTCGAAAATTTCTGCTAACGCGCGACCGATCGGTCGCATGAACGGAAC
>QHRA01000278.1 GCA_003221295.1 Verrucomicrobiota bacterium | reverse complement strand
AAGGAGCAAGCGAGACGCTTCCTTGAGATTGCGGGGAGTCCGTCCAACTGCTTCCAAGTGATTATGAGAAGGGCACTTGGGAAAGGCGAAGCCGGTTCACTACCGCGAAAAGGGTGAAAGCTTCCATAAGATTGCGGGATCAATTGCCTGCCGAACTGGAGCGTAGGTTGGCAAGATGTTTTCGGCATTGCAAATGAGCTAACGATCGGCGACAACAATCTTGCTTTTACTGCCCCCGGCTTAAATGCTGTTAGAGGTGCGCAAGACAAAAATAATTTGCACGCTCGGCCCGGCGACGGAGAAATCCGAAATCCTGCGCGAGATGATGACGGCGGGAGCGGATGTTTTCCGCTTTAATATGAGTCACGCCCAGCACGATTGGGTGCTCGAGACCGTCCCGCGCATTCGCGCCATCGCGCAGGAACTTGGCCGGGCTGTCGCCATTCTCATGGACACGCAAGGCCCGGCCATTCGCACCGGCGATCTCAAGACGGATTTGCATTTGAAACCCGGAGATATTCTCGAATTCACCGTGCGCGGTGCTAAGAGCGAGGAAGCCTACTCGGTGGATGTGAACTACGATGGGTTGATCAACGACATCAAAGAGGGCGACACCGTTCTGGTTGATAACGGCGTCATCCATCTCCTGGTGCTGGAGAAACGGGAGAACCGGATTCGTTGCAAAGTGATTACGCCTGGAACGCTGGGCTCGCGACGACACATTAATCTGCCGGGTGTGCGAGTGAATTTGCCGCCGCTGACCCAAAAAGATCTCGGAGATGTCGCACTCGGAGTGGAAATGAACGTGGACTTTATCGCATTAAGCTTCGTACGCCAGCAAAGCGATCTGGAGGAGTTGCGGAGACTGCTCGCGCAAAAAAAGAGCAAAGCCCAGGTAATGGCGAAGATCGAAGATCAATCCGCCGTCCGCTTGATTCACGAGATCATTGCAGCGGCCGATGCCATCATGGTGGCGCGCGGCGATCTTGGGATCGAAGTTCCGATGGAGGAGCTGCCGATCATTCAGCGCAAAATTGTGAAGCTCTGCGCCCGCCTCGGAAAACCGGTGGTAGTTGCTACCCACAT
>QHRA01000113.1 GCA_003221295.1 Verrucomicrobiota bacterium | reverse complement strand
CGCTTGCTGGTGCGCATGGAAAGCTCGTCGGCAGGATCGCGCGGCCGCGCGTCTGTTTTGGATCTGGTCCCCTCTGACCCTGCTACCGTTGGCTGGCATTTTCTGCAGCGAAGCGTTGTTGCTCCTGGCGCGGCTGGAACCAGCCTGGTCGAAGCCGATTTGGGCTACGCTTCGGGATTCTGTCTTCTGGCACCTTGGCTTTTGGGAATGGACCGGCGCTGCGGCCATCTTCGCCTTTCTTTGTGCGGCAGTCTTTCTGATGCCGTCGCAAGCAAGCGTTAAAAGTTAAAGGGGTTACAAAGGGAGCCGCTTCGACTTTGCCCCCGGTCATCCCGAGCTTAGTCGAGGGATCCCGTTGAAATTACCTTTAAGCTTGCGGAGCAGGATCCCTCGACTCGGAAGGGGAATCACTGTGCCTTCAATACCTCAATAAAAGCTTCCTGCGGGATATTGATACGGCCAATGCTCTTCATCCGCTTCTTCCCCTCCTTCTGTTTCTCAAGGAGTTTGCGCTTTCGTGTAATATCGCCGCCGTAACATTTTGCCGTCACGTTTTTGCGCAATGCCGAAACGCTTTCGCGCGCGATGATTTTGCCACCGATCGCCGCCTGGATTGCAACCTGGTAAAGCTGGCGAGGAATTACTTCTTTTAGCTTCGCTGCCAGCTGTCGTCCCCTTCCCTCTGCCCGGTCTTTGTGCACGATGGTCGAGAAAGCATCGACTGGTTCGCCGTTCACCAACAGATCGAGCTTCACTAGTTTCGCCGCGCGATAACCGGAATGCTCGTAATCCATTGAGCCGTAGCCGCGCGTGATCGATTTAATCTTGTCGTTAAAATCGACCAGAATTTCGTTGAGCGGCAATTCGCAGTGCAACATCACCCGGCGCGGATCGAGCGTTTCGGTGTGGTCCATTTGCCCGCGCTTTTCCAGGATGAGCTGGAGGATGTCTCCTATATTTTCGTTCGGGCAAAGCACATAGGCTTTCACAATCGGCTCCCGAATTTCCTCGATCTGACTTGGATCGGGCAGGTGCGCGGGATTATCGATGAGTATTCGCGACGCAGTCGCTCCTGAATAATTTCCATGTGCAGGAGCCCGAGAAATCCGCACCGAAACCCGAATCCCAGCGCAACCGAACTTTCCGGGGTGTAAATGAAGGCCGAATCATTTAATCGCAGTTTGCCGATAGCGGTTTTCAAATGTTCAAAGTCGCCCGTGTTAATCGGGTAAATTCCGCTGAAAACCATGGGGTGAATTTCCTGAAAACCGGGCAATGGCTTCCGTGCGGAATTGCGCTGATCGGTAATGGTATCGCCGATTTTCATATCGGCGGTCGATTTGATGTTGGCGATGAAATAACCGACATCACCCGCATTTAATCGCGGTTGTGGATACATCTTGGGAGTGAACACGCCTACTTCCTTGATCTCGTAACGCGCGTCATTGCGCATTAATTTGATCGCCTGAGACGCTTCCATTTTTCCGGAAACGACGCGCACATAGCCGACCACGCCACGATAAACATCGAAGACGGAATCGAAGACCAGCGCGCGGAGGATTTCGTCTAACGGCTTTTGGGGCGGCGGAATGCGCGCCACGATGGCCTCGAGAATTTCATCGATACCAATGCCCATTTTGGCGCTGGCGTGAATCGCTTCCTCAGCGGGAATAGCGAGAATTTCTTCCAGCTGCCGATGAACCGAAGCGATGTCGGCATTCGCCAAATCGATCTTGTTAATGACGGGCACAATGGTGAGGCCCTGTTTGTGCGCGAGATGAATGTTCGCGACCGTTTGCGCTTCCACTCCTTGCGCGGCATCCACGATCAAGAGCGCGCCTTCGCAGGCCGCCAGCGAACGCGAAACTTCGTAGGCGAAATCGACGTGCCCGGGCGTATCGAGCAGGTTCAGGCGATATTCTTCGCCGGATTTGGCGCGGTATTTCATCGCTACCGGATGCGCCTTAATTGTGATCCCGCGTTCGCGTTCCAGATCCATGGAATCGAGCAACTGATCCTGTTTTTCGCGCTCGTGGATCGTGCCGGTGCGCTCGAGCAATCGATCTGACAAGGTGGTCTTTCCATGATCGATGTGCGCGATGATGCAGAAATTGCGCGTGTGCTCGATAGCCATGAGGCGCCAGTATGCGGGTGCGCGCTGGAGCGGTCAATTTACCACGCGTAGAATGACGGCTCCGCGGAACGTCGCCCTACCAGAGGTAGGGGCAACCACTCCCGCCTGGCGGTGCTTACCCTTGGCAACCGGCACGGTTGCCCTACAATATTGCACCGATGCCGAAGTTGATCGTCAGCGGAGTAACCTACGAACTGGTCGAACAGCTGATCACGGTTGGCCGCGCCCCGGACAATACGATTCACATCGAGGATCCTTCTGTCTCGGGCCGGCACGCGGAATTACGGGCCGCCGGAAAGGCTTATCAGTTGCGCGATCTTGGTTCGACCAACGGCACACGAGTCAATGGATCCGCCACTGGTGAGATCACATTGCATTCCGGAGACCGCATTCGTTTCGGCGCAGTCGATGCGCGTTTCGAAGGCGACGCGCCGATGCGCGCGACCCAGCCGCTGCCGGCCGCAGCAAAAGTCGACGCGAAGGTAGCGACAACCAGCATCCGTCCAGCGGATTTTGCCAACGCCTCACCATTCCGGACTCGGAGCATACAACGCGATCCCGGTAGGACCGCCTTGTTTATAGCGGCAGCAATCGCCCTGCTGGCATTGCTGGCGGGAATCGTCGCAGTGCTGACAATGCACGCGCCCGCGCCGTAATAAAAAGTCGTCATCCCGCGGAAGTTACGCTCGGGATGACAAATATATTGCGCGCAATTCTCCCGGGACTGCGCCTCTTTCCCTTAACGCGCGCAAACTGAGCGCGCCATGTCGTTTCGCCAGCCGTTTCCCTGATTCATCCACTACTAATTGCGTGTGGGAAAATTTCGGCGGCGTTAAGTTGAGCGCGCGATAGAGTAGCAGCTGGCGAAAGGTGGAGACGAGCAAATCTTCACCCCGCACCACTTCGCTGATTCGCATCGCGGCATCATCTACCACGACCGCGAGCTGATAGGCCGGGACATCGTCGCGCCGCCAGACAATGAAATCGCCGAAATCGCGACCGGCCACGGCCGATTGCTTCCCAAGGCGCTCATCGACAAACTCGATTCGCTCGCCATTAGGCACACGAAATCGCCAATGCGTCCCACCTGGTGTTTCCCCGGTAATTGTAGCTGCCGCCGTCACTGGCAGCAGTTCCCTTTGTCCTCCCGCTGAGACAGCGACAGTTACGACCTCAGCCGTAGCTTCCAGCGATATCTGCGGCGGCAGGCGTGTCGCCTGCAAATTCTTTCCTGCTGCGGCCGACACGGCCGCCTCTGCAGAAGATCTCGGGCGACAGGTGCCAGGATAAATCGGTTCCTCATTTTCATCGTGCGGGGCGAGCGAAGCTTCCGCCACATCCTTGCGCGAGCATTTGCACGGATAAATAAAGCCGCCGACCCGCAATTTTTCCCAGGACTCCAAATAGCGAGAACGCCTCTGGCTTTGAACATAAGGGACGAAAGGTCCGCCGATGTCCGGGCCTTCACCCCAGTCGAGTCCGAACCAGCGTAAATCCTCGATGATCGCGTCGGCAAATTCTCTGCGGCAACGATCGCGATCCAAATCTTCGATCCGCAACACCAACTTGCCACCGGCTTCCCATGCACGTTCCTGCGCCCGCCAGAACGTCATCGCGTGACCGATGTGCAAAAAACCGGTCGGCGATGGTGCGATACGGCCCCGATATTCCTTATTTGTCATCCCGAGCGAAGCATAGCGAAGTCGAGGAATCTCTAGCTATTTTGAGAAAATAATCAGAGATGTCTCGACTTCGCTCGACATGACAAAAAAGCGCCTGCTCCTTTTCGACATTGACGACACGCTGGTCAATACCGCTGGGGCCGGGGTCGAATCGCTGAAAAGAACCCTGCACAATCGATTCGGGGCGAAAGACGATCTGCACGATATCGAAATTGCTGGAAAAACCGATCGCGCAATTATTCGCGATATTTTGCGCAAATATCAGGTCGACCCAAACGAGGAAAACATCGCCTCATTCGCCCAGGAGTACATCCATGGACTTCCGCTTTCACTTTCCCGCTCTCGTGGACGAGTCCTGCGCGGCATTCAGCTACTACTTGAACGATTGAAAACGCGGCCGCACATCGTGCTCGCGCTCCTGACCGGAAATCTGCAACAGGGCGCAAGGCTTAAGCTTCAGCATTACGGTCTCTGGGATTTTTTTGAATTTGGCGCTTTCGCGGACGACCATCATGACCGGAACGAGCTCGGCGCTTTCGCCAGAGAACGCGCTCAAACAAGACATGGTCACGATTTCGATGCGGCCGATATCGATGTCATCGGCGATACCAAGCACGACATCGCCTGCGGAAAAGCATTTGGCGCGCGCACCATTGCGGTTGCTACTGGCAGTTGGTCGCGCGAGCGATTGCAAATGTGCGCTCCAGATTTTTTGTTCGACGATCTGGCAGACACGGACGAGGTCATTAAGAAGCTGGGATGGTGAATACTTGGATACTCGATAAGAATCCGGCGTCCAGAATCTAGCATCCAGCATCTAGAATTATGCCTGCGCAATCAAAAGTCATTCCACTCGAAGGCGAAATCGATCTGCACATTTCTCCCCGCATCACCACCACGCTTAATGCCGCGGTAAAGGCCAAGCCGCGCAATCTCGTCATCGACATGGGCAACGTCAGCTACATCGATAGCTCCGGCCTGGCCGTTCTGATCGAAGCGATGCAGAAGGTTGAAAAATACGGGGGCAAGTTCGCGCTCGCCGGTTTGCAGGAAAATGTGAAACCGATTTTTGAGATTGCGCGCCTCGATCAGGTTTTTCGCATTTACCCGGACGTCGATTCCGCGCTCTCGCGAGAATGAAGCAAAACGTCCAGGGTATGGGCGACATTCCGCGAGAGATCGAACTGGGTGGCACGCTCGAGCAAGGCCGGGCGCGCAGTGAGGCGTCGCGATTCGTCACTCCAAAAATGGAGCGCGTCGCTCAGCGCGTTCACGTCATCCGGACGATCAACGACCGACCCGTGCACTTTTAGCTCGATGATCTCGCTGCAACCGTTGGCCCGGGTCGTAATTACGGGCAAACCCGCGGCCATCGCTTCCAGCGAAGCATTGGAGAAAGGATCGTAAACGGTCGGCAAAATAAATATGTCCGCCGCCGCTAACGGCAATCGCACATCCTCGATTTCGCCGAGAAAAGTCACGTTGCTCGAACGGTATTTGCGCGTGTTCCCGCGACCCGCCACCAGCAGTCGCATTTGCTGGTCGCGCAACTTCTCGATCGCAGCCACGGCGAAACGCAGTCCCTTTCGTTCCCAGCCCGAGCCAAGAAATAGCACCGCAATTTCATCGACGCCGATCCGCAACTGCGCGCGTGCCGTTGCGCGTTTGCGCGGTGCCGGACCGAAATCCGAAACGCGCACGCCATTGCGGATCAGATCAATCGCGTCATCGGCAAAGCCGTAGTAGCGGACAATTTCATCGCGCACCATTGCCGAATTGGCGATGACGCGACGCGCTCCACCATTGCCCAGCAATGCTTTTTCCAAACGCAGAATGGCGGCGTGTTTGGAATTAAAACGACGCGCAATTTTCGTTAGCTTTGATTCAAACTGCGTTTTGCGCTCGAGCCAGGCGCGATGAACCCCATCGCCCGCGCGAAAAAAATCGCAGCGCCAGATCCGCTCCAGACTGACGAGGAGATCGCAATTTTTTCGCGGATTGATCCGTTCCAATTCATCTGCAAAAGCGATTGGCCGCTCTCCGGGAACCCGCATTATCCGGCCGGACCCCCATTCTTTTTCAGGCCAATCGTTGGTCGTAAAAAGCGTCGCTTCGTGACCGGCCGCCACCAGCGCACCGGCAACGCGTCGCAAATATGCTTCGGCTCCGCCGCTGGGCGAAAAACCGCGCCGGACGAATCCAATGTTCAGTTTCTCGGAAGCCTTTACTTGCACGCGGTCAGCACAATAGTTCTTCCCATGTCGGGCGAAACCTTAAACCCCACCGCGCCACCCCGCATCGCGGCCCGATCACCATGCTTACCGAAAAGTTTGCTTTACTCCATTTCCGCTCGCATCGGCGGTTGGGGCCTCGACACTGATGCTTTTGAAACGTTGCGCGCATCGTATCGGGGCGGATTTCTGGGCAAAGCGATCGCCTACGACAATCGGCAAAACGAAATTCCGGCGTCGAAAATCCGATCCTTGCGCTGGCATCCGGTGCGGCTGCTTTCGTCGCTCGATCGACCTTATTATTATGGCGCGAAGAAAAAATACCTCGATTGGATCGCATCGCGCCAGCTCGGGACGGGACAGTACGATTTGCTTCATAGCTGGTCAGGCGATTGCCTGGAATCTTTGCGCGTCGCGCAAGGGAAAGGAATTCCTTCGATCGTAGAGATCCCGACCTGGCACCGGGACTTTGCCGAGCGCGTGGCTCCGCGGGCCGAACCGCGAAGATCCAGACAACGTACTCCCATTGGGCGCTGCAAAAACGAGCTTATCCTGCGTTCGGAACGTTCCATCGAAGAATATGACCTTGCCACCGTGTTGCTCGTCCTTTCGGAAAGAGCGGCAGAGACTTTTCGCGAGAGCGGGATGGCAAAAGAAAAACTTTTCTATCTTCCACGCGGAGTCGATGTCCAGCGTTTCAAACCAGGCGCACGTCCGCCAATCTTTCGCGCAGTTTTTTCCGGCGCCCTGATCGAACGCAAAGGAATTCATCATCTGCTCGAAGCGTGGCATCGGCTGAACTTGAAAGACGCCGAATTGTGGCTGCTCGGTTCAATCCACGAAGAAGCGAAACCGCACCTGAAGAAATTCTGGCGCGATAATATCCGCACCATTGGTTTCGCGCGCGACGTGGAAAAATATCTAAGTCAGGCGACGATCCACATTTTTCCGTCACAGTTAGAAGGGAGCGCCAAGGTCACTTACGAAGCGGCGGCCTGTGGTTTACCGCAAGTGGTCACCCGCGAATCGGGCGATGTGGTGCGTGATGGAATCGAAGGCATCATTGTGCCATCGGGCGATGTCGCCGCCATCGCCGCCGCCATCAAGCATCTTTACCAGCATCCGAGGGTCGTGTCGGAAATGAGCACTGCCGCGCGCAAACGGGTAGTGGAAAATTTTACCTGGGACCACTTTCGGGAGCGATTGCTGGGGGCTTATGAAATGGCCATGCAGATGCTGTAGCCATTGCCAGCACTTCCAACGGCGTTCATAGACCGCCGCTACAATGAAAATTCTGCTGATCCAACTTCGCCGGCTCGGCGATCTCATTTTAACAACCCCGGCGATCTCGGCCTTGCGCGAACATTTCCCGGGCGCGCAAATCGCCCTGGCTGTTTCACGCGAATGCGAGCCCCTTTTCCCAGCCATTCACGGATTGCAAAAAACCTTCCTAACGAAACGTGGGCTGCGCGATCTTTCCGCATGGATGGAAATCCGTCGCGCCGGTTTCGATTGCGTAGTCGATTTCACCCGCAACGATCGCTCGGCCTG
>QHRA01000277.1 GCA_003221295.1 Verrucomicrobiota bacterium | reverse complement strand
GCCGGCCTCGGCGTGAAGCGCCCTCATCCTGAGCGAAGTTGAAGGATCCCGTTGCGAAAGCCTAAAGGTAACTTCATCGGGCTCGCTCCCGTGTTCGTCCCGCTGCGGCGCGGCAGGCGACTTCGCTCGAGAGGAGGGGAAGTAATTTTAGGCAACTCCGCAGGGAATCGGACCCTGCGGATGTTCGCATTCTCGTCCGCTGCCTTATTTGCTCCTAATCCCCATTTTAGCCTCCGCGTCGAGCTGCATCTGCTTGTGCCGCCAATTGACTCAAGTAGGAAAAGAACGCGGGCGATTGGCCGATGAAAAGTCCCATATCCGTCAGGAACTTGAGCGCGCCCATGGCCACGCCCTGTGTCTTGGTCGGTCGAATGATCGAACATGGTGGGAGGTTTTCACTCAGAAACGGGCACGGTTCCGGCATGATCAGGCTCTTGTTCAAGAGTTCGTTGTCGACTTCCAAGTCAGGAAATGTAACTGAAACCCCTGTTACCGGGTCAACGGCAGTTAAGGGAGGCGCATTGCCTGCCTTATCCGACCATGTTTGAAAGTGCATGGTTTCGGTCGGGCCAATGCTGATCAAGATTCGCAACACTTCCACACTGGTGGCCCTTTGCGCCATCGATGGATAGAGGCTGTTTCCACCTTGTTCAATGGTCGGAAAGTGAAAAGCCGCGGTGTTGGCCATCGCCTGAACGAACTTAGGATTGTTTAAATCATTATCGGTTCTGGGAATGGCCGTGTGCTGTCCATGATGCAAGCTTGGAACCGCCTGCGGAAAGACGTGGTTTGGATCAAGGTCCGGGTTAAACCTGTCGTCGCGATAGCGCGTCCACCAGCTGGTATCCAGTGTTAGCTGGGTCAGGTTTGTAAGCCGCTTCCCAACCCGGTTGGGATTGACCCCGGTCGCGGTGCTGCCCATCAGGGTGCGAAATCCTCCGAGATTTGCAGGAGCGGCTCCCTTCGACACTAAGTACGCATTCAGAAACCGATGATGAGTGATTTCATCATCGGTGTTGTCATGAATATATATCGGCATGTCCTCGTCGAGTACCTCAATGGCTTCGGTGTAGGCTTCATTCCCGGTTCCTCCTGGAACCTCGCTGTCCTGGACGCCGCCGAGTTCGTTGTATTGGACCCAAAAATCGGCCTCGAGTATCTCGAGTGCCGCTGCAAACCGGAGAAGAGCGGCATCACCGGCTCTGATCCCCGCCTCAATCTCAACTTCTTGGCCGAACGCTGTTGAGGCCGAGTTGAACAGTGCAGCTCCGGGAGCAAGCGCAACCGCACCCAGTCCCATGCGGCAAAGA
>QHRA01000112.1 GCA_003221295.1 Verrucomicrobiota bacterium | reverse complement strand
TCCAAAGACGAATGCCGGATCCAACTGAGCCTTGATGCAGAAGAAAGAAAGAGGCCGGGGCCAAACGCCGGTTTGCTCACGCGCACGCATGAAGAACGGTAAATCTTCCCTCCGCCGCAGCCAGGCGATCAAGTGCAAACCGGCCGGCGTTACTTCCAGATCGAAATAGTCGCCCAGCCATTTTTGGAATTGTTCGATAAAGAATACGCGCCGCTGGGCATAGAGTTCGCGCATCCGTTTCACATGGCTGAGGAAAAATCCTTCGGTGATGAAACGCGCCAGGGTAGCTTGATCAATCGCTGGGGAGTGCTGGTCCATGACAGCGCGCACCTTGACGAGGGTGTCGACAAGTTGTGGCGGGGCGACCAGAAAACCGAGGCGCAGCGATGGGTAAAGGATCTTGCTCATCGTGCCGGCATAAATCACCCGGCCGGCATTGTCCAAACCTTGAAGACATGGCAGCGGCGGCCCATCGAAACGAAACTCGGAATTATAATCATCCTCCAGGATGTAGCCGTCGCGCGACTCCGCGAACTCGATCAGAGCTTTCCGCCGTTTAAGGCTCATCGTCACACCGAAAGGAAACTGGTGTGACGGTGTGACGAGAATGAGTCTGGGAGAATTTTGCCGTGAGCACTTCCCGATTACCAGCCCCTCACGATCGATCGGCCGCGGGACCATTTTGGCCCCGACAAAAGCGAAGACATTACGTGCCTGATGGAAGCCGGGATCTTCAATCCATGCCACTTCACCCTCATTGATTAACGCGAGCGCGCACGCCAACATCGCCTGCTGCATGCCGCCCACGACTACGATTTGATCGGGATGACAATTGGCGCCGCGGAAGTCGCACAAGTAGGCAGCGATTGCCTTCCGTAGTTCGATCTCGCCACGGCTCGAGGCATAGCGCAATAGGTGCGCTCCCTTTTTTGCCAAAACCTGCTGGCGCAAGCGTTCCCAAACAGCGATCGGGAATTCATCCACGGCCGGCAACCCCGCGACGAATGTGACGCTCGGCGGGCCGCCAGCGCCGACATCGAGTTGTCGGCCGCTGCGAAAATCGGTCATTCTGGTCACTCGTCGGGCCACACGCGGGGAATGCTCGGTGCCCGCGGTCGTCGCCAGCCTGGCAGCCTTCAGAAAAGTTGCCGGTAAATGATCGGCGACAAAGATACCAGACCGTTTCCGGGCTTGAAGATAGCCCTCTGCAAGCAGCTTTGAGAACGCCTCGTTTACGGTCGGTCTCGAAATTCCGAGAGTTGCAGCGAGAACTCGTGAGGAAGGCACGCGGGAAGCGCTTGAATCAAAACTGCCGCTCTCAAGTTCTTCTCGTATTTGGCGATACAGTTGCTGGTAAAGCGGCTCGGACGACGCGCGATCCAGCCGCACCATTTCGAACGACATGACTAACCGACGCCGGCGGTGCTTTGGGACCGATGAGACTATGTGCCCGTAGATCGCACCATTCATTTTCACAACACGATTTTCGCATCCAGAGAATGCTTTCTCAAGATGAGATGCTGCCGTAATAGCGGACTTGTGTCCGGCTAATAAGGCACAATTCTCCGAAGCTGCGCAGCTCAAAGCACTTGGTTCCCGCGACAAGGGAAACTGGTCTGCCTTTTTAGCATGATCTGGTTATTGCTGGCCTCTTTCCAATGAATAACCCTGATTAACTAACAAAAACGAATTATGAAAAAAATCTTTAAATCTTTTTGCACGTCCAATGTTTACCCGCGTCTACCAATGGCGCTTTGCCTGGTCCTCTGCACGTTGGGGCTAGGCCTTTCCGTGAATGCCGGCGGAACGACGACGACTATCACCAAGTTCGATGCACCGGGCGCGGGCACAGCGGCAGGCCAAGGCACCTTCGCTAATGGCATGAACACTTCAGGGGCGGTCACGGGATTCATCCGGGACGCCAACGCTGCCCGGCACGGATTCCTGCGTGCTCCCGACGGGACCTTTACCATCTTCGACGATCCGGCCGCGGGCACTTGTTCAATATCGTGTGGAACCATCGGGCCCGGCCAGGGTACGCGTGCCTACGCCATCAACCGGGCGGGGACAATCACCGGATTTTACACCGACAATAGCGCCCGATGTCACGGCTACGTGCGTACTGCTAACGGCACCTTCACCCAGATCGATGCTCCGGACGCGGGCACAGGACCGTTTCCCCAGGGGACCTTCCCCTCAGAATTCACTCCCGCCGGCATCAACCCGGCAGGCACGATCACCGGATTCTACGTTGACGCGAGTTCGGTACGGCACGGCTTCGTGCGCGCTCCTGGCGGCAAAATCACCGAGTTCGATCCCACCGGCTCCATATTGACCAACCCCAACGCCATCGATGCGCTCGGCGAGATCACGGGATTCTACTTTGACGCAAACTTCGTGGGTCACGGTTTTCTGCGCGCTCTCGACGGCACCATGACTTCGTTCGATGCCCCAGGCGCTGACACTACCCCGGGCACGGGCAACGGCACATTCGGCGTCAGCCTCACTCCGAACGGCGAGATCGAAGGAATTTACGTCGACGCACAAGGTGTGCTTCACGGCTTCGTGCGGTCTAGCCAGGGGATCTTCAGCACGTTCGATGCTCCGGGCGCGGGCACAGGGGCAGGCCAGGGCACTCTCCCTGAAAGCAACAACACCGTGGGGGCGATCGCGGGAAATTACATCGACGGAAGCAACGTGAATCACGGGTTTGTGCTCGATAAGCAAGGCAGCTTTAGCGTGTTCGATGTTCCGGGCACCGGCGCAGGCGCAGGCCAGGGCACCATCCCCTTGGATAACAACAATCCAGGAACGATCACGGGACAGTATATTGACGGGGGCAATGTGACACACGGCTTCCTCGTGGAAGGCTTGTAAGCCTACCTAGAAGTGGACAAACCTGAACCGCAAGTAAGTCGCCAACAAATCAGCAAAGCCTAACAAGAAGCAGCCTTTCACAATGAGCCGTCACGTTTTATGGCGTGGTGGCTTTTTGCTTTGCTCGAGATCGATAAACATGATCGCGCTTACGGCTCTTTGAAATCGCCTTGGGGCTGCCAACCGCTGACCGATTAAGAAATTACAAAGTTGACATTAGAAAGTAAAAAACTGAAAGGAGAGCTCGCTCCCGTCAGCAGTCGCTGAGCTCTGTCTCGTTAGGCCGTGAACATTTCGCGCGATAAGACACTACATCAGCTGGAAAGCACGGTAACGTGGTGGATCATGCTGGGACGATTTGGTCGCCTACTCTTTTCGTTAGCAATAATTGGAATAGGCGTAGAGACATTGATCTGCGCGTACGTTTCCAGTCATTCGCCTGGCCCACACTATAAGGTTGTCCCAGTGATTCCGTGGCTGCCGGCTATTCCGAGTTTGGTCTACCCCGTCGGAGCAATCTTAATCTTGTGCGGGGCAAGCCTTTTTTTTTCAACGCAAGGTGGTGGTGTCTTCCATCACACTCGGTGTTCTGATGTTACTCTGCGGACTCGCTTTTGACGTGCCGCGACGCCCCAATCTCATGAGCGCCGAGTGGCGTACCAATGTGCTCGAACCAATCGCCATTGGCAGCCTGGCATGGCTCGCGCCCAGATTGGGCGGCATTCCGGAATGGCTTCACAGGACGAGCCGCTATCTTCTTGCCTTTGCGCTCATCGTCTTTGGCATCGCCCACTTTCAGGTTCTCACCTTCATTGCCAGCCTCGTGCCCGGCTGGATTTCCTGGCACCGGTTCTGGACTGTCTTCTTCGGCGTAGCCTTTATCTCCGCGGGTGTAAGCTTCGCCACCGGATTCCTGCAGCGGTGGGCGGCTTTAGGTGTGGGACTGATGTTCGCGCTCTGGACCGTAACAATTCATGTACCGCCACTTCTCGGCGCACCTCAAGACCCGGACAAGTGGTCGGACGTGTTCATTGTCGCAGCGCTCTGGGGAGGCTCGTGGGCGCTCGCGCGCGACTTGCGCGATCGAAAAGATTTAAGCTTGGGGGCAGATTCGAATCGGTCCTAACCAGACGATCCAGCCAACTCCGAAAGTGTTCGCGAGCAGGCCCGCTGGCCGACGCACGGTTTCATTTTCACATGACTAGCCTCCGTTCATTCCAAGCCAGTGTCGCTCTCGCCAACGGTGGCTGATCTTATTCTCGCTAGATGATTGGACGCATCGCTAGCTTCGTAAATTTGGCAGGGCCGGATCTAATCGTCATTATGATTATTATCGCCGTACTTGCGGGCATTCCGACAGCTATCGCGCTTGCAATTGTTTTCATCATAAATCGCCGCCGCAAGAAGCCACCGCCGCTTCCACCAGTCGTGCAGCGTCCCAGTTCCGCCTCTCCACCTACGACACCCGAGAGAGGGGCCTGACATCACGCGGTGAATGTATGGGCACCAAATCATCTAACCAAGACGCTGCAGCCGACGGGTAGCTCGCCACGGCCAGTCCGTCCGAAACTGGCGGATGGGCTTGTTTCCTCTCGCTTCTATGATTAAAATACTTTCAACATTTCCCAGCGGCCTCTTACTCGTCTGCCGCCCTGAACAAATTAGAACCAACTATGAAAACCACATCCAAACTTACTCTCTTTGCTACCATTGCCTGCTTGAGCGTCGCGGCTCTCGTCCTGGCCGACCATCCTCCTGCTGCCTCGGTGCCCGCCGATGCTGCGCTCACCAAACTCAAGGAGGGCAATCTCCGTTTTGCCACGAGTGAGGTATCCCAGGGCAAGCCCATCGCAGCGCGTCGGAAGGAGACGGCCCAAGCGCAGCATCCGTTTGCCATCATTGTCGCATGCGCCGATTCCCGGACTGGGCCTGAGCTGGTCTTCGACGAGAACCTGGGTGACCTTTTCGTTATTCGCACAGCGGGCAACCTGATCGACGACCATGCATTAGGCAGCATCGAATACGGGGTAGAACACTTGGGCGCGCGTTTGATTGTGGTTCTGGGTCATACGGGCTGCGGTGCAGTCAAGGCTGCGTTGGAGAGCGACCACGCGCCTGGGCACATCGACTCATTGGTTCGCGACATTCAGCCCGCGGTCAAAGCCGCCAAGAGCGCGCCAGGAGATGCGCTGACCGCGGCCGTCACCGAGAACGCACGCCAGGTTGCGGCTCAGATCAAGGCCAAGGCGGCGCTGGGCGACCTGGCCAAGGAAGTAATGATCGTTTTCGCCATCTACGACCTTGATACAGGCAAGATTAACTGGACTAAGGACTGACAGCCTCTACGCCTAGCCAGGCGATGGGAACTGGGCCGGAGCCGCCGCCGTTCGGGAGGATGGTGCCTCAGCATTTCCTGAGACTATTAACAGTTGGAAGGGCAATGTTGCCAGGCACATCTTTGCTGGCGACCCATTTCACATTTTTGCAATCATCGCGTAGACTTTGTTGTTCAGTTGAGCGCTCACGGTATTCGCCTTTGTCAACCTGGCACGGGCAACCCGATCGAGTGCATGTAACGCGATCAAGCTCAACATAGCGCTTCGCTTTTATAATTAAAACATTTTCAAAGCTTGCCAGTTGCGCCTCGCCAGCGATAGATGAGCTTGGTCTCGTTAGGCCTTAACAATCGACGTCAACATGAACCTTACCGACATCTTCACCAACGACAGCGAGAAGCCACTACCAAAACCCAACGCAGTTCGTCGGCTTAGCGGGGATGATGGCCCGTGGAATCCTGAGCATGTGCGCGGTATTATCTGCAATCCATGCTATGCTGGTGTCGGACCTTATCCTGGTCTCGTTCCCGAAGCAGCATGGGTGCATGCGGCCGTACGCACGATTCAGGAGGACGGACCAGAACAGTTTCTCGTTAACATGCTGCAGATGCTTCGCGAGTCCTTCGAGCATGCGCATCTTCAGTTCGGAGAAGCTGAAGACGAGTAAACTGTACATCTCCCACTGCGCTTTCGCTAACCGCAACTGAGTCTTGTTTCATTAGGCGTTTTGGGCTTGCTGGGTGCCTGGGCTGCCGTAACAATGTCATTGTTTCGGAAGGAGTAATATATGGTCAAAAAAGCATTATTCGTTCGGTTAGAAGCAAAACCGGGAAAAGAGGCGGAGGTTGAAAGCTTTTTACGCGGCGGCCTACCGATCGTCCAAGAAGAGCTGGCGACGACTGCGTGGTTCGGAATTCGCCTTGGGCCGACAACGTTCGCCATCTTCGATGCTTTTCCGGATGAGGCAGGACGGCAGGCGCACCTTTCGGGAAAAGTCGCGGCTGCATTAATGGCAAAAGCGCCAGAGCTTCTCGCGGAGGCGCCGGTCATCGAGAAGGTCGACATCCTCGCTGCAAAGCTTCCCCAATAGATACAAGCCTAACCAGTCGCTGCCGTTTCGACAGACTCAAAGCCCAGAGCTTGCCGAGGCGCAGCCCGGCACATAAGTGAGTTAATTGTCATTAGTTTACCGATTAATCGTGGCTGGACGGCAAGTTCCTGCGAACTACAGACTGGCAGTCTGCGCTTCCCAGAAGCTGGCCGGGTGGGTTACCGCCGCCGCTATCGCTTTCGCAAGCGTCGGATGTAGGCAATCGCGCGATGATGCGCACGCGCGCGAAGTCGCGACCCGGGTTCGCACTGAGTTTCTGCATGCCTGGACTAATTACGAGAAGTACGCCTGGGGACATGATGCGTTAAAGCCACTAAGCAAGACGCCGCACGATTGGTACGGACAAGGTGGATGACGAAGCGGCGAAGGCGAAAGAGCTCATCGTTAAGGATCTTTCGTTCGATCGCGACGTTTACGTTAAGAATTTCGAGATCACGATCCGTCTACTCGGTGGATTGCTCTCGAGTTATCAACTAACGAATGACAAACGGCTCCTCAATCTGGCGGACGATTTGGGGAGCCGGCTCTTACCCGTTTTCAATTCGCCGACCGGACTTCCCTACGTTTATGTGAATCTGAAAACCGGTCAGGTTCGCGATGCGAAAACGAATCCGGCCGAGACGGGCACGCTGCTCCTGGAATTCGGGACCCTGAGCAAACTAACTGGTAAACCGATCTACTACGAAAAAGCCAAGCATGCGTTGGTAGAAACATTCAAGCGCCGGTCGTCGATCGGTCTTGTTGGCTCGACCATCGACGTCGAGACCGGCGCGTGGATGGACGCAGATAGTCACATCAGTGGTGGGATCGACTCCTATTACGAATATCTCTGGAAATGCTGGCTCCTGTTTGGTGACAAAGATTGCCACGAGATGTGGCAGGCAAGCATTAGCGCGATCAACAAATATCTCGCCGACGAAGTCCGGGGCGAGTTGTGGTACGGCCACGCCGATATGAACACGGGCAGGCGGACGGCATCGCAATATGGCGCGCTCGACGCTTTCTTTCCGGCGGTGCTTGCCCACTCCGGCGATGTTGTGCGGGCGCGGCGACTCCAGGATTCGTCGTTCAAGATGTGGAACATGCATGGGGTCGAACCGGAGATCATCGATTACAAAACGATGCAGATTGTTTACAACGGCTACCATCTGCGCCCCGAGATCGTGGAGTCGACCTACTATCTGCATCACATCACGCGCGATCCCCAGTACCGGAAGATGGGAGAA
>QHRA01000111.1 GCA_003221295.1 Verrucomicrobiota bacterium | reverse complement strand
GAAAGAGTAACCCGCGCCTCAATTTCGAATCGTTTTGCCGCGGTCCGTCCGAATGCTTACAATAACAACATGAGCACCGCCCAGGAGATCGAAGACGCAATTCGCTCGCTGTCACCATCCGAACGCGAGAAGCTGCTTCAGCAGATTCCGCAGATATTTCCGGAGTTTGCCGGTGACGCGGAGTGGGAGCGCATTGCCCGCGATGATCGCCCGCGTCCGGCTTTGACCGAACTCTTGAACCGCTACGAAGCCGATCTGGCCGAGAACCCAGAGAAGCTTCCAAAGATCGCAGAGACGGATTTTGAGTCGCGCGCGTGATCTCGCGAGGCGCACCGGAATTTTGGCAACGCTACCAGGAGTTGCCGCCGGAGATTCAAGCTGCTACGCGCAAAGCCTACCGTCTTTTCAATAGAGACCCAGCACATCCCAGCTTGCGACTGGAGCGCCTGCGATCGGATCCGCGCGCTTGGTCAGTCCGCGTGACCAGAGACATCCGAGCCGTCGCGTTTCGTCGCGGTGAAGACTGGCTTTGGTTCTGGATCGGCACACACAAAGAATTCGATCGGCAATTTCCAGCCTAATCTTTGAGCCAAATGGCAAACGTTTAGGGCCCGTTGCCCAAATGGCACGGACCATTTCAGGCGCGATTTACTCCCTCTGTCATTCCGAGCGAAGTCGAGGAATCTCTCATTTTAACAATTACTGGCAGTAAGAGATGTCTCGACTGCGCTCGACATGACAAGAAGCCCATTTGGGCAACACGCCCTTAAGACGCGACCCCAGATCACCCAATTGGCAATTTTCCGGTAGCTGCCTCGCTAGGATTCAAATTCGCTGGCTGCTTGTTGGACTCGGCAGCTTTGCTGATTGCTGAGGACCATTCGGCGCGGGCGAATTGATCCGAGTGAATTGTCTCTGCTAAAACGTCGCCCGGGGCTTTGCCTCTTATTGCGAGGAGTTGCCAAGATGAAGGTGCGAACCTTGACTCGGGGAGTTAGCCAAGAAGACAAACCCGTTGCCTCACAACCTTTGCCTTGCAAACTCGGTTCTGGTAAGCTCGTCCACAAGGTCGCTGTAATATGCCTCAAGAGGGCACCGAACATCGCAAGCTCACCGCTATCATGTTCACAGACATGGTCGGCTACAGCGCTCTCGCGGAACGCAACGAGGAGCTCGCACTTGAATTGCTCGAGGAACACCGCCGACTCCTGCGCTCAATTTTTCCAAAACATCGGGGCTCTGAAATCAAGACAATTGGAGATGGTTTCCTGGCCGAATTTTCCAGCGCCTTGGCGGCAGTGCAATGCGGGATTGAAATTCAAGAGATGATCGCGAAGAGAAATTCCGTCAATCCATCGCAAGGGAATTTCCAGGTTCGTATCGGAATTCATGCTGGCGATGTTGTCCATCGTGATGACGACGTCATTGGAGATGGGGTCAATATCGCCGCTCGCATCGAACCATTGGCCGAAGCGGGCGGCATTTGCATTTCCCAGCAGGTCTTCGACCAGGTCGAGAATCGCGTCGCCAAGTCGCTGAAAAGGATGGGGCAGGTGAAACTGAAGAATATGGTGCGACCTCTGGAGGTTTATGGCGTGGTATGCGAGGGCGCAGCGCCCGGTCCACCGGATCTCACGCAAGACGCCAAATCTTCTGAAACCCAGAAATCGATTGCCGTCTTGCCGTTCCTCAACATGAGCTCAGATCCGGAGAACGAGTACTTGAGTGACGGTCTGACAGAAGACCTGATAATGGCGTTTTCACAATTGAAGGGATTACGCGTGCCCGCCCGAACTTCGAGCTTTGCGTTCAAGGGGAGAAATGAGGACATCCGCCAGATCGGCCAGCAACTAAATGTGAACACTATTCTAGAGGGCAGTGTGCGCAAAGTTGGTAATCGGCTGCGCATAACGGCCCAATTAATTAATGTGGCTGACGGCGATCATCTTTGGTCCCACAAGTTCGATCGCGAAATGCAAGAGGTCTTTGCGATTCAGGATGAAATTACGCGCGCAATTGTCCGGGCCCTTGAGATGCAATTGATTGGCGCAGGTGATCAGCCCTTGGCGAAACATGGCACTTACAACACCGACGCCTACCAGCTTTACCTTCAGGCGAGGTATCATTTTTACAAGTTCACCGGCGAAGGTTTCAAGCGCTGCATCGAGTGTTGCAAAAAAGCCCTCGAAATCGAACCGAGCTACGCGCTGGCTTATGCTGGTTTATCCCTCTCTTATCAAACCGGTTGGTACTACGGCTTTCTCTCGTTTGAAGAAAAACTCGCTGCAATCGGTCCTCATGATCTGGCCGCAGAAAAAGCAGTGGAACTCGATCCGAACCTAGCCGAAACACAGACTGCCTTGGGTATAGTAAGATGTTGGAACGAAAGAGACTGGTCGAGAGGTGAAGACTGCTTCAAACAGGCGATTAAGCTCAACCCGAACTACGTCACCGCTCACGAGCATTATGGCTTGGTCCTAGCGGTCAGAAGGCACGACGACGAAGCGATAGCCCACGCTCGCGTGGCACTGCAAATCGATCCGTTATCCCCAATGATTAATCTCCACATGGGACTTCTCTATTGGATAATTCACCGCTATGATTTGTTGCTGGAACAAGCCCATAGGCTGTTTGACCTGGAATCCAACTTCTTTGGAACCTATTGGCTCCTCGGATGGGCCCATTGGTCTCAGGGAATGCACGACACTGCGGTCGCAGATTTGCGCAAAGCGGTCGCACTGGGAGGAGGCCCTATTCAATTGGCCGACCTCGGATGCCTTTTAGGCCGGTTAGGTCGGAAGACCGAAGCTCAACAGGTGCTTCAAGAATTGAACGAACTCGGAAAGCGGACGTATGTCCAACCCGCTTATCTGGGCTTCGTTCATGCAAGTTTAGGCAATCATGATGAAGCCTTTGCTTGCTTCGCGCAGGGTATGGAACACGAAAACGCCAGCGTGGCGGCTATCAGGGAGTACAGTATCGGTGCCGGCTTGGATGACTTGCGTGCCGACCCACGATTCCCCGTCTTGCTAAAAGAAATCGGGCTCGAACCTTGAGCGCCGGTACCAAACATCGCACGCCCTCCGCGATCATCTTCCCCGGCATGGTCGGCTACAGCCTGACTTCTGTTCCGAACGACGATTTTTGAGCCGCGCTCGATTGCGTATATGCTCGGATCACGATAGCGGCAAGGAAATCCGCTGCCGCTAACGCTGAGCCGATAACACTCGGCGATAGACTGCTTCGTAACGCGGTACTGCCTTTTGCGCTGTGAACTCCGCTGATGCTCGCTTTCGACCGGCCTCACCTATTTCACGAGCTTGCTCCGGCGATTCGATCAATTCGTCGACCGTTTTCGCCATGGCATCGACATCGCCAAACTTGTGAAGCGAGCCAGTGTCGCCTACCACTTCAGGTATTCCGCCCACTCTAAAAGCGATGATCGGCTTGGCGAAGAACATTGTTTCTAAAATGCTCAAACCGAAGCTCTCAATCTCAGAGGTGTAAAGCCCGGCGTCGGCCGCCTGGAGATAATTTTCAACCGGTTCGGCCGCGGTCCGCACGATCACGTTTTGCCGAATGCCCAGTTCGTCGAGGAGAGGTTCACAAGAAGCGAAGGAACTGCCGGCGAGAATCAGCAGCCGGACTCGATTTCGCTGTTTCATCTTTGCGATGATTCTCAACAGAAGATCAATCCGCTTCGATGGACGGAGATTCGACATGTGCAGCACCAGAAATTGGCCGGTTAAGCCGAGATCGCGACGGACTTCCTCGCGGCTTCGGGTGGGCGCAGTCGGAGTAAAAAAGTTTGGAATTACGTCAACTGTTCGGGTGAGGGCAAATGTTTCGATAGTCTGTTGTCGCAAGCTTTCGGAGACGGCCGTCACCGCATCGGAGTGGGTCAGAGCATGCGTGATCGCGCCGCGATATTGCGGATTCGGGCCAAGCATGGTCGTATCGGTCCCGTGAAGCGTCGTCACGATTTTCGGGGCCGAATTGCCGATCATCTCGGCCGCTAAAAACGCCGCCGTCGCGTGGGGCACTGCGTAGTGCACATGGAATAGATCAAGGCGCTCCGCTCGGCCTACATCCGCCATCTTTACGGCCAGAGGCAAGGTGTAATCGGGACACGGAAACACGCTGTGCTCGCCCACGGCAACCTCATGGAAGTGAATTCGTGACGCCGTTAGGTCGAGACGCACCGGTTTGGCATAACTGAAGAAATAAACCTCGTGATTACGCGCCGCGAGCTCCATCCCCAACGATGTCGCGAGAATGCCGCTTCCGCCGATCAGTGGGAAACAGGTAATGCCAATTCTCAACGGTCTCTGCTCCATCAATTTTCAGTATATGCCTTGTCTGATTCGGAAATGTCCATTCGGAGTACGAACGTGATGCCCGGCGCATCAGCTTCGTTTAAGTACTCCTGTTCGCCGGCACCAGCGACGTAGTGTGTGCATTGAATGACCGATTGCATCCACCGCAGGCGAGTATCACGCGTAGGACTGATCTGAGTGGGGTCGAAATCCTGGGAAGGGAGTTCGATGAACCGGTCGGCGCCTTTGTGCAGCAGCAATTTTCCGTTCCGGCAGCGGGCCCGAACCGTTTCGCCTTCCCACTGGACGTCAACAAAATAATCGGCCACCGAAACTGCGCGCTTTCTGAATTCGGGTGAGCTTGATCTTTCCACTCGGACGCCGTCCAGCAGACCCATCTTGCCATACATCTTCAGGCAAAAATCAGCCGGGTTGTGGCAGTCAATTTCCTGGAACTTGTCGACGAGTTCGCGGTCAACGTAGTTTGGCAGCTGCCGGACCATTTTCGAATGCCAGTTCGGAAGAATGCGCTTGGCATAGAGTGGCGAGAACTCCTTCTGAATCGAGTTCAGGAATCGGAAATTGACGCGATGTTCACGACCAGAATGTCGTTCTCGCAAGATCGTTATCGTCTCGCGCGGATCATGATCGCTGTCGTGAAAGAAAAACACGATTTCGCCACCAATTTCCTGTTGAAGTTGTCTGGCGGTGACAATCTTGGCATAGAGAAATCGTTTTGGAAAAAAGCCGCACGGTTGTTGCCCGAAACAGATAATCGGCGCGGCCATGGTTGTTAAGCTAGAGATGACTTCGCGAAAATAGTTCGCTGCAGCGCCAGACTAAACACCAGCACCGCCGCACAACCGATCAGGTTGTACCAGAGATAACTGATGCTTAGGCTCCAAAAAAGGATCAGGACCAGGCACTGAGCAAGAAGCGCGGCGAAGAACACCGCGGAACCGCCAACACTGCGCAAGAAGAACGCCACCAGGAACAACCCGAGAATACTGCCGTAGAAGATTGACCCGAGAATGTTGCCGGTTTCGATCAGGTTCTCGACCAGGCTCGCGTATGAGGCCACACCAATCGCCACCAGCCCCCACGCGATCGTCAATAACTCGGTCGCAACCACGTAATGGTGATCAGGCGCGTTCGGCCGGATCAGCGGTCGATAAAAATCCACCGCGCTGGTTGAGCCCAGCGCATTCAGCGTCGCCGCAGTAGCCGACATCGTGGCGCACAGGATCACCGCAATTAGCAGTCCAACAACGCCATGCGGCAGATGCTGGAGGACGAAAGTAATAAAGACGTAGTCGGAATCCTTGCTTTTCGGGCTGGCGCCGGCGCGTTCAAGAACCCCCTTTGCGCGGTCGCGCAGTTCGCGGGCCTTGGCGTCGAGCTGCAGAATTTCCTGGCGAGACGCGGAGTTTACGCCTGATGCACTCAGCAAGTCACGTTTGCGCGCGAATACGTCATCGAATTCTGCCTGTAACTCATTCAACTCGGCACCATGCCCGAGTGCGATTGCTCTGTCATAGGCTGGGCGATTGAAATAAATAGGCGGCTTTTCGAACTGGTAGAACAGGAAAACCATTGCTCCCAGCAGCAGAATGAGAAATTGCATCGGCACTTTCACAACCGCATTAAAAAGGAGACCGAATCGGCTGG
>QHRA01000122.1 GCA_003221295.1 Verrucomicrobiota bacterium | reverse complement strand
ATGGAAAGCCTGGCCTCGCCGACTACCGTCGTCTGCGTTGCGGCCTCGACTCCGCTCAGAATGACAAGGATGCGCAAGCGGTCGGCGGAGCGACAGGGCCCGCTTCACCCGCAATCAGCAAGAATGACTTTTTATCGATACGTTCTAAGATGCCCTTTTCGCTGATGAAACGATTCGATATTTCCGT
Organism: Verrucomicrobiota bacterium; assembly: GCA_003221295.1. Classification (GTDB taxonomy): domain Bacteria; phylum Verrucomicrobiota; class Verrucomicrobiia; order Chthoniobacterales; family UBA10450; genus AV69. Next base: position 2,357 of record QHRA01000122.1, on the reverse strand, counting down.
GCTGATGACCGCCGAGCTGCGCGCACTTCTGCAGGGCGGGCACCCCGATCCGTTTCGGATCCTCGGGCCGCACCGACTGCGTGACGATGTATTGGTCCGCGTTTTTCGGCCCGATGCGCGCGAGGTTTCAATCAAACTGGAGAACAATGGATCTGTTGTTCCAGCGGAGAAAATTCAGGGCGACGGACTTTTCCAGGCGACGCTTGAGAAATGCCCGCGTGATGTTCCTTACATACTGAAAATTAAACGTTGGGACGGCAGCGAAGAGATCACGCGCGATCCTTATTCCTATGGCGTGATCATGGGCGAAGTGGACGTTCATCTTTTCGCCGAAGGCCAACACTGGCGTCTTTACGACAAATTCGGTGCGCATCTCCGCAAGATCGGTGAGGACAACGGCGTTTACTTCGCGGTCTGGGCACCGAATGCGCAGCGCGTCAGTGTGGTCGGCGATTTCAATGGCTGGGATGGCCGGGTTCACGCCATGCGCAAGCTCATCGGCAGCGGCATTTGGGAACTGTTCATTCCCGGTATCGGTGAAAATGCGCACTATAAATTTGAAATTCGCACCGGAAGTGGCGCGATTTTCTTGAAAGGCGATCCGTTTGCCTTTTTCAGCCAGCACGGCAAGGAAACCGCCTCGCTCGTCTACGACCTGAACCGTTATCGCTGGGCCGACGCCGCCTGGATGGAGGCGCGGCGCGCGAAAAATATGCCGCGCAGTCCGCTCAGTATTTACGAGGTCCACCTCGGATCATGGCGGCGAAAAGCGGAGGAGGGGAATCGTTTTCTTAGCTACCTCGAACTAGCCGATACCCTTTTGCCGTATGTCGTCGAGATGGGTTACACCCATATCGAATTAATGCCGGTGGCGGAGCATCCCTTCGAAGCTTCCTGGGGTTATCAGGTAACCAATTATTACGCGCCCTCCAGTCGCTTCGGAAAACCGGACGAGTTTCGCCACTTTATCGACCGCTGTCATCAGGCCGGTATTGGCGTGATCATGGATTGGGTGCCGGCGCATTTCCCGAAAGACGCGCATGGTCTGGCCGAATTCGATGGCACCGATCTTTACGAGCACATGGACCCGCGCCAGGGCGAGCAACCGGACTGGGGCACGCTCGTTTTTAACTTCGGACGAAATGAAGTCCGCAATTTTCTCATCGCGAATGCGCTCTTCTGGCTCGACCAATTTCACATCGACGGCCTGCGGGTGGATGCAGTCGCGTCGATGCTGTATCTGGATTATTCGCGCAAGGAAGGGCAATGGATCCCGAATACTTTTGGCGGCCGCGAAAATCTTGACGCCGTCTATTTCCTGAAACGCTTCAACGAGGTTTGCTATGAGCGTTTTCCCGGGATCATGACCATCGCCGAGGAATCAACCGCCTGGCCCGGTGTTTCGCGCCCGACGTATCTCGGCGGCCTTGGGTTCGGTTTTAAATGGAACATGGGCTGGATGCATGACTTCCTCGCTTACATGCAGCTCGATCCGATTTTCCGGCGGTTTCATCAGGGAAATATTACCTTCTCGCTCCTCTATGCATTTCAGGAGCATTTCATTCTGGTGTTGAGTCACGATGAAGTTGTCCATGGGAAACGCTCGCTGCTTTCCAAAATGCCGGGCGATGTCTGGCAGAAGTTCGCCAATGTGCGGATGTTTTATGCCTGGATGTTCGGCCATCCGGGGAAAAAGCTTCTCTTTATGGGTGGCGAATTCGGGCAATGGCGCGAGTGGAACCATGACGCATCATTGGACTGGGGGCTGTTGCAGTCGCCTCTGCACGATGGAGTGCGCCGGCTGGTTCAGCATCTAAATTACCTCTACAAGAGCGAGCCGGCGCTATGGGACCAGGACGATACCTACGAGGGATTCGAGTGGATTGATTTTCACGATGCCGAAAACAGCGTTGTCGCCTGGCTCCGGAAATCGCGCGAAGGCGAGCTTGTCGTCTTCATCGTAAATGCCACGCCGGTAGTGCGTTATCAGTATCACATCGGCGTCCCGGGCCCCGGTTTTTATCGCGAAATCATTAATACCGACGCCGAGACCTACGGTGGCGGCAACGTGGGCAACCTCGGTGGAATCCATACCACGGATGAGCCATGGCAGGGCCGCGAGCATTCCCTCTATGTCAATCTGCCGCCTCTGGCGACGGTGGCGCTTAAAAAAGAAAATTAAAAAAGAAAAAGCTTGCCAGCTGAAGCACTTTCTTGGTAGCCTGTATTTTCTAGAAAGTCACATCATTCTTCCCTTATGAAAACACGTTCCTAATCCGCATTCACCTTGATCGAAATGCTCGTTGTAATTTCGATCATTGCCGTCCTCGCCGCCTTCGCCGTGCCTGCTCTTACCA
>QHRA01000013.1 GCA_003221295.1 Verrucomicrobiota bacterium | reverse complement strand
CGGAACTTCAGCTGCGAATGGGCGTACACAGTGGACCAGTCAGCGGAGTCATCGACGCAACCGGAAAAGCGAACGTGGCTGGTCCCGGCATCAATATCGCGCAGCGGGTCATGGACTGCGGCGACGCCGGACACATTTTGCTGTCGAAGCACGTGGCTGAAGATCTGGAGGAATACCCTCACTGGCAGCCGCACCTGCATGAACTTGGCGAGTGTGAAGTAAAACATGGCGTTCGCGTCTCGGTGGTGAATCTGTATACCGAGGAGCTTGGGAATCCTGCAGTGCCGGAGAAGCTGAGGGCGGCGCGTGTCGCTGCGGCTGCACGACGAAAACAGGTCGCGTTACGGCACATGTTGGGAGACGAACAGTTCTATCGCCATGCGGAGAGCGTTGCCTTTCCGAAGCTGGATGATTACCAGCTCTCTCTGCTTGAACCCTTGGGACAACGGCGCGTCGTGAATCGCGGCGACGTGATCTTTAAATCCGGGCAGCGCGATTTGGGATTAACGATTGTCCTGCGCGGTGAAGTCGAAGTTTTTGAGCAACGCGACGGCACCGAAGAGATTCTCGCCACCGCGCGTGAACGTGATTTCATCGGCGACGTATCGATGTTGCAGGGCACATCGATCCTCGCTTCGGCACGCGTGACGTCGGACGAGGCCGAGATACTTCACGTGCCCGCAGCCGAATTAAGGCGCGCTTTGGCCGAGATTCCAGATGTCAGCAAAACGATCATTGATGCATTGATTGCGCGACGCCGGCGGATCAGCCGGGACCCCGAATTCGCTGGAATGCGTGTCCTAGCGCAGCGGGATGAGCGGCTTGGACATAAGTTGGACGATTTCCTCGACAAGAATCGTATTCCGCATCGCCTGGTCATATTTGAAAGTGAACAAGGAAAGGCACTCAGCGAACGTTTTCACCTGACGACGCGTGATTTGCCGGTTTTAATCACACCGGCTGGTCGTCCCCTGCGCCAGCCTTCGTTGCGCGAGGTCGCGCAGGAAGCCGGTCTGCTTCGATCACTTGCCACGGGAAATGAAAACGAGATTCTGTCAGACCTGACGATCGTCGGAGCAGGACCGGCTGGGCTGGCGGCGGCTGTTTATGCCGCATCCGAGGGATTGAACACGGTCGTTTTGGAAAGCTATGCTCCCGGCGGACAAGCTGGTTCGTCTTCGCTAATCAAAAACTTCTTTGGGTTCCCAACCGGCGTAAGTGGGGGCTATTTGACCTGGCTCGCTCAACTTCAGGCATATCAATTCGGCGCGAAATTTTCGACACCCGCGCAGGCCCTCTCACTGCAATACGATAGCAACGACGAATACCGCGCCAGTCTCGACATTGAAGGTTCCTCGGCAACTCTTCGAGCAAAAGCTGTTCTGATTGCTACGGGTGCAGATTACCGCCGGCTCGATGCGGAGGAGCGCGAGCAATTTGAGAACATGGGCGTTTACTATGCGGCGACCGCAATGGAAGGTCAGCTCTGTCGCAACGAAACGGTTGTAGTCGTCGGGAGCGGGAATTCCGCGGGTCAAGCCGCGATGTTCCTTTCCGAGGGCGCTGCCAAGGTGTTACTCGTCGTTCGCGGGAAAGACATCACTAACAAAATGTCGGACTACCTCGCGCGTCGAGTGCAAGCGCGTGAGAACATTGAGATCCTTTACCAGACGGAGATCCGCAGAATGTTTGGCGGGAAAAAACTCGAAGAAATCGAGCTGGAAAATACGCAGAACGGCGAACGCCGACACGTTCGAACGCCGGCGGTTTTTTCCATGATCGGCGCACGACCATGCACGGACTGGCTGCCGCCCGAAATCGACCGCGACGACAAAGGATTCATCAAAACCGGGACCAGCGTGGCCGCGGCGCCGGCCTGGCAGGCGAGTAAGCATCAACCCGGCCCGCTTGAAACAAGTCTGCCAGGAATTTTTGCTGCGGGCGACGTGCGCTCCGGGTCAGTGAAACGGTGGGCCGCTGCAGTGGGCGAAGGCGGCATGGCTGTCGCCGGTATCCAAATGAGACTG
>QHRA01000012.1 GCA_003221295.1 Verrucomicrobiota bacterium | reverse complement strand
GGCGCGTTTTTCCGGCGAGACCGGTTTGCCGCCGAGTGACTGCTCAACTCTAGCGCGAATTTCCGGCGCGACGTTTTCCTGCTCCAATTCCGTCCGAATCTCGGCCCGACCTTCCGGTGAAAGATTGATCGCCTGAAAATGTGCCGATTTGATTCCGTAAGTCGCGGCGAAGAAAAACAAAATGCTCGCTAGCAAGTAAAGGCGCGCCGGGTGCAGATAACGAACGCGCTGGCCGGCGAGAAACGCATTCGTTAGGCGCCAAGGTCGTGTCACGAGCAAGCCGATGGTGCCGAAGAACTTCGAGTCCCAGTTCAGGAAAGAATCGAGAACGTCGACAATGACATGGCGAAAGGAGCGTCGGTAATCGACGGCAGCTTGTCCGCATTGCGCGCAGAAAGGCCCCGCCATCGGCGCCCCGCAATTTTCACAATAAGGCGGGGGTGGCGGCCGCGCTTTGCGCCGGCGCGAGAAGAAGCGGCGCCGCGGCGGTTCCAGCGCAGCATTGACCGCAGCCTCTGCCGCGACAATGTGCGACTGATCGTCCATTCGGCGTAACCTAGAAAGATCGCCGGTTGCGTCGACTCCGAATCGGGGTCGTATCACTCGCGTCGCGCCTAATCCAAAAAATGAATCTCGCCGTCGATCGGACGAGTTAACATTTCACTATTGCATCTGCAACATGCAAATGTTGCCTCGGCACTTCTGATAATCCTCTGGATTGCGGCCCGGTTTTTCTGTCGATCTAGGTATGGCGAAAGACGATTGCCGCCGTTCCCAGAAGCGTGCTGCCGACAAGCAAAGCAACATCGGCCACAAAGAGCGGCAACAGCATTAATGCGAGACCGCAAAGCATCGGCGTCCAGTAGCCCATTCGTTTGCCATAGGTGAAGACAATGAAGCCGAAGGCGCTGAAGACAACGCCAGCGACACAGTTCATTGTGAACACGTCGGGCATATGCCTTTTTTGTAGCTAATCGCAGGCCAAAAAGAGGCGCGCATAAACTAAACGTTGACCGAATCAAGAATGGAGTGCCACGATGCAGCGGGAATGGCTTGCGTAAACACGCGGAACGATCAAGGCAATGAATTCTCTTTTTCGCACTAAGAATCCTGATCACCTGATCGCGGAGGCCGCCACGCCGGAGCGGCAGATGAAGCGCGTTCTCGGTCCATTCGCTCTGACCTGCATTGGTATCGGGGCGATCATTGGAACTGGAATTTTCGCCTTGGCTGGGACTGCGGCCGCAGGCGAACAATTGGCAGCGTCGGTTTGGAAAACGCCCATAATGAATTTCATTCAATCATGGGCGACCGACGCGCCCCTTGTGTTTGGCCGGCCCGGTGCAGGTCCGGCGGTGATGCTTTCGTTCGTGGTGGCCGCCGTTGCCTGCGGGTTCGCCGCCCTCTGTTATGCCGAGCTCGCCTCGATGATTCCGGTCTCGGGCTCTGCCTATACTTATTCGTACGCAACGCTCGGCGAAATCATCGCCTGGATCATCGGTTGGGACCTCATTCTCGAATACGCCGTCGGTAACATGGCGGTGGCTGTGGGTTGGTCGGGTTATTTCGTCAGGCTGTGCGGCAGTCTCCTGGGACTTAAATTTCCGTTGTGGGCGGTGAACGACTACAAAACGGCCAATAGGATTATCGACCAGGGTGGTGAGGCGCTGACAAATTATTCCTCGACGACGCTTCCGGTCATCGCCGGGCACGCCATTGCAATCAATCTTCCGGCACTGCTGATCGTTGCGGCCGTGACCTGGCTTTTGATCTACGGAATTCGTGAAAGCGCGCGCACAAATAACGTCATTGTAATTACGAAAGTCTCAGTCGTCGTTTTCGTGATTGCGTTTGGAGCATTTCTGATTCACCCCACTAATTGGCATCCTTTTGTCCCGACCGGCATCGGTGGCGTTATGAGCGGCGCCGCCATTGTTTTTTTTGCTTTCATCGGATTCGATGCTGTTTCCACGACGGCGGAGGAAACAAGAAATCCTCAGCGCGACATGCCGATCGGCATCATCGCGAGCCTCATCATCTGCACGCTGCTTTATGTATTGATGGCGGCCGTTATTACGGGGATGAGAAAATATACCACTTATTTTGGCGATCCGGCGGCAGTCGCAACTGCATTCGCAGGCCGCGCTTGGGCGCAAGCACTCATCAGCGCAGGCGCGCTCGCCGGTATCACCTCAGTCCTACTTGTCTTTCAGCTAGGCCAGCCTCGCATTTTTATGGCGATGGCGCGCGATGGTTTGCTCCCGCAATACTTTGCCCGCATTCATCCGCGATTTCGGACCCCGCACATCACCACCATTTGGACGGGTGTTTTTGTCGGGGGCGTCGCCGCGATCGTTGATATTGGTTCGTTGGCTGACCTCACAAACATCGGAACACTCTT
>QHRA01000110.1 GCA_003221295.1 Verrucomicrobiota bacterium | reverse complement strand
CGACAAGGCAGAGCTGTCGTTTTATCAGGAAACCCGCAAAGAAGAACTTTTTGCGTTGAAGGAAGAGTTGTTCTTTACCATCGACGAAAAATCGCAGGAAGCGGACCTCTCCGAGCAGGGACGATCATTCATGAACCCGGATGATCCGAACGCATTCGTGCTGCCGGATTTGATCAGCGAATTTACTGAGATCGATCTAAATCAGTCGTTGAGCGACGAAGAAAAGGAAAAACAAAAAGGGGAACGGCAACAGCTTTGCGACACGCAAGCGGAGCGTATTCACAACATCTCGCAATTGTTGCGCGCCTACTGCTTGTTCGAGAAGGACGTGCAGTACGTCGTGGAAGAAAACAAAGTCGTCATCGTGGACGAATATACCGGCCGCAAAATGCCGGGGCGGCGTTGGAGCGACGGGTTGCATCAGGCGGTGGAAGCAAAGGAAGCGGTGCAGATCGATCGCGAAACGCAAACCCTCGCTACCATTACGATTCAAAATTATTTCCGGCTTTATCAAAAGCTGGCCGGCATGACGGGCACGGCTGAAACGGAGGCGAACGAGTTTCACGACATTTACAAGCTCGACGTCTTGGTGATTCCGACCAATCGGCCGGTCGCACGCAAAGATTCTAACGACCGCATTTACAAGACGCGGCGTGAGAAATACAACGCCGTGATTAACGAGATTAAGGAATGCCACGCCAAGGCGCAGCCGGTTCTCGTCGGCACTGTTTCAGTGGAAGCGAGCGAGTTGCTTTCGCGCATGCTCAAGCGTGAGAAAATTCCGCACAATGTACTGAACGCAAAATACCACATGCAGGAGGCGGAGATCGTCGCGCGCGCGGGCCAGCCTGGAACCGTCACCATTTCAACCAACATGGCCGGACGCGGCACCGATATTAAACTGGGCCCCGGCGTAACCGAGCGCGGCGGCCTCTACGTCATCGGCACCGAGCGTCACGAATCGCGCCGAATTGATCGGCAGTTGCGCGGTCGTTGTGCGCGACAAGGAGATCCGGGCGCGTCGCGTTTTTATGTCAGCTTCGAGGACGACCTGATGCGGAATTTCGGCGCGGCCGATCGGATGACGAAAATCATGGAACGCTTCGGTTTGGAAGAAGGGCAGGAGCTCGAACATCCATGGCTGAATAAGTCGGTCGAGACGGCACAGAAGCGAGTGGAGCAACGCAATTATCTCATTCGCAAACGCACGCTCGACATGGACGACGTGATGAACAATCAGCGCGAAGTCGTTTATGGGTATCGCAATGAAGTGATCGATAGCGAGGAACCGCGTCCTTTGATTTACGAGGTGATCGATGAAGCGGTGCCGGCGAAAGTTCAGGAGTATCTCGGGACCGGCAAGCCAGGCGAGGACGCGAATTACACCGGACTGATGCAATGGGTAAATACCACCTTCCCGCTCGGATTAAATAAAGAGCGCGCCCAATTCGAAACGCGCGATCCGGAGGCGAACGCGCAATTTTTGATCGAGAAAATTAAGGACGCCTATCAGCGGAAATCGTCGCACGAAGAACCGACGGCAGTAAAGAGCCTGGAGCGTTACATCATTCTTAACGCGATTGATCGGCTTTGGCAGGAGCACTTGTACGCGATGGATGCGTTGCGCGAAGGCGTTTATCTGCGCGCCTATGCCCAAAAAGACCCGCTGATCGAATACAAAGCTGAAGCTTACGACATGTTTGTTGAGCTGATGGCGAACATTAAAAACGAAGTATTGCACAATCTCTTCCGCAGCACCTCGAACCTGCAGGCATTCGAGAATTTCCTGGCCACACTTCCGCAATTTCTGCTGAAAGAACAGGCTCCTTCGCCAGGATCGCCTGCGCCACAGCATGCTCCTCGTCCGCAACCAGCGATGGCTATGGCCGGAGGAAGCGGCGACGGCGAAATGAAACTCGATCTTGCACCGGTGCGCCGGGAATTGCCGAAAGTCGGCCGCAACGAACCCTGTCCCTGTGGCAGCGGAAAGAAATACAAAAACTGCTGCGGCCGCGTCGCATAGTTTGCGCTTGCAAACATTAGCTGGCGCTATTGCGTTCTTCTCCAATATGCGCCGTCTTGTTTTTCTGCTCATTATTGGGTTCGCGTTGAAATGTTCGGCCGAAGATCTGCCGATGTATCGGCCCGCGCTCATCGGCAAGTCGCCAGAGGCGATTATCAATCGGATTGACGAAAAACTGCTGCTGCGCGCAGGGCAAAAAGATGCCGCAGTCATGTTTTGCGCGGCGGTGGAAAAAACGGGCGAAGTAAAATGGAGCGGCACCTATCGGGGCACGCCCGATTCAAGATTGCTCGAGCAGGAAGTGCTGCGAGTGCTGGCTAAGGCGAAAATGATTCCAGCGGTGCGTAATCATCAGCCGATCTCGGTTTTTTATTACGCGACGGTGCTCTTCGAGGTAGTTGATAACAAACCGCGGCTGCGCATTTTCGCGAATCAGGAAGAGAGTGAGCTCAAAAAAGAAAACGATTTTGTTGGACCGCAACCTTGTCTTGGCGGGGACTCGAAATTCTCCGGGTTGCATTATCCGAGCGCGCAGCAGGCGCCACTGCCGGTGGATGGCGCGGTCGCGCTTTGGCTTAAGATCGATGGGAGTGGAAATTTGCAGGAGGAAAAAGTGGTCAAGGAATCTCCGCCGCTTTTGGGTTTTGGCGACGCCGCGCTGGATGATTTTGCCAGCGCTAAATTCATTCCGGCGTTTCGTAACGGCAACCCGGTTCCATGCGAAATTACGCTGTCGGTTTATTACAAACCGGGGAGTTGAGTGGGCGGAGTGCGCTGGGACCAGCGGGCGAAATGCTGCGGAGAGATTTTTTCCAGCGCGATCCGCTGAGCTGTGCCCGCGATCTCATCGGTTGCGAGCTCAATTGGAGTTCGTGCGCTGGGCTGATCGTTGAAACGGAAGCCTACAACGCAATCGGCGATGAAGCTTGTCATTGCTTTGTGCGCCCGAGTGCACGCGCCTTCGTCAAGCGAAATCACGCTGGGGCGGCTTACGTTTATTTCAATTACGGTGTTCATTGGATGTTAAACGTGTTGGTGAAAGGAAACGAAAACGGATTTGTTCTCATCCGTGCGTTGGAGCCAACTCGCGGAATTGCGCTGATGCGGAAGCGACGCGACGTCCATGACGTTCACCGGCTTTGTTCGGGTCCCGGAAAACTGACGCAGGCATTGGGTATTACCGGTCGGCATGACGAGATGGATTTATGTGGGAATGAGAACCATTGTTTTCGAAAGCCAGCGGCTTCGATTGACGTCGTTGCCGACGAGAGAATCGGTATCCGCCGCTCGGCCCATTTGCCGTGGCGATTTACGTTGCGCGGTAGTGCGCATGTCAGCCGGAAAGCGTCGTCATCCCGAGCGAAGTCGAGGGATCCCGTTGCGCCAGCTTAAGGTACCTTTCACGGGATCCCTCGGATTCGAGCCGGACTGGCGTTTTCGCTCGGGACGACAGAATAAGGAGTTCGGGATGACGATTGACCAGGAGTAACCTCTCGCCGATTTTCCGCGGGTGAATTCGCGAAACAAACAGCGCGTGCTTCTTGGCATGAGCGGCGGAGTCGATTCCAGCGTCGCTGGTTATTTGCTGCAAGAGCAAGGCTATGATGTCATTGGGGTGACGATGAAAGTGTGGCCGCAAGACTGCATTTCGCGGACAGAGGACAAATGTTGCGGGCCGCAGGCCGTCGCGGACGCGCGTGGCGTTGCCCATGCCATCGGTATTCCGCATTACGTGATCGATGAAGCAGACCAGTTCGAAAAACTCGTGATCAATTATTTCTCGAGCGAATACCAGGCTGGTCGCACTCCAAATCCGTGTGTGATGTGCAACGAAAAATTGAAGTTCGGAAATCTCTGGGAAAAAGCAGAAGCGCTTGGGTGCGACTACATCGCGACCGGGCACTACGCGATCATTGAACATCATCATGCCGCGGCCGGCGACCGCGGCTACAAGCGTGCAGTGTTGCGCAAGGGAGTCGATCCACGGAAAGATCAGTCATATTTCTTATTTAGTTTGCGGCAGGAACAATTACGACACGCGCTCACTCCACTCGGCCGAATGTCAAAATCTGAAATTCGTGCGATCGCCCGGAAACTCGGCCTAAAAGTGGCCGACAAACCAGACAGCCAGGAGATTTGTTTCGTGCCGGGCCAGGATTACAAAGCATTCCTGCGTTCCCACCTTGGCGAGAACCAATTTCATCGCGGCGAAATTTACGATCTCGACGGTAACTTTATCGCCACTCATGACGGGATTGAGATGTTTACCATTGGCCAACGCAAGGGTTTGCCGGGCGGGTCGGCGCAGCCGCGTTATGTCGTCGATCTCGATCCGGAAACGAACCGCGTAATTGTTGGTCAGGCGGAAGATTTGCTGGTGGAAGAGTTCGAGATCGATCGCGTGAATTGGATCGCGCCACGCCAGAATTATTCCGTCACGCTTGCCGCAAATGGAGGGCGGAGCTCCTGCGACACCGGGCTCGCGGGAGCTCGCCCCTCCAGGGGAAGCTGGGAGAGCTCCGTCGAATGCACGGTCAAGATTCGTTACAATCATCCAGGAACGCGGGCGACGCTGATGCCGCTGGAAAATCAACGCGCGCGCCTCCGTCTGCGTGAACCGCAAAAAGCAGTTACTCCGGGACAGGCGGCGGTGTTTTACGATGATGACCTTGTCCTCGGCGGCGGCTGGATTTGCCGGCAGTCGGAATTGGTTGCGGCGTGAACGAAGAATTTGTCATCGCGTTCAGCACGTTTCCTGACGCGGAAATAGCGCGGAAAATCGCGCACGAGCTTGTTGAGAATGCGATCGTTGCCTGCGCGAATATGGTACCTTCTGTGGAATCAATTTATTTTTGGAAGGAGAAAGTGGAGACAAGCGCGGAAGTGCTTGCGATTTTCAAAATGACAGCGGCCCGTTATTCCGAATTCGAGACGCAGTTACGGAAGCTCCATCCGTACGATGTTCCCGAAATCGTGCGATTAAACGTCGCCGAAGGGGCTGCCGATTACCTTCGCTGGATCGAGGAAAGCTGTTCACGAACTTAGGAACGACCTGCTCGTCATCCCGAGCCGCGCAGACGGCGAGGGACCTCACGAGTGTGGTGGCGATCCTCAAGTTAGTTTGTGTGATCCAAGAGGCTAAGAGAGGTCCCTCGCTTGCGCTCGGGATGACGGACGATTTTTGCGCGGGACTGATTAAGCGGAGCGCTTCCGCCGGGCGCCTAAGAAAATGGCGGCACCAATGGCATTCGCGATAATTGCGACGACGGCGATCTTCGTGCCGAAGGTTAACGGGTTGGGTACGTCGATGATGGGATAGACGGTGAAGAAAATGGCAAGTAATGAAACCCCACAGCCACAGGCTGATGCGACTCGCAGCCATACCGGCGCGCCGGAACGAACAGAAGAAGTCCCGAAAATTGGAATGGCGAACAAGAGCAAGTAGACGACACCGTAGAAAACATTGGCTGCATTATCGACGAGTTGAAACGCTTCCTGGATTCCGGCGCCAATCTGGCTGGAAATAGCGATGACCAGCGTGATGATGCCGACAAAAAAAACCGAGTTGATTGGCGTTTTGTATTTTGGATGCAACCGCGTGAACCAGACCGGCAGCAGCCGATCCCAGCCCGCAACCATGGGCAAGCGCGAGGTGCCCGTGAAATGAACGCTGGTTGAAGAAATGGTTCGCACCGTCATCAGCATGATGCCAGCGGAGGCGATCGCGCCAGCGATGGGGAATGAGCGCAGCCCAAGACGCAAGGTCTGCGGCACAGGCCCAATCAAATCGATGGGATTATTGCCAACGAACGCCAGGACTGAGCTCGTGCCCAGAATAAATGCCAAAGCAATAATGGGAGAGGCGATGATGACCGAGCGACCGATGTCCCGTGCGGGCGCGCGCGTTTCGCCGGCAAGAATTGCAACGTATTCGAATCCACTTAGCGCGCCGATCGACAGTTTGGTGAAGATATTAAGACAATAGAACATCGACACCGTGGGCGCAGCGATCTGGAGCGGATGATATTGTTTTAGTTCGCCGCGCGCTAGGCCGATAAACGGCAAGGCGATAAGCGCGCCGTAAACCAGTAGCATGACAAGACCGCCGACGTTATGAACCCACTTGCCTAACGCCAGACCTCGTACGGCCGTCCAGCCAAGACCGATCACGAGGGCGCTACTAAGCAATGACACGCACCATTTGCTGTTCGGCATCCAGGCCGCGCTTTCGCCGATGGCGTAGGAGATGTTCGTCGTAACAAACATACCCCCCAGCGCGATGACCGTAATGGAGAGTAGCCAGACATTCCATGCCACGATGAAGCCCGCAAATTCGTTGAACCCGATTTTGGCCCATTGATAGATGCCACCCTCAAGCGGCATGAGGCGATTTAAGTAAATTACGACCGCTGCCTGGGGAATGTAGAAAAGTAAGATGGCAAGCAGCCAGAAGAAGAGATGCGATTGCCCGAGCTTTGCGGCGGCCCCAACCCAGCTTGAGCCGACAATAAACAGGATTTGGGTGAGCACGAGGTCGCGCAGGCCAAGTTCCTTTTTGAGGGGGGCGCTTTCGTGCTCGACCCTCTGCTCGGCGCGATCTAATCTATTTGCGCGACTACCCAGATAAAGGCACCTCGGTCGTTTTCTTCGGTGGCGGCTCGGTTCGAAATTCCCTGTGCCGAACTTTGCCGCCCGCGTAGGCGATGTAGCCGCTCATTCCGAGAACAACTGCCCCTAGCAGAATGGTGGTGATAACTAGTGAGGCTGAAGTCTTGGGCCATTTTATCGGGAGAGCGATCGCCACCGCGCTTAGTCCCGCCAAAGCGTAGAAGAAATAAATGAGTTGCTCAGCGCGACGCTGGTGTTCATCGAGCCAGGCGTGTCCGTCGTCATCGGTCATCGAGAGGACGCGATCGTAACCTTCCTCGCCGAATTCATATGCTGGCCAGGCCGAAACGGCGCTGATTAGGACAAGAGCGAGCGTTGCGATTTGTGCAGGCCGGCTCCGGAGAAAAAGCGCAATGATCAATCCGATCCAACCCATCGCCAATCCGTAGATCGGCAGAGGATTGATGAGAACGTGAACGTATTCCGGTTGACGCTGGAGGGCGTGAAGAAAGGCGGTCATTTAGTTGCGGCGAGGACGACGGCGTTACTAAGTTTCGCAAGCCGTTCTGGAACGTAACGCTTCCAGTCACTAGTAGTGAAATGCCACCATTCGGTGCGCAATCCATAGAAGCCGGCGTCCGCCATTGTTGTTTGCAGAAGATGCAAGTGATTGCGCACGAGCGGATCGCGGCCAGTGTAACGGAGCATCGCCGCCGGTGTGAAGTCATCGAAATCGGTTGGCATCGAGAGTGGCCGCCCCCAATCGTCTACCAGAGTTGCATCAACCGCCACGCCCCAGCTGTGGAACGAACCGGAACCACCGTGTGGATTGACCACGTAATCATTTCTCGGAGCGAGTCGCCACAATTGTGCCTGGGCATCACGCGTCCGATAAGCGTCCCAGATTTTCAGGCCGCAATTGTAGCGTCGGAGAATTGCCTGAGCGGTGATCAATCTTCGCGCCACACCCGCCCGGATTAGTGGCTGCATCCCTGACGGATAGAGCGGACGATGCGCGATATTCTCTGAAGTCGCATAACGCAATTCAATCCGAATGGCCGGCGCAATGGTTGTGAGATCAACCCACGCGAAATCGCTTGTGGGGAGCGCCGAAATTTGCGCGGGAACAACCGGTGGGCCGAGCAAAAAGGTTGCGAAAACGATGAGGGCCATCGCGGGATTAGTTTGCTGCGGTCGCGGCTGGCGGTGCATCAGTCTTGGCGATGCGTTGGAGCAGAAGTCGTGCGCTGTTTTCCGGAATGTTGAAGCGGATTTCCAGATCTGCATGTTGGCGATTGATTTCGGGTGGAGCGGCGAAAAGCGGGAGATCAGATTGCTCGATTCGCAGCCAACGATGCGGATCATCGTG
>QHRA01000011.1 GCA_003221295.1 Verrucomicrobiota bacterium | reverse complement strand
AATGAGGGTGAAGATTCCCGCCACGATCACGACGAACCACAGCGGCAAAAATCGCAGCTGCAACATCACCCACGCGATCGCGCACATCTGACAAACAGTCGCCACCTTGCCCGTCCAACTTGGTTTCACCCGCATTTTGTTGCCGATGAAATAATGCAGAATAGCGGCACCGACCAAAATTACCGCGTCGCGCGTAATGACGAGAACCGGGAACCATACCGGAAATTTTCCGTAATCGGGATCGCTCTGGCTCCAATTGGTAATGCTCAAGGTGATGATGCCGCTCAGGAGCAAACCTTTGTCGGCGATCGGGTCGAGAATAACACCTAACCGGCTGCGCTGGTTGTAGCGACGGGCGACGTATCCATCGAGACCATCACTCACCGCCGCAAGAAGAAAAACGATGATGGCGGCAAAACGCTGCCATTCCAGCGGGGCGCCGCGCCGGACGCTTTCGCCATAATAAATCGCGAGCGCCACGAAAACAGGAATCATCGCAATTCGGACAAGCGTGATTTTGTTGGCGGTAGTCATGCCGGGAAAGAGTAGCGTAAGGCTCGGGCGCGCGAGCTATTTTATTTCACCGGCGGCCATCGTGGCGCCCTGAATTCTACCCTCAACCTTGAAAAAGGGTCACCCCGAGCGAAAACGCCAGTCCGGCTCGGACCGAGGGATCCCGTTGCGAGAGCTTTAAGGTAGCGCCGCAGGATCCTTCGACTTCGCCTCGCTCCGCTCAGGATGACGGACTAGCTGAAATCAGGTCTCGAGTTCCGCTCCTGCAAACTGCGCCTGCCTTGCGTGTTTCCCTTCGCAGAATTCTTCGATCATCTTCTTGTTGAACGCCGGAATATCGCCGGGCTTGCGGCTGGTAACGAGTCCGTTGTCCACCACCACTTCTTGGTTGACCCAATTGCCACCGGCATTTTTCACATCAGTTTGAATGTGCTCCCACGACGTTAATTTGCGTCCACGAACGACACCGGCGTCGATCAGCACCCAGGGCGCGTGACAAATTGCGGCCACTGGTTTGCCTTCCCGGAAAAAATGTTTCGTGAACTCAAGGGCGTCGGGAGCCGCGCGCAACTCATCCGGATTCATCAGACCACCCGGCATCATCAGTGCATCAAATTCCTCCGGCCGCGCTGCATCGAGCGAGACATCGACGTCGAACTTGTCGCCTTTATCCGCGTGGTTCATTCCCTGAATTTGTCCCGATTTAGGCGAAACGATTTTTGTTTCCGCGCCCGCTTCCTCCAGGGCTTCGCGCGGTTTTGTCATTTCCACCTGTTCGAATCCATCAGCGACGAGAATCGCCACTTTTTTGCCATCCAATTTGCCCATAACAATTTCCTCCCAGTTGAATTTTGTTTTGCATCCATTAGTTGCCGACCATCAAAAAAATTTCGCGACCGCTGTCGAAGTTGGTCGTAAAACGAAAACCGCTTGGTCTGCGCGGGCCCGTGAGTAAGATTCGCCCGCACGCCGATGTGGCGAAATGGCAGACGCAACGGACTTAAAATCCGTTCTCGCTAACCGCGAGGTATGGGTTCGAATCCCATCATCGGCACCCTCGAAAACGCGATTTCACGAGAAAAGAATCATGTCAAAAGACAGATTGAGCGGTTGCGCATACTATCGCAGAGAGACGTAAGGAAACGAAGTTTATTCGCCAAGTGTTGGTCAAGTCTCTAGCGCGCGTGCGCGATAGTTGTGACGATACGGACCAATCGCTCCAGCTAACCGCTGGCCGTTGCGATAACTCACTTTGAATTTATGAAACACATTGTCGATGTTGCGAAAGCTCGCTTCCGCCAGCGGTAGCTGAGCTCCTTCTCGTCGGGCCGCGCGACTTGTCGGCTCAGGTTGCAGAGCGAGGGGCACAACAGAATAGCCGCTCTGGCCACATGAAAATTTATGTGGCTGGCATGATTGCGAGCAGCGAAGCCGGAGTCGAGCTTCGGGAGCGATATCTTATTCGCAGCTTACCGCGAGACTCCAGTCTCTCGCGGGCGGTTGCGAGGATCCACTGGCGCACGAGGATATAACTTAGGTGAGGCACGACTGTTGCTGCGCACGAGTTGTATTAACTGTAAATTTCGTATTTCACCACCTATGGCAAGCCTGTGTGCAGTTATCGCGTGCTCGAATCTTAGACGGCACATTGGGGCGGCGGAGCCCGTTCGTGAGCTCCGGTGCTTATCAACCCGTTTTGGTCGGGTAATCCATGTATCCCGGCTGTGCTGCCTGATTTTATTTGCCGTTTCCGTTTCGCCCTTCTTAATGGC
>QHRA01000109.1 GCA_003221295.1 Verrucomicrobiota bacterium | reverse complement strand
CTGGATAACGCGACTGGCGGCATGCTTGCGCTGGTGGGCGGCCGCGACTTCGAGCATAACCAATACGATCGTGCGTTGCAGGCCCGGCGTCCGGCGGGAACGGCGATGACGCCGTTTGTTTTCGCAGCCGCCTTTGAGAACGGAATGTTCCCTGGATCAGTGGTGGAGGATTCCGCGCTCGATAATCGCGCGGTCATGATCGGCGGGACGACTGGAATTCTCGGTGAATGGGGACCTGAGAGTGCGGAGAACCGCTACGAGGGGCCAATCACCGCACGCGAGGCACTCTCGAATTCGAAAAATGGTGCGACCGTGCGCCTCGGGATGAACCCCGGAGTCGACAATGTGATCCAGCTTTGTCGTAACGCCGGAATGAAATCGCCGCTGCGCCCTTATCCGGCGACATTTCTTGGGAGCAGTGAAGTTACTTTGGCGGAACTGGCACTGGCCTACACCATTTTCCCGAACGGCGGTTGGCGACCGAAACTGCCGCATGTTCTGGAACGGATCGAAGAAAAGGACGGGACGGTTTGGCACGCGCAACACGATTACGGCAAGCAGAACGTAATTAAACCTGAGATCGCCTACGAAGTGCACTCGTGTCTGGTTGACGCGCTCGACAAGGGGACCGGTAAGGCCGCGCGCCCGAACTTCGGTTTGAAGAAAATGGAAGCGGCCGGAAAAACCGGGACCGCTTACGATTTTACCGACGTGCTTTTCGCAGGATACGATAATGCGATTACCTGCGCAGTCTGGGCTGGGTTCGACAAGCCGCAGAGAATTTTTCGCGGCGCCTTCGGGCACGACATCGCATTGCCGGTATGGGTGGATGTGATGAACGCCTCGGCCGAGCATTATCCGCCGAAGGACATTTCGCAGCCGCGTGGTCTTGAGCGAGTGAGCATTTGCGCGAAATCCGGATTGCTTGCGACCGATAAATGCGTTGAGAAAATCAAAACGAGTGCGGGCGAGACAGAAGAGAAAACAACCTATCTCGAGCTCGTAACGTCTGACCAAAAACCAACCGAACCATGCGATGTTCATGGAGAACTGCACGCTTCGCTCACCCGCGATCTGCCGCCGTCGGAATTTCCGCGAGCGGCCCTGGCGGTTGACACGAACGCGGTGACGCCGATCACGCCGAAAGGGCCGACGCTGCTGGCCGCGCGCGACCCATATAATTCCGTGCACGCGATGGTCTATCCGAAACCAGCGCCTTCGCCGTCGCCGGAAGCGGAAAAGGCGGTGACATCGGAGGAAATGCCCGACCCAACAAAACCGGTTTTGAAAGCGATACCGGTGCAACCCGCGGAAGGGGAAGCGAGCGCGCCGATTTCTGCACCCGTACCGACGGACACGGTAACAACGGTGGTGAAGCCATCCGGGTCACCCGTTGAAGTCCGTCGCGCGATTCCGGTAGCGCGACCAACCCCGCAAGCTTCCGAGCCAGAAATCCGCCGGGCAAACCCAGTCGACGAAGACGAAAGCAATTAGTGTTGTGTCACAATGATTTCCCTACCCCTACAATTGGCGCTACTCTCGCCCCTCACCTCAGTCCTCTCCCCTCCAAGGGAGAGGCAGGTTGACGCAGTGCCGACCCAGCAATGCTTGCGCCTCTCCCTCTCTCAAAGGGAGAGGATTAAGTTGAAGGATTTCTGGAGGCGCTGTTACAAAGAACTGGTAGGAACGGGACATTAGAATGGCGTCAGCAGACGCGGAAAATTTTCGGCTGGCGGTACTGAATCCGGGCGGTCGCGATCAGGAGCAGCATTTTGGTGAGAACAGGAGTGCGACAGCCAACGGGCATGCGCCGGTGAATTTTCATGCCTATGCGGCGTGCA
Organism: Verrucomicrobiota bacterium; assembly: GCA_003221295.1. Classification (GTDB taxonomy): domain Bacteria; phylum Verrucomicrobiota; class Verrucomicrobiia; order Chthoniobacterales; family UBA10450; genus AV69. The sequence continues at coordinate 4,695 of QHRA01000109.1, read as the reverse complement.
CGCACGGTGCAGTTTTTCGTGAGACGAAACGCGCGATCGCGACTGAATGGCCGGTCCTGCTGCTCTTGCGCGGCGATTTTCGCGCGAGCGAACGCGCGCTGGCGGAATTGAAGAAATCGAAACGCAAAACTGTAGTGGCGTTGAAAGAAACCGGCGCACATCAGATTGCACACCAGCTGAGCGATCCGGTGCGATTCGCTCGCTTTCTCAAAATCGTGCGTGAAGCGAATGGTGGCATCGCGACCACACCGGAAGCTGCCGACTTCTTTCGCTTATTTCGCGATAACGGAATCGAGTTTGTCCCAACGCCCTATCCCGTCGAGGACGAGAACTGGAATTGGGCAATGGAAAATCGTTCGGGAATTTTTGTTGGAACACGTGAGTTCGCAGTGCCTTCGCGGAATCATCTCGCTGCCCTCGTCGCTGTAAAAAGGTTGAGCGATGTGACCAAAGAGCCGGTGACGGTTTTCAATTTCGGTCGGCGTCGCGAGGCGAAGCTCATTAGCGAAATGGGCTTTCGAAAAATTCGGGTGCACGAAAAAAGGATGAGCTATCGCGCCTATTTGGGCGAAGTCGCGCGTCATAAAATTATTTTCCAACTCGATCGCAGCCGCGTTCCAGGACAAGTGGCAGGTGACGCTCTCCTCTGCCGCTCCGTTTGCGTGGGCGGCGATGGCGCGATTGAGCGGATCGCGTTTCCGGAAACGTGTGGCGAAAAACGTAGCGACGCCGAGTTGGTCGAAATTGCACAGCGTTTGCTGACAAATGAGTCCGAGCGACGAGCCATCGCCGAGCGCGCAACCAATATCGCGAAGGAAAAGCTTTCCTTTCGCGCGGGTCGCGAAACGCTCGCGCATTTCTTTGCGGCGCTCTAACCCGTCATCCCGAGCGACAGTCGAGAGATCCCGAGAAAGTTACCTTTAAGCTTTCGCAGCGGGATCCCTCGACTACGCTCGGGATGACAAGGCAGCGGACCCGATCTCACGCAAATAAATCGCCTCGAGTCGGCGCGTTTGTTCAGTCTGGTTAAATTTCTTCGCGACGCTTTTGGATGCGGCGCGGCCCATCGAGGGGAGGCGAGCGGAATCTTTTGCGCAATCGATCAGCCCATCAGCTAACGCCCGATGATCGCGTTCACTTACGAGAATACCGCTAATGCTGTTTTCGACTGCTTCGGGGATTCCACCATGCCGGGTAGCAAAGACCGGCAGTCCGCTCGCCATCGCTTCCAACATGGAATTGGGAATGCCCTCCTGATTTCCATCGCGGCCGGTTTCGCTCGGATGGAGGAAAATATGCGAAGAATAAAAAAGCTCGCGCAATCCTTCTTGCGAGACGAAACCCGGAAAATCGACAGCGTCGACGATCTGAAGTTCGTGGGCGAGCGATTGCAGTTCCTCGAGTTGCGGTCCTTCGCCGGCGATGGTGAGTCTCGCGGCTGGAAATTCTTTCCGAAATTTTGCGAACGCGCGCAGCGTCGTTTTCAATCCTTTCTTCTCAATCAGCCGACCCGCTTGCAGCAACCGCCATTGGCCCTCGTCGGGCAGAGGACGTTCGCGAGACGGAAAATCAGTGAGCGGAATTCCGGTGCGCTGAATTTCGATCTTCTCCGGGGCGCAGCCGAGATCGATCACCCCCTGCCGGAGTGATTCGGAGCGAACCAGAACCCGTTTCACCAAAGACAACATTTCCTCCGTCGCGGGCCGATAGGCCGGTTTGTGCATGTCGACCAGAACATCCGCGCCATGAAACGAAACCAGCGATGGTTTTTGCCATTGGCGAATCAGCAGCCGCAGCAACACAGCGATGTGCCCGAAATAAATATGTAGCAACTGAACCTTCGTTTCATTCAATACCCGCTCGATCGCGCGAACTTCAGCGGGAGAAATTTGCCATGGCCGATCAGCAATTTGTTTGAACCAGATCCGTCGCAGAAAATGGAACGTCGGCTTGCTGATGACGTGAATGTCGGGAAATGGAAAGCGCTCCTTGTTTTCTAGTTTTTGCGCGATCACCACCGGCCGTACCCGTCTGAGCGAAGTTATCTGCCGGTAGATATGTAGCATCTCCGGTTTTAGAAAGGTCGCGCAATACGACGCGACCACGGGGCCGTCCGAAGTCCGGTCTTTCAGGAGACTGTTAAAAATAAATTTCGAACAGCTTAATGCCGTTCCATTTGCCGGGATCTTCCGGCTTGACCGTCACACTCTGTTGCGCCGTTCCATAACGAGCGGGTGCGCGCGGGTTCAACATTTGTAGCGGATTTCCACCGCGAACTGCACGCGGGATCACTCCGCCAGGCTCCCGCGCGGGTAACGGCGGAGGCGGTTTTTGCGGCCCCGTGGCTTTCCGCGGAGCAACCGGCGCGGTGTAAGTCTGGGCGAAGGCGGCACTTGCGATCAATGTCATTCCCACAATTGCGAATAATTTTTTCATAACGATCCCTCCTCTAACGGAACAGTCTTGCCCGGTTTCATCCTCCGGCTCAATTATATTTCGATGGACTACCTTGAAAAGGCCGCACGCGTGCTCGAAATCGAGATCTTTGAGCTGCAAAGATTGCGGCAGCGTCTTGGGAAAAGTTTCGGTGACGCCATCGAATTGCTGAAAGCGACGGTTGATGCGCGCGGAAAAATTGTCGTGCTCGGGGTGGGAAAATCGGGACACATCGGCAGCAAGATTGCCGCTACTCTTACCAGCACCGGTTCGCCCGCGGTCGTGCTCGACTCGCTCAATGCGTTGCACGGCGATCTCGGAATGGTTGCGGACGGTGATGCCGTTCTGGCCTTGAGTGCGAGCGGCGAGACCGAGGAATTGCTGCGGATTTTGCCGGCGATCGCGCGCTTTCAGGTCAAGATCATCGCGATTTGCAGCGACGCCGATTCGACCTTGGCGAAAAACGCCCACGTTTTTCTCGATGTGAACATCGAACAGGAAGCGTGCCCGCTAAACCTGGCGCCAACCTCGAGCACAACGGTGATGCTGGCGCTGGGCGATGCGCTCGCGATGGTGCTGCTCGAAGCGCGAGGATTTCAAAAGGAAGATTTCGCCAAATTTCACCCTGCCGGCATGGTTGGGCGCAGTTTGCTCATGCGCGTGCATCAGGTGATGCGGCCGCGCGAGGCGCTCGCGCTGGTCGCATCGGACACTCGGATTCGCGACGTGCTGAAATCGATGACGACGGTGCGCGCCGGTGCCGCCGTGATCGCCGACACCGACGGGAAACTGCTCGGTATTTTTACCCACGGCGATTTCGCCCGCCATTTTCAAAACGATCCGAAAGTGGGCGAGCGTTTGGTGGCTGATCTGATGACATTGAATCCGGTAAGCGTGCATAAGGACAAACTGGCCGTCGAAGTTCTCAATCTTCTGGAAAGCCATCGCATCGACGATCTGGTCGTCGTTGACGATAACAACGCGCCCGTCGGAATCGTTGATTCACAAGATCTGACGCGACTGAAGTTATTGTAATTTCCCGTCATCCCGAGCGAAGTCGAGGGACCCGTGGAAGTTAGCTTAAAGGTTACGCAACGGGATCGCTCGTCTGTCGCGTGGGATAACCCCGGGTAGTTGCGCTACGGAATTCCTCGTGGCACAATCCGCCTCTTTTCACGCTTTAACTCTTCAACGCTTCAACGAACCAAATGGCCGCGGCAAACGATCTCCGAAAAGGAATGGCAATTAAATACAATGGCAACACTGCCATTGTGCTCGAAGTCCATCATCGCACTCCGGGAAATTTGCGTGCATTCGTGCAGGCGATCATTCGCTATATCAACACCGGTAAAAGCGCTGACGTACGTTTTGGTTCCACCGACAAGGTTGAGCTGGTCGATATCGAGCGAAGGCAAGTCGAGTTCAGTTACAAGGACAACAACGGATACCATTTCATGGACCCTGAGACCTACGACACGGTCGATCTACAGGAAGATTTGCTGGGTGAGGCAAAAGATTTCCTGGTGGAAAATCTCTCGGTGCAGGTCCTCTATGCCGAAGGCAAAGCGGTGCAGGTGGAATTGCCGGCGTCGGTCAGCCTGAAAGTGATCGAGTCAGCCGAGGGCGTGCGCGGCGATACCGCCAGCAACGTGACCAAGCCGGCAAAACTCGAAACCGGTAAAACCATTAACGTCCCGCTCTTCATCAAAGAAGGCGAAACCATCAAGATCGATACCCGCACCGGCGCCTACATGGGCCGCGCGTAATTCTTTTTTGTCATTCCTCGCGACTACGCCAGTCCGGCTCGAAGTCGAGGAATCTCTCGCGATTCCTCCGGAAATATTTAGAGATGTCTCGGCTTCGCTCGACGTGACAAAATAATTTCATGCCGCATCGCAGGTCATCCGGTCAACGTCGTCGTCGAAAACCGCGCCGCGTAAAAATCGTGCGCTATGTCGTGCCGACGACGCGACGTGCGACAGCGGATCATCCGATGCCGCTGACGGTGCCGACGCGCTGGGTGAAAAATATCATCGCACTCTTTTTGCTGCCGTGGTGCGCAGTTCTTACCCAGACATTTTTTACCGCCTTCACCCGCGCGACAATTCACCAGCAACTTTGGGCGGGCACGGAATTTTGGTTTTTTACCCTCGGCGCAGTGCTTTGGCTGATTGCGTTCTTCGGTTTGCCTCGACCAGTCATTATCTACGTCTTCGGTCATGAGCTGACGCATGTGCTCTGGGTTTGGTTAATGGGCGG
>QHRA01000108.1 GCA_003221295.1 Verrucomicrobiota bacterium | reverse complement strand
CTTCGCGCGCGGCGTAACCCTATTGCAAATCGCAATCGCGGTCGCAGCGATTTCGGTCTTAACGAAACGCAGACGTTACTGGATGGTGAGCATGATCCTCGGGGCAATAGGCTGCATTTTCCTCGCCCTCGGTTTTGTTCAACATTGAAACCATGCGCGTGCTCGCGATCGATGCTTCGCTGCGCAACTGCGGGGTCGCGGTTGTCGATGGAGGCAATGGAAAATCGCGCGCGGTTTTTTTTGGTACCATCCATAACGCCAGTTCGCTCAAGTCCTCAGCTTGTCTGGTCGCGATTCGCGATCGGCTGGCGCAATTGATCCGCGAGCATGAGCCGGATTGCTGTGCGCTCGAAGCCGTCATTTACGTGCAGAGTTACAAAACCGCGATTTTGCTCGGGGCGGCGCGCGGCGCCGCCATTCTGGCGGCGGCGGAAAAGGGCCTGCCGATTTTCGAATATGCCCCCAGACGAATCAAACAAGCGACCGTTGGAACTGGCGGCGCGCGGAAAAATCAGGTCGCGTTCATGATGCGGGCGTTGCTCGGCTTAACCGAAACACCCGACGCAGATTCGGCCGATGCGCTCGCGATTGCCCTCACTCATTTGCGGGCACAGGAAACAGCACGATTGGGAATCCCGGGAGCGACGCAAATATGAGTGTTGATGTGGCGGAGCAACTTGGAGGGGCGAGCTCCGCGAGCCCGGTCCGAGCCGGACTGGCGGTTCCGGCGTCGCAGGAGCTCCGCCCTCCACTCGATGTGCGCTGGCTCGGCCGAATGAATTTTGCGGACGCGCTGCAGTTGCAGGAAAACATCGTCGCGCAAAAACGAAACGACCCAAACGTCGCCGACACTATCCTGTTGCTCGAGCACGATCCCGTTTACACGATTGGCCGGACACCTGACCAGACCAGCTTGCGCGGCGCTTCACATCTGCCGCATCCCTTTTTCCAAATCAATCGTGGCGGGCAGGCGACCTATCACGGGCCAGGGCAGTTAATGGGCTATCCCATTATCGATCTACGCAATTATGATCAGGACTTGCACAAATATTTGCGTTGGATTGAAGGATTGCTGGTCGAATTTTTGGGCGAGTTCGAAATTAAAGCACAACGCCGCGAGGGACTGACCGGTGTTTGGGTTCAGGAACGAAAAATCGCCTCCATCGGCGTGGGTGTTCGGCATTGGATCACCATGCATGGGTTCGCACTAAACGTGTGCGGCGATCTCTCGCCCTTCGATCAGATCACGCCATGCGGAATTTCGAACGTTGCCATGACATCGATCGAAACAGAGACCCGAAGATCCGTTTCCGTTATCGAAGTAGCGGCGGCGTTTGAAAAGTTGGTTGCCCGTAAGATCCCGGAGTTGCGCGTTCCGCCAGCGCCATAGGCGCGCCATATTTATAGTTGTCGTGGCATGTGAATGCATGAATGGCTAACACCTACACAGGAATGATCGCGCATCCGCGCCTGTCGCTCCGATAGAGCTTGGCTGTTCTTGGGACGATAGACTATAAACATTCCGCTCCCAAGGGAGCTAAAATATACTGGCGCATGAACGTTCCACTCGAGGATAATTTCAGCGACGTCATCAGCAAGGCGCAGCGCGGCTTGGAAATTTCCGATTCCGGTCTGGCGGAAAAAGCGCGCCTGGACGCGAGTACGATGCGAAAATTACGCGGTGGACATTTTGATGAGCTGGCCCTCTTTCGCGTCGCGCCGGTGCTTGGGCTTGGCGCGCGCGCGCTAAGCGATCTCGCGCAGAACGAATACCGCCCGGCTGCGCGTGAAATTGATGGTCTGGCCATGTTCAACACGCCGTTCCACGACATGCGCGTGAATGCATTTCTCGTATGGGACCCGAAGCCGCGCAAAGCTATTGCCTTCGATACCGGCGCCGACTGTCGTCCGATGTCTTGACGCACGCGCACACCGATCACATTGCCGATCTGGGGCGGTTAAAAAAAGAAACCGGCGCGCCGGTTTATATTTCCGAGCGCGAATCCATTCCGGGCGCGGAAGCGATTTCCGAAGGTCATGAATTCAACGTTGGCAATTTGAAAATAAAAGCATTGCTGACCTGGGGCCATTCCCGCGGAGGAATGACCTTCTTCGTTACGGGACTAGCGCGGCCGATCGCGATTGTAGGCGATTCAATTTTTGCCGGCTCAATGGGCGGCGGGAATGTTTCCTACAAGGATGCGCTGCGCAACAATATCGAAAAGATCCTTACGCTGCCGGACGAAACAATCATATGCCCAGGACATGGGCCGATGACGACGGTGGGGGAAGAAAAACAGCGCAACCCGTTTTTCGCCGGACGCGTGTGAAGTCCCTTTGTCATTCCGAGCGAAGTGGAGGAATCTCTTGTTTTAGTCGACTCCAGCAGGATCAGCGAAATAGTAAGAGATGTCTCGACTTCGCTCGACATGACAGAATGAAAGAGTAATCAAATGAACGTTGGTTTTGTTGGCGTTGGCAGAATGGGGGCAAATATGGCGCGCCGCCTGGTTGATTGCGGCGTTCACGTCACCGCGGTTTACGATGTGAACCGTGCGTCAGCAACGAAACTGGCCGACGAACTGCGCTGCGCCGCTTGCCAGGACCTTTCAGAAGTGACCGCGCAGTCCGACGTCATCATTACGGTGGTGAGCGATGATGCGGCGATGCGTAAGATTTTTGCGAATTCAGGCGACAGCCTTCTCGTAAATGCGAACGGCAAGCTATTCATTAACTGCGCGACGATCACGCCGCGGGTGCACATCGAAGTTGAAGAACTTGCCGGAAAAGCGGGCGCGCGTTCCCTCGAAGCCTGTATGGCGTCGAGCATCACCCAGGCCCGTGATGGCTCACTCTATTTAATGTGCGGGGGAGATGAGGAGGTGTTTCGCGCCACACAGCCGATTTTGGAAAAGCTTGGCAAGACTGTTCGTTACATTGGGAAAGCCGGCGAAGCGGCGAAGGTAAAAGCGTTGGTCAATATGGTGATGAACATTAATACCGCTGGTTTGGCTGAAGGTCTTGGCCTAGGCGAAGCACTTGGTCTTGATCTCGCAATGTTGCGTGAAGTTTTTTCCGAAACGGGCGCGGCCTCGCGCGTTTTGCAAACCGACGGCGAAGACATGCAAAACCGTGAGCACAGCTGTTTTTTCTCGGCCGCGCACGCCGCCAAAGACAGCGGAATCGCACTCGATCTCGCGCACGAACTTGGTTTGGAGCTTCCGCTCGCTCGCGCCACCAAACAGCAGTACGACGCCATGATCGCGGAAGGTCTGGGCGAACTCGACAAATCAGGAATTGCCGAACTGACCTTTAAAGATCGCCACAAGCACTCCGGGAATCGCGTTTGAATCGCATGTAGGTCATCCCGAGTCCGGACGCTGCCGGATCGAGGGATCCCGGCAAGGTACCTTAAAGATTTCTCTACCGATCCCTCGGTCCGAGCCGGACTGGCATTTTCGCTGGGGATGACGATGGGCCTTAGGCGTTTGATGGGAACGCTTCTGCTTCCTTCACGATTCGAAGCTGGGCGTCGCCGAGATGAAGTTCGCCATCGCTTAGAATTTTTGCGCGCAGGCCTCCCGCGTTTTCCTTGAGAAATTTTTTCGCCCCCGGGGCGAAGGCGACATCCATCCATTCACAGGGTGCGCAATGCTGCGTCCCTCGAAACTTCACACCTTGAATTTCAAACTCACAACCGATGAGCGAAAGAAGATCGATCCCCGAGACGATAACGTTGCGGCGCAAAACGCCCGCCGGTTTCTCCCTGATTCCAAAGTGGGTGCAGAGCCGCTCGAAAACCTCCGCGGCAAAAAATGTAATCTGGCCCTTGTAATCTTCAGCATGATTAAAGTAGCGGTCCCCGAGCAAACCTTTGCCGGCGACACACGCGATTCGTTCCTTCTCAATCAGCGGCGACGTTCCCGGCGGCTGGCCGTAGTGGCCGACGAAATTGTGTTCGGATGAAATGAAGATTTGTTCGATTTTCACGTCGGAAGAACAGCAGAAACCTGTGACTGACAGTGGCACAGCATTGCAGCCTGTGGAATTGTGAATTTATCGGCAGAGGTGCCGAGATCACTACATGAATACGGTCTGGCGCGTCTTTGCTTATTTGAAACGCTACCCGGTGCTCGGGATCGCGATGATGGCCTGTGCGATTACCGGGACGTTGATGATGATGGTCCCTCCGGCGGTAATACGAAAGGGCATCAACGAAGTCATCGTCGGGCATCATCCCGAGCATTTACTTCCGCTGGTGTTGATAGCTATGGTGGCACTCTTCCTCCAGCATGGGCTGAATTCATTGCGGCTTCTGCTGAACAATACCTTCGAACAAAAGGTAATTTTCGATCTGCGAAGCGATTTATATTCGCACATTCAACTGTTACCCCTGCGCTGGTTCGATAACCGCGCCACCGGCGATCTGATGACGCGAATCCTGGAAGACGTGACTTCAATGGAACGCGTCCTCATCGACGGCATTGAACAAGGGACGGTGGCGGTATTGCAAATCCTGATTGCGCTCGCGGGAATGTTTTATCTCAGCGCAAAACTCACGCTGGTGGCCTTAACCCCTGTGCCGTTTCTGGCTGGTGGCGCATTGTGGTACACGCTCACGGCACATCGGCGGTATCGAGTGCAACGCCGCGCCGCCTCCGATATGAATTCACTCTTGCACGATAACCTTTCAGGCATTCGCCAAATCAAGAGCTTTGTGCGCGAGGGCCAGGAACATATGCGCTTCAACGAAGCGAGCGATGCCTTACGGCGCGCCACTCTCGTAGTGATGAAAATCTGGGCAATCTACAGCCCCTCGATGTATTTGTTCGGCTCGCTCGGCGTTTTGCTAGTCGTCGTGGTTGGGACGCGTGAGATCTTGGCAGGAGCGACCAATTTGGGCGATCTCACCGCCTTTCTTATATTCTGCGGTCTTCTCTACGAACCGGTAGGCAAACTGCATCAGCTTAATCAGCTGATTCAAGCCGGACGCGCCGCGGGCGAGCGCGTCTTTGAAATCATTGACGAACCAGCGGAATCGGAACGCGGCCGAAAATTTGATCGTGAAGTGCGGGGCGAGATCGAATTTCGGGACGTTAGTTTTAGTTACGGCACCGAGTTGCCAGCGCTGAGCGATGTCTCATTTCACGCCCGGCCGGGCGAAACCATCGCCCTGGTCGGTAAGACCGGCGCAGGAAAGTCCACTCTGATCAATTTGCTGACGCGTTTTTACGAGTTCGATGAAGGCGAGATTTTGATCGACGGACAGTCGATTCAGGACCTCAGCATCCGCGAGTTGCGGCAGAAGATTGGAATGGTGACGCAGGAAAGTTTTCTTTTCAACGGCACCATCCGAGAAAATCTGCAAATGGGGAAACCGGGTGCGAGTGATGAGGAATTGATGGAAGCAGCGGAAGCGGCGAACGCCCGCAATTTCATTGAGCTATTACAAAATGGATTGAGCAGCGTGGTGGGGGAGCGCGGAGTGAAACTCAGCGTCGGGGAAAAACAGCGGCTCTCGATTGCGCGCGCGCTCCTGAAAGATCCGCCGATTTTGATTCTGGACGAAGCTACCGCCAGCGTGGACACGGCGACCGAGCGGTTAATTCAGGATGCACTGGAGAATCTAATGTTTCATCGGACCTCAATCGTCATCGCGCATCGCCTCTCGACCATCGTGCACGCCGATCAAATTCTGGTGCTCGATCGCGGTCGCATCATCGAGCGCGGCACCCACGAGCAATTGCTGGCGCTCGGTGGAAAATACGCGCGCCTGTGCGAACAAAGTTTGCTGGAGATACCCGAGATCGAGCCAGCCGGCGTCTGAGGGGTTTCGTCGATGTCGCAATCGAGGAGCGCCCCTTCCAGTCGCCGATTTTAATTAAACGGCGGTTGGGAAACCGCCGCTGCTTGTTTGCCCGCGCCTCTACGCGAGATAACTACGGTTGAGCAGGCGAAGCCGCCAGCAATTCCTGATACCGTTGTTCCAGTTCGCGGTAGCGGACTTCCGCTTCCTGCAATGCCCGTCGTTCCTCCCCCAGACTCCGCTCCAGATCGCGAATCCGTTCCTCGAACTTGATCGACATGCCCGTGGCCGCGGGCGTTTGTTCGACCAAGGCATCGCCCTCTTCAATCTGGTTAGGGAAAAATGGAGTGATCTCCTGAATTTTTCGGCGCGATCCGTCGCACGTGTTGATGACAAAATTTTCCGGGGTTACTTCGCCCAGCCGAACGAATTCATTGATTGCTCCTAACGTTGTCGGCCCGTAGTACCGCTCGCTCGTCACCTCCACCAGCCAATCCATTCCCAGCTCCGAGAGCATCGGTGCTTTCATCCAGGTTTCCTGGTCCGAGGAAACGAGATCGCGTGGGGCTACTCGCGCCTTCGAGGCCCAGCGTGACAGTTGATCAAATGGCAACGGGCCAAAAATGCCGCCGTCATCGTATTTGCGGAGATACCAGCTTGGGTCCATTGCCGTCGTTTATTCCGCTGTCGGCGAAGGTGACGCGCTCGCCGCCGGGCTGGCAGAGGGCGCGGGGATCATGATTGTTTGTCCAGCCTGCAATTTTCGGCCGTCTTCAATATGATTAAATTTTTGAAGCTCTTCCACGCCGACCTTGTGTTGTTTGGCAATGGAAGTCAGCGTCTCGCCGCGGGCCACGACATGAGTATTACCATTGCTCGCTGCCGGATACGGGGTTTCGTTCGTCGATGTCGCAGCATTAGGAACTGGGCCTGGCGTCGGCTCCCCAATCATCATTCCCGGACGAGAAACCTGCTGTTCCAGCTTCAAAATCTGCTGGGAAAGCGCGTCGATCTTGGTGTTGATCTGATCGATCTTTTTTTCAAGCGCGGCAATTTGGTCGGGCGATGGGGAACCCTGCGGCGGTTGAGCCAATGCGCCGGCGACCACGAGTAGCAAGATCGCGCAGGCAGCGAAAAATTTCATTTCAGAAATTCTGACATCTGGTGCGAAGGCTGGCAAGCGCGCGCGCGATTTGTACAGGGACAGCCGAACCGAAAGTCACCGGGAAAGGTTGCGGTTCTGATGATTTCCCGTACCTTTTTCTTGATGCCAGAACGCATTCAGAAGCCGGTCGAACCGGTGCCGTGGGGGCCGAAACAGGGTGACGGCGGTGGGCCGCGTTCACCCGATATTTCGCGACCGGACACGAAGGATTTGCTAAAAAAGATGCGCAAGGTAGATCCGAATCAATCGAAGCGTTACCGGCAGCGCACCGGCCAATAAATGGACGGCAAAGAGGCGCTCGATTTCGGAGCGAGCAGTGATTTTCCCTCCTTGCTCCGGCGCCAGGGTTTGCTCGGGCCCGCTGCTCAGATTGGTCCGATGAATAAGCGCGCTGAAATTACGCCGACGGAATCAACTACAATTTTGGCCTTCAAATTTTCCGATGGTGTGCTGGTCGCGGGCGACCGGCGGGCGACTTCCGGAAACACTGTTGTTTACGATCGAGCCGATAAAGTGCTGGAGATCGACCGGCGTTCCATTATGGCGATCGCGGGAGTGCCTGCCACGGCTTGGGAAATGGCGCGCGTCCTCGAACACTCGTTTCAGTTTTTTCGCCGGACGCAATTACAGGAAATGAGCGTGGACGGCAAAGTGCGAGCGCTTTCGAAATTATTGCGCGACAACTTCGGCTTTGCCCTTCAGGGAGTTGGGATCGTCGTCCCGATTTTCGCGACCTACGATGTCAAAGTATCACCTTCGGCGCGCCTTTATTTTTACGATGCCATGGGGGCGCAGTTCGAAGCGACCGATTTTGCCGCGACCGGCTCGGGCTCGCCGGGGGTGCGGGGAATTTTGTATTACGAAAATACCTGGGGCAAAAAGCCGCTGCAAAAAATCGGCCAGGATGAGGCCGTCGTGGTTGCCTTGCGCGCACTCGATACGGCGTCGGAAGCGGATACCGCCACGGGCGGGATCGATCGCCACGCGAAAATTTTTCCGGTAATGAAAATCGTGTCCGCTGATGGCATTCTGACGCTGCCGGAAGAAAAGATTGCGGAGTTATTTCACAAGCGCGTCGCATGATCGAAGAGCCGTATCGTTGGGTGGAAGCAATCGCCACGCGTCGCGATTACATCGAAATGCAGCTGGCCACCGGCAGTCCAGTTGTTGCGCTTGGATATACGGAGGGGGTCTTGCTCCTGACGGTGGGGCGGCAAAAGCTTTTCGAGATTTACGATCGGATTGCGCTCGGTGCCATTGGGCATCCGGGCGACATCGAGCGTCTGCGCATGGCTGCGATTGAGCTTGCCAGCACGGAAGGATTTACCCGCTCGGCCGCGGATGTTTCACTGCGTCGCCTGGCCTATTACTCGTTAAGTCCGGTGATGAAAAACGCCTTCGAGCAAATTTACGGCGCACCCTTCCTGGCCCGTTTGCTTTTTGTCGAAATTGGAACCTCCCCGGCCGATGACCTTTTTCTGGAAGTGGAATACGACGGCGCCATTAATCTGCACCCAAGTAACGGAGGCAATACGCCTTTTGCTGTTCTGGCTGCGAGCAAAAAGTCGGCCGAGCAAATGGCAGAGTTTCTGAAGAAACGATTTCAAGGCGGCAAGGATCTGTCGGCAACTGTCGAACTCGCGCTCGACACCTGGACGGTCGGCCAATCCAAAACCGATGAACCGATGCCGGGAGAGGATGACATTCGGCGGCAACGGGGTGAGCGAGTTGGCAGTGGGACAATTTCGGCGGCGGTGCTGGAGCGCAACACGAATCGGGCGATGCGATATCGCGCTGTCGACGCGAGCGAGCTGGCACCGTTGATCCCAAAATAGAATGGGCCGTTTCCGTCTCTCAGAGACGGCCAGTGACTTAATTGCCTGGCTTGGTCTCGTCTTAATGGCGTTGTCATTTTTGATGTTGATGCGGACGCGGGAACCACTATTGCCGGCCACCACACCCCCACATCATAAAAAGGCCGAGCCGTTCGCTTTGGTGATACTCGATCCCGGCCACGGTGGGCAGGATTCAGGGGCAATGGCGGGCAATGTTTTGGAGAAGGATCTGACATTTGATGTGGCCCAGCGAGTCGATCGCCTTCTCGGTGGTCAAGGCATCTCGACATTGCTGACGCGCACGGGAGATTCTTATGTCTCGTTAAGCGAGCGGGCACAGCTGATCAATCGCGCCAACAATGCCATCGTGGTGAGCATTCATTTTGATGAGGGACCGCGGCCGGACGTCAGCGGAATTGAGACCTATTTCGCTGCCCAACAAAATACGGGCATTCCGACGATCGCAAGTTGGCTGCCATTTCTGCAAAAGATCGCTAACGTCCAGTCGAATGTGGAAAGTCAGAGCCTGGCCCAATTTGTTCAGCAGCAACTGGTGGCGCACACGCAGGCAATTAATCGTGGAACGAAAGCGGAGCAGTTTTATGTGCTGGCAAATGTGCGCCATCCCGCGGTGCTGGTGGAAGGCGGTTTCCTGACCAACAAAAATGAGATCTGGAAATTGGCGGACGCGAACTATCGCGAGCAACTGGCGGTGGCGATAAGCGATGGCATTTTGAAATATCGGGAGACGATCAAAGCATCCGGTGACGATCTTGATGGAGCGAGTCCATGAATAAGAAGATAGAAAAGGCGTCAAACCGCCCGCAGCAATGAAAAGAAAAATTGGGACGGCGATTTTGGTGAGTGCATTAGCGCAGTTGGCGCTGGCTGACAGCACGGTCCAGCAGGCGCAGGAAGAGCTAAAGGAACAAGGTTACTATTTTGGCCAAATCAACGGGGACAAAAACGCCGACACTGTCGCCGCGATCCGGCGATTTCAAATTCGCAACGGCTTGCAAGTAACCGGAGAGTTGGATCAAGAGACGCTGCGCGCATTGCACGCGGCCTCTGCTTCTTCCACAGCAGCGACGACGCCTACGCCGCAACCACGGAATTTGGAAGATTCCGGCAATACCACTGAGAGAGTCGCACCCGCGACGTCGCCACCACGCGATCTTCAGACTTATCGCGCGCAACCGGCGCCAGCAGAATCGGCGACGAGTATTTTCAGGAACACGCCGTACGAAATGGCGCCGCCGGAATTGCAGCAGCGCGTTATTCTCGGCGCGCAAACGTTGCTGCGGCGGCGCGGGTCCCAATGGCCGGCTCGATATGGACACGCTGGCTGCACTTGGCTTATTGCCAGGTCAACACGGGCGCGCTCTGATGGAAATGCCGCGTCGGCGCGTTGCGCCGTCGGACGAACCCCCTGTCCGGGGCGAATGGATTCACTAGCCGTTTTCGAAGTGAACCGACTGCAGTTCGGCGGTGACGGTGCCGACAAAAATCTGGCTCTCGACTCGCAGGAGCAATCGATCGTTGTCATCTGAAATCCAAATGGTGGCGCGTTTAAATTTCCGGTGTGGCTCGAGCTCGTTCTTTTTACTCACGCGTTGCAACTTCAGATCGAGCTTGATCGCATTGTAACTTCCCGCTCGCACGCGCAGGTGTTCGCGGCCGACAACAGTAAGAGTGGCGACGTAGGCGGAATTCGCCGGATAAACTGCGACGCGATAAAGGCTACGATCCCGTAAAGGTTGACTGCGCAGATAAAGAAACGCGGAGTGGAGGTCGTGCAGATTTTCGAGCACAAACTCCTTCACTGTGGGCGTGGCGTGATTGCCCTCGGCGCGACTACCGCTCACTCCTTCATCTGAAAACTTGAGATTAGTTTCGATACGCTTGCCGCGCGCTGTTTCGACCTGATGAGTTTCGAGGGGGCGCAAGGTCTCGGCATTGACCGCCGAACGATAGTTGAGATCGAATCTCCAAAGGACGCGCGCCAGACCTACGGTCCGGCCGCGCCCTTCCAGCACAAATGTTTGCTGATCGCCGCGAAAATAAACGTCGGATGTGGCGGCGGTGATTCCGCTCCAGCCGTAAACATAGGTCGCCCGCGCTGGCCGCAGATCCGGGAAACTGCCGCGCGGATCGCGTGTTAAACTCGACGGCCAATTGCTCGCCGCTCTCGTCTCCTGGGAGACCAAGATCCCAAGACTCGTTAGGAGTGCCGTGCACCAAGTCGATCGCGCTAGAGGAAATGGGGAAAGACGCGACATCGGAAAAGCAAAACGCACGCCGGCCGACGCGGGCGTGCGTTTTGCGCGGGAAAATGAGCCTACGGCTTTTTCGGGGTCGCAGATGCAACCGGCGAAGTCTTGGCGGCCGCTGCCGGTGGCGAAGAAGGCATCTCCGTATTGAGGGTGCTGGTACGCCCGGGCTTGTTCAGTGCTGCGACAACATCGTTCGTGAAATCGTAACTATCGCGCGAGTACATCACCAGTGGCACGCCATTGAAGCTCATTCCCGATTTGTCGAAGACCAGGTCCATGTTCAAGGTTTTGACCTTGTCATTCACGATCTCGGTAATTTCTTTAACGATTCCCTCGCGCATTCGTAACGCCTGTTCCCGCAACTGATTTTCTCGGGTCTGCCGGAACTCGTTAATCTCGCGCTCCATATTTTTAATATTGTTAATTTTATCGTCGCGGTCTTTCGCCAGCTGAGTCTTTTTGTCCGCACTCAAGGCCTGCGATTCGAGCTGTTTGTTGAGATTGTTCACTTCTTCGAGCGCCTTCTTGTAAGCATCAGTGCGATCGTCGAATTCCTTTTTCGCAGCATCCTTAGCGTCGTTAATCTTCTTCTCGGCTTCCTTGGTTTTCGTGTATTCCTTGAATGCGCGATCCATATTAATGGTCCCGATTTTGAGGGTGCCCTGCCCAAAGGCGGCCAGCGGCAGCGCCAGCATCGCGGTGAGGGCAAGGGAGAGGAGCTTCTTCATAAAACGATAGGGTTAGTTGTTTTGCGTGGCGTTAGACCGCCGTTGTTATTTTCCGTTCAAAATTGATAACCGACGTTGAAGTTAAACTTCCCACTACCGTGGTTGCCGGCCTGCTGAATCGGAATGCCGTAGTCAAGACGAAGCGGGCCAATCGGCAAGTCCAGACGTAAACCAAATCCGATGTCGGACGCGACGTTATTGAAATTGTAGTCCCAGGGGTTGGTGTTAACAAAACCAGTGTCATAGAAAATCGCGCCCCGCGCTTTTTCGATAATGGGAAAGGTGTACTCAACGGTTACCCGGGCCATACTCTGTCCGCCGAGCGGTTCGCCGTCTTCATCTTTCGGGCCCACATCACGAAACTCAAATCCGCGAAGATTGTTGGAACCGCCGAGAAAGAGGCGATCGTAAATCTTTACTAGCTTGGTTTGGTCCCCCCAGCTATCGACACCGGCAACTTCGGCGTTGACCAGTAAAATGGTATCCCACGGCAGATGCCAATACTTGGATGCCTCAACATCGAAGCCATAAATCTGCTCGGTCCCGCCGGGACCCGCCACCCACCAAGTATAAGTAATACGCTCGCCATGCCGAGTAAGAAACGGATTATCGCGGCGATCAAACACCAGGCTGGCAGTAACGACACTTTTGGTGGAATCGCCCGTCTCGGCCACAAGTTGCGGACTGGCACTAGCGGCAATATTGAAAGCGTCGATATTTTCCAGACGATAGCCGAGCGTGGCATAGAGGTACGGGAGAATTCCTTTTCGAACGTCAAGCGAAAATCCGTAATTCCGCTGGTCGTAAAGCGAGCTCAGATAGTTTGCCTCGTGATAAAAACCACTGAAACTGACCGCAATCGGCCGGTCCATGAACCACGGTTCGGTTAGCACGACCTCGGCGTCTTTTCGCTGCAGCCCACCTTGCAGCCGGATACGGAACTTTTGCCCGCCTCCGGTCAGACTTGGCCAATTCGTGATGTCAAAATTTACCTGCGTTAGCTCGATGAATCCAATGAGACTATCGACCGTGCTGAAACCGGCGCCGAAGTTGAGCGAACCGGTCCGCTTTTCCTCGACTTGAATATCCAGGTTCTTGCGTCCTTCCACGCCGGTATCAACCGGAAAAGTGTCGACCTTGCTAAAATAGCCAAGATTCTCCAGGCGCTTTTTACTTGTCTCCACCCGCACGGTGTTGAAAACATCGCCCGGCGCGATCAATACTTCGCGCCGGATTACTTTGTCCTTGGTCCGCGTGTTTCCGATGATGTTAATACGCTCGACGTAGGAGCGCTGGCCCTCCTCAATTCTATAGGTAAGATCGATTAATCCGCCGCGGGCCGGCGAACTTTCCGGAATAACTGTCAGGTCGACGTAACCGCCGCTACCATACGCGTCGGCCATTGCCTTGGCGTCATCTTTGATCGCCTTTGCCGAATAGACGTCACCTTCTTTCATCTTTAGGAGTGCGCGCAACTTTTGCTCGTTCGTCGCTTTGTAGCCGACGAAACTTATCTTGCCGACGTGGTACTGCGGGCCTTCATCGACTACGATCACGATTTGTAAGGCGCCGCCGCTCGTCCGCTCTTTGCGAACATCGCGCACCGCCACGTCGACATAGCCATGGTTTTGGTAAAACTCGCGGATCTTCTGCAGATCGTCCTGCAATTGCGTTTCATCCAGCCGGCCCGATTTATCGACGAAAGCAAAAATCGTTTTTTGTCTCGTCTTCATCTGCTTGCGCAAGACCCGGTCGGAGAAATGTGCATTGCCTTCGAAGCGCACTGAGGTGACCGAGCCTTTTATCCCTTCATTGACCGTGTAAACTGCGCGGGAAGTGCCGCGGGTGGCATCAATCGGTTCGACGTGAACCGTCACATCGACATCGTTGAAACCGTGCGCCTGATAAGTTTCCACGATCTTTTGCCGGCCTTTCTCCAAATCTTCCTCTCGCAGCGGGGTGTTTAATTTCACTCCGAGGTTCTTGCGCAGCTTTTTCGGGCTGATCCGCGTCGCGCCGTCGATTTGAATTTCATTCAGCATCGTGCGCGTCTGCACCGCCACGATCACTTTCACCCCATCGCCCTCCGGCTGACCGAAAATGCGGACGTTCTGGAACTGCCCGGTATTATAAAGGGTGCGGATGTCGTCCTCGGCCACAATATCCGAGAAGGGCAATCCAATCTTTGTTCGCACCTGAGCGAGTACCCGCGCGCGGCTGATCGTGGCCGGCCCCGTGTACTGGACATCGATTGACCGAACGATTGGCGCACCCTGATGCGCGGCGTCGGGGGGTGATTGCGCCCGCGCGATCAATGCGATTGTGGTTGCGAAAAAGACGGAAACGGAAATCCGTCCCCAACCCCAAAGGCGGCGTAGCGAATTATAAAACATTTCGGGACATCGTCGGCCGCGGTAGGGGAGCGCGGAGTATTACTTCAACAGAGAGCCGATTATCGTCAAGCCGCAATTGGTGGCAAGCATCACAACGCACGATCTAATTGAGCAATTCATACCAATTGTTGCGCCGGCGCGGCTCGTAACCGGCATCGCGAATGAGCGATTCGATTTGTTTTGCATCCAGGCGAAATGTCGTGCCCGCGCTGCTGACCACGTTTTCTTCCATCATCACGCTCCCAAAATCGTTGGCCCCAAATTTGAGCGCCACTTGCCCAATCCCAGGTCCCTGCGTCACCCACGAACTCTGAATGTTTTCGATGTTGTCCAAAAAAATCCGCGCCAGCGCCTGTGTGCGCAAATATTCCGCCACGCTCGTTTTCCGTTTCACTTTCAACATCGTGTTCTCCGGCTGAAACGTCCAGCAAATGAAAGCGGTGAATCCGCCACTTCCGTCCTGTTGATCACGAATGCGCTGCAAATGTTCGATCCGTTCCGCAATCGTTTCGACATGACCAAACATCATTGTCGCGCTCGACTTTAACCCCAGTTCATGTGCGACCTGCATCACTTCGAGCCACTTATCGCTCTTGATTTTCAGTGGCGAAATTTTCTGCCGCACCCGATCGACCAGAATTTCACCGCCCCCGCCCGGGATCGAGCCGAGGCCGGCTTCTTTGAATTTTGCGATTACTTCACGTAGCGGCATTCCGAAAACTTCCGTGAAATGCTGGAACTCCGGCGGACTGAATCCGTGGATATTGATGTGCGGATATTTCTCGCGGATGTGCCGCAGCAAGTTGATGTACCATTCGAAGCTCAGCTTGGGATGATGTCCGCCTTGCATCAGAATTTGAACACCGCCCACGGCGGAAAGTTCGTCCAGCTTCTGATCGAGCTGTTCCAATGAAATGACGTAGTGATCGTCATCTTTTTCCGTGCGATAAAACGCGCAGAACTTGCAATAAACGTTGCAGACGTTGGTGTAATTGATGTTGCGATCGACGATGTAGGTCACGATTTCATTTCCGTCGCCCTGGTAGGACGAACGCTTCGCCTGTCGTCGCCGTTGATCGGCCAGCGCGCCAAGCTCCTCTAGCGGCCACTCATATAATAAGAGCGCCTCTTCCGGGGTGATCCGTTCGCCCGCGAGAATCTTTTCGGTCAGTCCATTATTGTTGATCGAAACCATCATCCGAACTCTACACCAGCCATTTCACCTCCGCGCAAGCTTTCCGTCGTTTAACCGTCCCCTTTTACTGTGGCGGCGGTCTACCTGTCGCGCCGTAGTGGCACGAAGGTGGATGACCGTCGGACCGTGCGCTCCCCGGATTTCGCTCGGCTGAAATCATCGCGAATAAATTCCTGCGTTCCTGCTCTTCCTGGACATAATTCCGTTCGTGCGCGCGATGGTCCTGGATGTGCCGAAGAAGCCACTGCAATTGCGCGATGTTCTCGAGCCGCAGCCAGAAACCGGACAATTGCTGGTGCGCGTTTCTGCCTGCGCCGTTTGTCGGACCGATCTCCATATCGTCGATGGTGAATTGCCGAAACCAAAGTTGCCGCTAATTCCCGGTCACGAAATCGTCGGCCGGGTCGAGAAGGTCGCCCGCGACGTTCAGAAATTTCGCGAAGGCGATCGCGTTGGCATTCCGTGGCTGGGCTGGACTTGTGGCGAATGTAGGTTCTGCCGTTCCGGCCGCGAAAATCTTTGCGATCGCGCGCGGTTCACCGGCTACAACATCGACGGCGGCTACGCGGAATTTGCCGTGGCCGATGCGCGTTTTTGTTTTCCTCTACCCGATCAGTTCGAGAATGTCGCGGCCGCGCCGTTGTTGTGTGCGGGCTTGATCGGGTTTCGCGCGTTGCGAAAATGTGGCGATCCGAGACGGCTCGGTCTTTACGGATTCGGTGCCGCCGCCCACATCATCGCGCAAGTCGCAGTTTTTGAAGGGCGGAAAGTTTTCGCTTTCACCCGTCCGGGTGATTCAGAGACCCAGAAATTTGCCCAACGTCTCGGCGCAAAATGGACTGGCGGCTCAGATGAAGCGCCGCCCGAAAAATTGGATGCTGCGATCATTTTCGCACCGGTTGGCGCGCTCATGGCGCTCGCATTGCGTCATCTCGATAAAGGCGGCGTCGTAGTTTCCGCCGGCATTCACATGAGCGACATCCCCGCATTTCCCTATCGCGATCTCTGGGGCGAACGCGCGATTTGCTCGGTCGCAAACCTCACTCGCCGCGATGGCGAAGAGTTTCTGGAAATTGCGCCACGCGTCCCGATAAAAACCGAAACAGAAACCTTCCCGCTGGCGCAGGCGAACGAAGCGCTGACGCGATTGCGCGAGGGAAAGCTCAATGGCGCCGCGGTCTTGCTGATGGAAACCTGATCGCGTGCGAAAAGGCGCAGCCATCATCGGCGCCGGTGTTTCCGGACTAACCTGCTGCGTTGTTTTC